>MWFF01000163.1 GCA_002071485.1 Verrucomicrobia bacterium ADurb.Bin006 | reverse complement strand
TTCCAGGTCGCCGGCCCCCAATCGAGCAGAGCCACCCATTGACCTGCGTATTCGACGGCCTGAAGCAACTGGCGTCCCTGAGGCACGTCGCCCAGATAGTGTTCGCGGTCGAGCAGTTCGCCCGCCCGTTGGTATTCTTCCGGTTCCAGAGCCCGAACCTTTAGATTCTTGAGAAAGGAAACGGGCGGATCGGCACTGAACAGTTCGTGGTTTGTCGAGATCATCGCACGCCTACTACGCACCAAACCACGCCAATTGACAAGCGTTATTTCTAACCTCAACAACAGCAACCCTTCAGGAATTTAAATGAAATAACCGTGGAACGCTGGCGAGGCGGGCGGAATCGGGGGTTGACCGGGGGTCTGTGGTGGACATACTTGGTTGCATTTAGAATTTAGAAACTATTGTGATGACCGAGCGCACACGGCGAATCGCCATCATCGATCCCTGCGAGCCCGTCAAGGAGTCGCCGCACCGCCAATTCTGCAGCCTCAAGACCTGAACCTCAACCGCCCTCCGCCCATGCGTTCCGTCTCATCCCTGCCCAATTCCGCCCGGGCCCTCGAGGCCCGGCGCGGGCGCGCATTCACGCTCATCGAATTGCTGGTGGTGATTGCGATCATCGCGATTCTCGCCTCGATGCTGCTTCCTGCACTGTCCAAGGCGAAGTCCAAAGCAATCCAGATCAAGTGCACCAGCAACATGCGCCAGCTCGGGATAGCGATCCTCATGTACGCGAACGACTACCGCGATCAGTTCCCGGACTGTGCCGGCGCCTATTGGCCCTGGGACCTGCCGGTTCCCGCGGCCAATGCGTTTGTTCGCAACGGCGGCAACCGGAAAATCCTCTACTGCCCGGGCTTTTCGCAACAGGACAACGACGAACTCTGGAGCTTCTCGACCGGCGTCACCAACGAACTGGCTGACGACGGCGTCGGTGGTTACCGGGTCATCGGGTACGCCGTTGCCTTCAAAGGGTCGGGGCGGCTTCTTGCCACCAACATCACCGAGTCGCTGAATCCAGCGCCCTGGAGAATGAGCGATGGATCGCTCTACAACCCCGGGGCCAGCGAGCGAGTCATCGCCGCTGACGGCACCCTCTCGAGCGGCAGCAATCAGGCGGATCGATCGAGAAACAACTACACCAGCGTCGACGGCGGCTGGACCAAGCACCATCGGGCGGCACACCTCAACGGGCGGATACCGGCGGGCGGCAACATCCTCTGTCTCGACGGTCATGCCGAGTGGCGGAAGTTCCCGAGAATGGTCATTCGCACCTACGACACGCCCAGTTTCTGGTGGTAGTTTCCTCCACGCCAGTCCGCCGGATGTCAACGGCTCCGAGGCCCCGGTGTGCAAGAAGCCCGGTCCTCTGAGATTCGCATCCGGGCGCACGGACAACTCATGGCTGGCTGAGGAGGCCTGGATTGTCTTCATACCCAAATCGTCCGACCTCTGTCTCCCCGCCCGGGCGACCTTGGCCGCTGGCAAGGTCTCCGTTATTCAGGTGCGCGGCCTTTCGGACAGTGCGTCCGGGCGCCGGGTGGTCGCCGTGCCGAGCCAAGCCGCGAACCCGTTCGCCGCGCACAACGCCGGGCCATCGACTGCTCTGCGGCTCGAGGTCGAGTTCCACCCGGCGTCCTGAACTGAGAAATGCTGGCTAACCCATCTTTCGCAACCCGTCGGTGCACAGGGCGATCAGACCTCGCATGATAACTGCAATGCGGGTTAGAAAAGCAAAACCGCGCCTTGATTGGGAAATGGAAAGTCTCCGATCAGGGCGCACTGCGCGCGCCTGGTCGCACCAAGTGTCCATGCGGCTCGACGTCGGGCTCGACATTCTCCATGTTCCGACCCATAGTGCGGCCATGAAAACACCCAGCGTTGTGCCTCGATTCGTTCTCGCCGCCCTCGTATTGACGGTCGTCTGCTGGTGGGCGCCGGGGACAACGTTTGCTCAGCCTGCCTCCGGCACGGGGGGCGGAGCGCCTGGAGCCGGCTGGCGCGGTTTTGACCCTTCTCAAATCCAGAACTTCCTGCTGCAGAGCTATCGCGATCGACTTGAGATCAATGACGACGCCGAATGGGACGTGATCCGGGAACGCATCCAGAAAGTCATCGAGGCCCGTCGGGATACCGCCTTCAGCGGGATGGGGATGTTGGCCGGAATGTTCCGGCGCGGCGGTCGTGGCGAGGGAGCCGAAGGTCAGGCGGGCCCCGGCGCGAACCGGGGTCTTGCCGGCCTGCTCCCCGCGCCCAGTGCGGAAGAGGAAGCGCTGCAGAAGGCGGTCGATGCCAAGGCTTCGAGTGCGGAACTCAAGGTCGCGCTGGCCAAGTACCAGGAAGCACGACGTCGGCAACAAAGCCAACTCGAGAAGGCACAGGCCGACCTGCGAGCGGTCTTGTCGGTCCGCCAGGAAGCCATCGCATCGTTGTCGGGTCTGCTCTGATCATTGCGGGACTCGAATCTGGAAAAAGCATCGGGTCCGGTCGATCAGCGACGGATGCTCGAGGTCGACGGTGAAGAGGCCGTTTGTTTGAGACCAGGCGGCGGGGTCGCACAGGCTCCAAGTCTCTAGATCTTCCGAGAACCAGAGCTCGGACGTTCTATCGATTCCGATCGCGGAGGCATGCAATCGAGTGTCGGCGACACGCGCCTCGATGAACACGGGAGGCTCGGGCAGGCCGGGCGTGCCGAGCAGCGCACTGCTGGGGCGCCAGTTGTCAGGGGTGCTCCAGAGCGGTTCCGCGGCGGCGAGGTCCACCGCCACGAGGGAGCGCCCCGTGTTGAAGGTCTCAGGATACCAGAACCTCGAGTAGGCGAATGTCAGAATCGTGTGTCCGTCCGGATCCACCAGTTCGAGCGTCTCGCCTCCGCGCGCCAGATTACCGCCGGTCCAGGCGACAAGGTGGATCGAGTTGGTCGGGTGCCGCGTGGCAAAAGCGTCCGGGTTGGCGGCCAGCACCAGGCGCGCGCCGGGTTCGAGCACGCAGGGCGCAAACGTGTGGGAGATCCCGTCGTCAAATCGCACGCCTTCGAGGTCGAGCGGCGTCGCGCCGGCATTGCAAAGTTCGATCCAGGCAAAGTCGTCGCTGACGTAGGGACTCTCGTCGTCCGGCGCCGGAGGCGCGTACATGAGTTCGGAGACGCGCAGGGCTGTGTAGTTGACCGGAGGGCGCTCGACTCTGAGGACATTCTCCGAAAGGGCGCTCCACTCAGTCCCATCGAGGGCGCGCGCCCTGATGGTCATGTCTTTGCTCACCGCGATCTCCGCGAAGACGTGCGCCTGCTGGCCCGGGATCGTCAGGGCAAAGTCGAAATAAAGGTCGGAACTGCCCGCGTTGCATTGGTGAACCTCGGCGGCTACGACGTTGGCGCCTGGCCGCAGCAGGTGGGCGAAATTGACCGAGCGGCTGAAGTAGGTGTTCTGGTCGGGCGGGCCGACCACGGCGCTCGAGTACGTGGCGTAAGTCACGGGGCCCGGG
Organism: Verrucomicrobia bacterium ADurb.Bin006; assembly: GCA_002071485.1. Classification (GTDB taxonomy): domain Bacteria; phylum Verrucomicrobiota; class Verrucomicrobiia; order Limisphaerales; family J093; genus MWFF01. Next base: position 11,921 of record MWFF01000163.1, on the reverse strand, counting down.
GGCATCGCCTCACGTAGAATCTCGACGCCGTTCAGATAGACAATCGCTCCGTCGTCGCGCAGGATGTCGATCAGCAGATTCGGGGCGTCATTGGTCGAGTCGAGGATGAACGAGTGGCGGAAGTAGGTGGTTGTGACCTGGGGCGCGGACACCCCGTTGACGTAACGGCGCGTGCGCGTGGCCACCGTGTTGGCGGGTGAGGTGCCGGGAACGCCGAGAATGGCCGGCCCCCGCGCCCAATCGGCATCTGGGAAATCCGGGTCGCGCCAGTCGAGTTGCGCCGCGGGCGCCGGTTCCGTGCCGAGGTCGAAATAGCGCCATTCGGCTCCGCGCCGAACGACCTGCCGAGGTCCGGTGGGACCGGTACTGGATTTGACCTCGATGGCGGACGGGTTGATGCTGCCGTCCTCGAGGCGCGGATCCGAGCCATCGATTGTGTAGTAGAAGGTGGTGTTGCACAAGAGGCGCACGACCTCGCCCGCGGGCACCTCGCTGTTCATGACCGAGTAGCCGGGCGCGTCGATCGACGGGAACCATCCGCGGTTGCGGAATTGGGCGATTACGATGTCGCGGCGCTGTGCCAGGTAGGTGTTGAGAACCTCGTTGCAGGCCGGAAGCCAGGTGGCATCCCGGGTCTTGCCCCGTCCCCAGCGCGCCGACTCGGCGATGATGGCCAGATCGATCTCATCCATGCGGTTGCGAAAGCGCTGCTGAGCGTTTTTCGGCGTCAGGGCGCCGTCGCCATAGAGGTGCTTCTGGACCAGATCGGCGAAGCGGTCTCGATACCGGGGGTGCTGGCAAAGCCGCTGGTGCAGGGTGGCGGGATTGAAATTGCCTCGAGTCGTGAAACTGGCGCCCGCGGTCGTCGTGTCGGCCGTGACCCCATAGCTGCCGTGCGCCCCGAGGGAGTGTTCGGCGTCGTGGCGAAGCCATTTGAAGCCATCGGGATGGAGCCGGTTGAACAGGCCATACAGGTTGTTGGGGAAATTGCCCCAGATCGAGACGGGCGAGTCGGGATCGCCGGTATAGAGCGCCGTCAGCATGTAGACGATCAGGTTGTCCTCATCGAGATAGACCGGGTACGAGGGATTGGGCGTGCCGTCCGGGTTAAGACCTTTGACGCGTTGATAGTTGGAGGCGTAGGCGCCGGTGAAACCCTGATTGATGGCGATGTTGTGCAAGGCGTAAAAAGCATCGAAGGTGCCGTCGCTTGCCGTAGTCGTGTAGCCTGGCTGGCTGGTCTTGATGCAGTCCCAGTCCTCTGCGTCGCCGCCGAGGTAAGTCTCCGCATAGTCCGCGTCGCCTCGTTCCTGGGTCTGATACAGGCCCCAGTACTGCCCGTTGATGTAGAGATGATAATAGCGGCTCCGCGTGTAGGGCATCCCCATGTCCCGCTGCGAGTCGCGTGAAAAGGTCTCTCGCACAAACGTCTCCCTGTTGCTGTTCTCGTACGCCCACGAGTAGTTCTGCGACGTCCGCAAATCCACTTTGTCGAACTCGGACGCCCCCTCGTCGTCAAAGAGCGGAAACCGCAGCTTGCCCTGACCGTAGGCCGATCGGAAGAAGAGCCGGAACGAGTGCTTCGGATTGCCCGAACTGCGGCTGTACGCTCCCCGAATCCGCAGCCCGCCGTCGATTTGAAACTCCGATTCGCCCCCGCGCACGGGATCGATCAGTTCGATCGACACCGGCCGCTCCCACGCGATGCCGTCGTTGCCCGGGTTCACGTAGATGCCGCGTTGAGAGCTGAACAGATTGTCGAGGTCGGTCACCAGCGAGATCGAGGCAATGGCGTTGGTCATTCCGTTTCGCAGGCGGGCGGAATCTCTCGTCACGATCTCACGACGCAGGCCATACTCCATGACGTGGTTGTTGACCTGCCGGCTGGCCGGCCAACCCGGCGGCGGCGTCGAGCCCTGCTCGAGAATGTCCTCGAGGAAAAGCCACGTCACTGTGGTCACGTTCTGCCGCACGCTGTCCGAATCCACAACCGCCGCGCGAAGCGTCGTTGTCTTGGATACACTGATCGGGCCGGCATAGAGCAGGGAATTCGTGTCCGGCACGCTGCCATCGAGCGAATAGCGAATCTCGGCTGTGGTGTTCGAGCAGACGAGCGACACGGTGAAGGGGCTCGTCTTGTAGCCGCGCGGCTCGCTGGCCGTCACGACCGGTGTGGGCGGCGCGTAGGCCCTGCCGTTGGCAGCGCCCGGCGTTGGCTCCTTGAAGTAAGCCGCGATACTCTCCGCGCTGCGGCTCGCAATCCGCGGCGCAATCAGGAAGTTCGGATCGTCGACCGAGTCGTTCAGCCCGCTGATCGCGAGGATGTTGGTGCCCGCCGACACACTCGACACGGGCACGTCATACGTCACCCATTGAACCGCCTCTTCGAGCGGTCGAGCTGACGCCGCCGTACTGTTCCAGACCAGGTTGTCGGGCGCATTCAGCGCGCCAATCGTCACCCCGTTGAGCGAGGCCACGAAACCGTCCGCGCTCCGCACCGACAGCGTGAATCTGTCGTCGAGACCGGGCGATTCGTCCATCGTGAAGAGCCACTCGGCGTCGACGCGGGCGTTCACGCCCCGCATCGCCGGGCCGATGTCCGTCTGCACGAACGATCCAATGGCCCCCGCGTGCAGGATCCCCCCGGCGGGATCGCCGGTCAGGTGAAAGAGCCCAGGCACGAGGCTCGCCTGGAAATCCTGGGCAACCGAGAACTCGACGCTCGCCCCGCCGTGGTTCTCGTAGTAAATGAGGCGCAAATCGTAAACGCCGGCCACGGGAAAATTGAACGTGGCGAGCGTCGTGTCAAAACTGCGCCCCGTGAGGTACTCGGATACAAAGTCGACGCCGTGTCCGCTGATTCGCAGGCGGAAGCCGTCGTCGCTTCCCACGGCAAATGTCCACAGGCCCGGAGCCGGCACGTGGATCGCCCCTTCCGCCACAAGCACGAAACAGTCCTTGTCCTGCCCGGCGAAGGAGTGGTTCGGGAAAAGGACGTTCTCCGTGAAGAAGCCGGAGGCCGAGTTCGCGTGGAAGTCGATGGTGTCGTACTGGCCGACGATGGGATATGCTGCGTCGGTCTTCCATGATCTGCTGTCGGCGACCATCGCCTCGGCGGCATCGACGTTCTGAATGTCGTTTCGCATTTCGTAGTAGCGCACGGTGAATGCCCCCTTCGTCTCGCTGAAACCCAGGGCGCCCACCGCGTCTGTCCAGGGCGCGGTTCCCCCGGCGTTGGGAATCCGATAGCGCGCCGGGGTGCTGGGGCCGATCCACTCCCTCTCGCGCGGGGTGCCGCGCCCATACGAGACATCGCGGAGTTGCGGCGGAAAGGCCGGTGCGAATTCGTGCGCGACGGTGACGCCATCAGGTCGAATCAACCCCAGATACTCGCCATTTGCCGACAGGCTGAAGTTGGCGTGCAGTTCGTTGTTGGTGATCGAATGCGCGGAACTGTCGGCAAACACAACGAGATAACCGTTCGCCGGGATGATCGTGCCGTCCGGGATGCGCCACTTGGTCGGGGCATCAGCCCGATCCGTGAGATGCCAGCCGCTCAGATCGACAGGCTGGGAACTGTCGTTGGCCAGCTCGATCCAGTCCGCCGCCACACCCGCCTGGGTGCGCAGGCCATTTTCGTTGTCCGCGACAAACTCGTTGATCCAAACATCCGCGCGCCCACTTCCTGCAATGCCCAGCGCCAGCCATAGAACAGCGGCGCTCGCAACCGTCAGCCGACTTCCCTCGCCCCAACGACCCTTTGCGTCCGATTCCCGAAATCTCGATATCATGGCCCCACACATTACACGACGCCTCCTGTCGTCGCCATTCGATTTCCGCCCCATGCCAGGTGGCACGCCGCCCAGCGGCCCGAAGCAATCTCGCGTAGGGCAGGGACCTCGCGTCCGCACCGGGGCTCAGCGATCGGGCAGCGGGGATGAAAGCCGCAACCGGAAGGGGGAGTGATCGGGGACGGAACCTCGCCGGTGAGCACAATGCGGCGTCGATTCGCGACCGGATCGAGTCGTGGAACGGCAGAAATCAGGGCCTGCGTGTAAGGGTGTGCCGGTGTGCGGCAGATCATCTTGGTGTCGCCGGCTTCGACCACGCGGCCGAGATACATGACGAGGATTCGCCGGCTGAGGTGTTCGATCAGCGCGAGATCGTGGGCGATGAACAGGTACGCCAGCCCGTGCTCCCGCTGCAAGTCGTGCAGCAGATTCACGATCTGCGCCTGAACCGACACGTCCAGCGCGCTGACCGGCTCGTCACACACGATCAACTGAGGCTCGGCAGCGAGGGCGCGGGCGATGCCAATCCGCTGACGCTGCCCTCCGCTGAACTCGCGTGGGTAGCGCCGTGCGTCGGCGGGAGCCAGCCCCACATGATCGAGAAGGAAGCCTACCCGCGCCCGCAGGGCCTCACGGGTCCGGGCCAGCCCGTGAATGTCCAAGGCTTCGCCGATGATCTGCTCGACGGTCAGACACGGATTCAACGAACCATAAGGATCCTGAAAGATCATCTGCAATCGCCGACGGACCGGACGCAGTTGCCCGGGTCTCAAGGAGGCCAGATCGATCCCTCCAAACTCGATGGCGCCTGCCGTCGGCTCGATCAGACGCACAACAGCGCGGCCGAGCGTTGTCTTGCCGCACCCGCTCTCCCCGACCAAACCGACGGTCTCGCCCGCCGCAAGCTCAAAACTCACATCGTCTACCGCGTGAACGAAGAGCGCGCGGGCCCGCCACCAGCTGCGGAGAACCGGAAAGCGGACGCTGAGACTGCGGACCGAAAGCAGGCTCATGGCGCGTGGTCCCAGAACGGACACCGGACCCGCTGGTGCGGCGCCACGCTCGCCAACGCGGGCGCCTCTCGAGAACAACCAGGCCGCGCAACCGGACAACGCGGATGAAACCGGCACCCCGCCGGCCAGTCGCCCAGACGAGGAACGCTCCCGGGAATGGCCTCGAGGCGCGGAACGTCCCGGCCCAACTCGGGCACCGACTTCATCAGCGCGCGAGTGTAAGGATGCCGCGGATGGCTCAGCAACTCCCTGGCCGGCGCCTCCTCGATAATTTGACCGGCATAGAGCACAACGACGCGATCGGCGATCTCCCCGACCAGGCCCAGGTTGTGCGTGATGAGCAGGATGCTCATGTTCAATTGCCGACGCAGTGCGCGCAGCAGTTCGAGAATCTGCGCCTGGACCGTCACATCGAGCGCGGTGGTCGGTTCGTCCGCCACCAGAAGCCGCGGATGCGATGCCAACGCCATCGCCAGCATCAATCGTTGCTGCATCCCTCCCGAGAGCTGATGCGGATAGTCGCGGATGCGCAATTCGGGCGCAGGGATGCCGACCCAGCGGAGAAGGCTGATGACTTCGTCGGTGTGAGCCGCCTCGGGACGATGCAGAGCGAGTGTTTCAAGGACTTGCGCCCCGGCGCGCAGGACCGGGTTCAGCGCAACGGCCGGATCCTGAAACACGTAGCTGACGACGCGCCCCCGAATAGTCCGCAGTTCCCTGGCCGACATCCGCAGCGCATCCCGTCGGTTCACAAGGATTCTGCCACCGGCATAGCGGGCGGGCGGACAAGGCAGGAGCCTGGCAATGGCGAGGGCCGTGACAGTCTTGCCGGAGCCGCTTTCGCCGACCAGACAGACCGTCTCGCCGGACCCGATGTCGAGCGAGACGCCGTCCAAGACCGGCACGGGCTGGGCGCCGGTCTCGAACTCGATGCGCAGATTCTCGATCTCGAGCACGCGTGGATTCTCTCTCTCTCGCTGCGTGCTCGGCGCTCCGCCCGCCAGGCCGGTCGCCGGCCAGGGCGCGTCTGTCTGAATCGGACGTTCTGCGTTGCAACCGCGCGTCACAACCCCCGAGGCGAGCAGGTGCAGCCCGGAGTGTCAAGAACGCCAAACAGAAAGCAAGCGGTTCTCATTTTGGCTACGACCCGCCTGAAGGCGGCACACCGAACACCGCGCCGAAGCGTCGGACGTAGTTGGGTGTCCCGGCTTCAGCCGGTTCTTGCCGGAGGCCCAGGCCAAAATGAGAACTGCCGAGAGAAAGCCCACCTGGCCCCGCGGATCGGATGCGGGAAGAGACACCCGAGCCTTCGGCATTGTCAAACGCCGCGCTCTCCCGGTACAAATGCCCCGTGAACTTGTATCGCCGCCGATTCTCCTTTTTGAAGATGGACAATCGAGCGGAGACCGAAGCCGACCGCACACACGCGATTGGCGCAGCCAAACCATCAGATCCCTCGATCCATGCCTAAATCACCGATCCAACGCCGCACGTTTCTCGCCCGAGTCTCCCTTGGAACCGCCACGCTGGCTGCCGCGCCGCTGAGCCGCGTCGGGATCGCCGCGCCATCTTCCGCCAAGGGCGCTGCCGCCTCCGGCCTGGCCGAGCCGGCCTTCCGGCCGCTGCCGCTGGGATCGATCGAGCCCGCGGGTTGGCTGCGGCGTCAACTCCAATTGCAGGCGAATGGCTTGAGCGGGCACCTGGATGAGTTCTGGCCCGACGTCGCGCAAAGCCAGTGGTTCGGTGGGAAAGCTGAGGGCTGGGAGAGGGCGCCTTATTGGCTCGACGGCCTCATTCCGTTGGCCTGGACTCTCGGTGATGAAGGGCTTCAGGCCAAGGCAAGGCGCCGCGTCAAGCAAATCCTCGATGGGCAGCGTCCGGATGGCTGGTACGCCCCCTATCCGGTCGATGCGTCCGCCAAGGCGTACGATCTGTGGGCCATCCTGCTCGTTAACAAAGTGCTCGTCCAATACCACGAGGCGACCGGCGACGACGCCGTCTTGCGCGCCGTGGTCAGCAATCTGAAGGCGGTTCATGGCGTTCTTGACCGCTCACCGCTGTTTAACTGGGGCCGGTTCCGGTGGTTCGAAGGCTTGATCGCGGCCTATTACGTCTATGAGCAGACCGGTGAGACGTGGCTTCTTGACCTGGCCCGGAAGCTCCGGGCGCAAGGGTTCGACTACAAGTCGTTCTTCGAGGGCGAGGACGTGCTCTCGCCGACGCCCCGGCGCGGGCTTTGGACGTGGGAGAAGCACGTGGTCAATACGGGCATGGCGCTCAAGGCGCACACTCTCGCATGGCGGCTGTCGCGCGACGAGGACGACCGCGGGCATACGCAGCGAATGTTGCGCATCCTGGATCGGTGCCACGGCCAGGTCAACGGCATGTTCAGCGGCGACGAATGCCTGGCCGGACGCAGCCCCACGCAGGGGACCGAACTGTGCGCGGTGGTCGAAGCGTTGTATTCCCTCGAACTTGCCCTGGCGCTGACAGGCGACCCGGCGTTGGGTGACCGGTTGGAACGTATTGCATTCAACGCCCTCCCGGCCACGTTCACGCCGGACATGTGGGCTCACCAGTACGTGCAACAGGCCAACCAGGTCCAGTGCATGATCAACCCCGAGCACATGTGGTCCACCAATGGTCCGGAGTCCAACATCTACGGACTCGAACCAAACTACGGCTGTTGCCTGGCGAACATGCATCAGGGCTGGCCCAAGTTTGCGGCCCATCTCTGGATGCGCATGCCGGACGGCGGCTTGGCTGCAGTGGCGTATGCCCCGAGCACGGCGCGATTCACTGTGCGAGGTCAGCCCGTTCGGGTGACGCTCGAAGGCGACTATCCCTTCCGCGAAACAGTGCGGCTCGTCGTTTCCACCGAACAGCCCGCCCGCTTCCCTCTGGCCCTGCGCGTGCCCGCCTGGGCCGAAAACCCCACGGTGCGCGTGGGCGCCGGCCCTGCCAAACGCCTCAAGGCCGGCTCCTTCCATCGCCTGAATCAGGAGTGGAAAGGATCAGTGGCGATCGAGCTCCGGTTCCCGATGCCCGTCAGAGCGACCCGAAGATACAACCAGGCCGTCGCCCTCGAACGCGGCCCCCTCGTCTACGCATTGAAACTGGGTGAAACCTGGACCCGCGTCAACGCGGACAAGCCCCATCGCGATCTCCCGCACGGCGACTTCGAGGTCCGTCCTTCGACACCGTGGAATTACGGTCTCGTGGTGGACGAAGGCCGTCCGGAGACCAGTGTCGCCTTCGAGGAACGGCCCGTTGGGGACAAGCCGTTCTCTCCCGAGGGGGCCGGGGTGATCGCAAAAGTCAAAGGCCGGCGGCTCCCCGGCTGGCAGCTCGAACGCGGATGGGCCCAGGAAGTTCGCCCTGAACTCCAATCCTCGAAGGAACCGATCGAAGAACTCACTCTTGTTCCTTACGGTTGCACGAATATCCGGGTGACCGAGTTTCCCAGGCTCCAGGTTCCAGGAACCATGTGAACCATGTGAACGAGGCGTTCCGGGAGTTTGGGGTCGGATTTGGGCCGCGGCGGCGGGATATGGCGCGTCCGCCGCGGGGATTGGGTGCGTTGGGTGAGTTGGCGAAGATGCGGAATTTGCAGGTCAGTGTCGGGTGGTGACATCGCCCTTGGGGCCTGGGATCGATCATGGCATCTGGGATGGAGGCAGGGCAGGCAGGGCCTCATCGCCGACAGACATCGCCTTCACGCCCGTCGTCGGGGGACGAGTCGCCCCCCTCCAGCCTTTCCGCCTTCATGAATTGGCGGTGGGATGCAGGCTTTTGCCCGGCTTTTGCCTTGACCCTCGATGCGCTGGGTCTGATCCTCCGTGCGCGATTTCAATATGAACGCAACGTTCCCTGCATTGACTGTCGTGTGCTTCGGTCTCGTGCTATCGGCAGCCTCGTTGGCGGCAGAGGCGTCCTGGCCCAAGGAAGTCCCCGCTTCCTCGCCGAGGAAGAGCAAGAAGATCGAGCCGGCAAGCAAAGTGTATCCCAGCGTGGGCGCCATCGAGCGGCACGACGTGTCGATCGACACCCTGATTTCACCGGACGCCAAGGTCGAGCGGCTGGCGGGCGGATTCGAATGGGCGGAGGGGCCCGTCTGGAATCGAAAGACCAGGACCCTGTTGTTCTCCGATGTGCCGCGCAATGTGATTTTCGAGTGGAAAGAGTCAGTCGGCACGCGGGATTACCTTTACCGGAGCGGTTACACAGGCGCCCGCAACGAAGGCAAGGAACCCGGCTCGAACGGATTGACCTTCGATGCCGATGGGCGGTTGGTCATCTGCATGCACGGGGATCGCGTGGTGGCGCGACTCGAACGCGACGGCAAACTGACGATCCTGGCCGATTATTACCTCAACCGGCGATTCAACAGCCCGAATGACCTGGTCTACAACTCGAAGGGAAATCTTTACTTCACCGATCCGCCTTACGGGCTGGCCAAGCTGAATGACGATCCGAATAAGGACCTCATGTTCAACGGGGTTTTCCTCCGCCGACGCACGGGGGAGGTGGTCCTCCTGACCCGAGAGTTGACCTTCCCCAACGGCGTTGCGCTCTCACCGGACGAGAAGACGCTCTACGTGGCCGTCTCGGATCCCGCCCGCCCTGTCATCATGTCCTATCCGCTCAAGGACGACGGCACACTTGAAGCCGGCACGGTCTTTTTCGACGCGAGTTCGCTCACCGGGCGTGCGGGGTTGCCTGACGGGCTCAAGGTGGATATTGCCGGCAACCTCTTTGCGACAGGCCCGGGCGGTGTGTTGGTGCTGGCGCCTGACGCCAGGCACCTGGGAACCATCGTCACGGGCGAACCCGTTGCGAACTGCGCCTGGGGCGATGACGGCTCGACATTGTACCTCACCTCGGGCACGTCCCTCTGCCGGGTCAAGACGCTCACCAAGGGGCGTATGCCCTAGCCCTGATGTTTCTTGGAATCCTTGACCGGTGAAACATGTTGCAGACAGGTCAAGTTTCTGTGCTGCGTTAAATGGGTCAGGGATTCTACTGAGCGAGGCGCGGGAGAGAAGGGCGGGGGAACACGGGGACTCCTCATGGGAAGACTGGATTTGGTCTGACTGATTGGTGCTCGCTGGGTCTGCGGGCTGGCCCGAGCGAGTGTTGACCTGCTCAGGATGCTCAGCTCAGCGTTTCGCCCAGAATCTTGCGCGCCTGGTCGGCCCGGTATACGCGGAGCCGGTCCCGGAGTTCGGGTCTGTGCCCGGCCAGAACGGCAATCGCCAGTAACGCGGCGTTGACCGCTCCGGCCTTCCCGATCGCCAGCGTCCCGACCGGAATGCCCGCGGGCATCTGCACGGTCGACAGCAACGAATCGAGTCCATTGAGCGAGGGTGTCTGCATCGGGACGCCAAGAACGGGCAGGACAGTATGGGCCGCAACCACTCCGGCGAGATGGGCCGCGCCGCCCGCGGCGGCAATCATGACCTCGATGCCTCGGGCCTCGGCGCTGGTCACGTACTCAGCCGTCTGTTGGGGTGTGCGGTGTGCGGACAAGACCCGGCACTCATGTGGGACATCGAATTGGCTCAGAGTGTCATGCGCGTGCCGCATGACATCCCAGTCGGACTTGCTGCCCATGAGCACGCCCACCAGCGGAACGACGCCTGCCTTCATCGGGAGTGGTGATGATGATTGTCGCGAAAGCGCCCGCGCAGCGTGTCCCGGTCCAGTCCGGTGAAAATGAAAACCCACGTGTAAAACCCGAACGCCAGGATCACGAAGCAAACCCAGAAAAACGGTCCGTAATATCGCTGAAAATGGAGCGACAGAAGCCGTTCGAAGCAAAGCACGCTCAACGGAGCCACAAGAATCCCGATCGCCACGCGTCCTATCTTCGATCCCAGGTAGAAAACTATCGCGCCCGCCAGGAAGCAGACCCCCACCAGCGCCGAGTAAGGCAGGAGATTGGTCTGGCGAAACCAATCGCTCAGGGTGAGCGTGATGCAGGCCACGCCGAACAGGCCCCAAAACACCGCCAAAATGCGGCGGTTGACTTTTCCTATTCTAGCGCTGGCTTCGCTCATGCCTTCGGTTCGCGCATGTCCTTAACACACCTTCGAACCGTCCGGCAACGATAAAGCGCCCCAACACGAATAAAACGCCCAACCAGAAAACACCTTTCGGGCCGACAGGATTCTCATGCCTCCTCCTGGAAGCGCGGTTGTGCCTTGGCCGCCACATCTGGCCGAGCAAGGCCCTGTGCGGGATTCTGGCCTGGCACTATGAAGTCGGTGAGTCGAAGCCGTTCTTCGAGAGTCCGCCGTTCGGCCAGCCATCGTGCCAACTCGATCAGTTCGCGCCCCACGCGGTTGATCTCCTCGCCGACCTGCACGGCCAAAACCATCTCCGGATCGTTGAACGGCGGAGTCCGGGCAAAGGCCTCCGACAGCAGCAACCCCTGGTCGTAGAAGCGCCCTAGAACCAGCGTCGCCTGCAGCCTGAGTCTGTGGGTGAACACACGCGGCAGCCAGCGCTGGACCTCCGGCTGCGAAGCCTTCTCGTTGGCCAGGTGCCCGAGGAAGAAACAGAACTCCTGCACCTCGTCCTGCATGGGCGGGAAATCGTCCAGTGCATCCGGCGGCAGGGCGTTGAAGTCCCCAACCGCCTGCCGCAGACGTTCGATGAAGGTCTTGAAGAGCGGCCCGCTGAGGTTGGCCAACGCGAGAATGGCGAGGAAACGCTCCGTAAACACCCGCTTTTCCTCGAAGACAGCCTGCACGAGCGATTGCCCTTCCTCGCGCACCGCCAGCGCGATGCGCTCGAACACCGCCGCTTGCGCGTCCCCCGCCTGGCGCCGACGGGCGGCGATGGCCGTCAGGGCCTGCGGGATGCCGGTCCCGGCGCGCAGCAGTTCGGCCAGGCTCAAGGCCAGTTTCGCCGATGCGATGGCCCGGCCGCGCGCTTCAGACAACCGTTCGTGCGCGACGTGCCCCTCTTCTTGCGCGCCTGTGCACATCCACGCAGGAGTCTGCAAACACGGGCGGCGGATGCAACACCTCTGTGCTCGCCCAAATCATCGCCTAAGCGGGGTGCGTCGAAAATTCCGAGAACTGCCCGCCCGGGCGGGTCCGCGCCATGGGAA
>MWFF01000162.1 GCA_002071485.1 Verrucomicrobia bacterium ADurb.Bin006 | reverse complement strand
AGCACCACCAGGCCCAAGCGTTGGGCTTTTTGCTGGGGGGTCCAGCCGATCCATTCTTCTCGGTCAGCGAGTTTCCAGGTCGCCGGCCCCCAATCGAGCAGAGCCACCCATTGACCTGCGTATTCGACGGCCTGGAGCAACTGGCGTCCCTGAGGCACGTCGCCCAGATAGTGTTCGCGGTCGAGCAGTTCGCCCGCCCGTTGGTATTCCTCCGGTTCCAGAGCCCGAACCTTTAGATTCTTGAGAAAGGAAACGGGCGGATCGGCACTGAACAGTTGGTGGTTTGTCGAGATCATCGCACGCCTACTACGCACCAAACCACGCCAATTGACAAGCGTTATTTACAACCTCAACAACAGCAACCCTTCAGGAATTTAAATGAAATAACCGTGGGCAAATGTCGAGCAGATCGAATTCCTTCTCGCTCCGGGGAATCTTTTCTGGCAGGGTCGAGCCCATCTCTATGAGCGCAAGCCAAAGAATCAATGTTGCCGTCGTGGGTCTCGGTTTTGGCGCCGAGTTCATTCCGATCTGGCAGAACCATCCCTTGACCTCCTGCCACGCGATCTGTCAGCGCACGCGGGCGAAGCTCGATGCCGTCGGGGATTATTTCGGGGTCGAGAGGCGCTACACCGACTACGCGGCCCTGCTGCGCGATCCCGACATCCAGGCGGTCCACATCAACACGCCCATCCCCGATCATGCGGCGATGGCGATTGCGGCGCTGAAGGCGGGCAAGCACGTGGCATGCACGGTGCCGATGGCCACGCGGATCGAGGATTGCAGGCGGATTGTCGAACTGACCCGCCGGACGGGCCTGAAATACATGATGATGGAGACGGTCGTGTACTCGCGCGAGTTCCTCTTCATCAAGAATCTCTATGAGAAGGGCGACCTGGGGAAAATCCAGTTCCTGCAGGCCAGCCACCAACAGGACATGGACGGGTGGCCGAATTATTGGCCGGGGCTGCCCCCCATGTGGTACGCCACACATTGCGTCGGGCCGGTTGCCGGGCTGCTCCGGCTGGACGCAGAGTACGTATCCTGTTTCGGATCGGGCACCATCCGCAAGGAGTTGATCCGGTGCTACGACTCGCCGTTCGCGGTCGAGACGACGCATATCAAGTTCCGCGCATCGGACTTGAGCGCGCGCATCTACCGGTCGTTGTTCGATGTTGCCCGGCAATACCGCGAGAGCTTCGATGTCTACGGCAGCAAGAAGACTGTCGAGTGGCCTCTGATCGAGCATGAGCCGCTGATCGTCCACACGGCCAAGCTCCCCGAACCCAAGATTCCCAAGCCGGTCCGCTGCCCGGATTTCGCCGGCCGCCTGCCGAAAACGATTGCCCGCTACACGACCCGAGGCGTCTACGACTCGCGCAAGAAGACGCACCTGAGCTTCACTCAGGGGGCCGGACACGGCGGCAGTCACCCCCACTTGGCACACGAGTTCGCCACCGCGCTCGCCGAGAACCGGGACCCGTTCCCCAACGCCCGACAGTCGGCCAACTGGACCTGCGTCGGTCTCTGCGCCCATCAGTCAGCCCTGCGCGGAGGGGCGATCGTCAAGCTGCCGGCGTTCACGCTTGGATCGTGAACGGCCCAGTCGGTCTCGCGCCCAGACCAGGTTCGGACATTCCGCGTCGACCAGGGTGCCCAGGTATCAGGGCCTGGGCGTCTCCGGTGGGCCGACTCATCCTCCCGCCACGATCCGAATGATCTCGAGACGGTCCCCGTCGCACACGGGGCGGTGCGGGAATTCGGACGGAGCGACAGCTTCGCCGTTCTGCTCGACCACGACGGTGCGCGGCGGGAGGTCACGGGCGATCAGGAATTGTTCGATCGTGCAGGGCAGCGCCACGGTCACGGGCCGGCCGTTTGCAGACACAACACCGCTGTTCATGCCATCTCCTTTGCCCCGCATGTTTCGCCCTTCCCCCTTTCCTCTTTGCTTCCTCCCTCTCCCTCCCCGTTCCTCGAAGGAGTGAGCGCCGAATCCCAGTCCTTCCAGACCGGTTCATAGCCCAAGTCGCGCAGTCGAGCCGAGACCTCCGAAGCCGACCGTTGATCGGCGATTGCGAATTGGACGTCGGCGTCGGTGATTCCCGGTGGCGCCGCGGTCCATTGACTCGGATCATGAACCGACTCGAACATCCGCCCTCCTCGCGTCACATGCGTCTTCTCGCGGCCGGCTCCGGAGTACCCGCCCGGTTCGGTATGACTGCCCGCGCTGATCAGCGTGATGCCAAGCGGGATCAGGCCGTCGCGCAGCCGGGCCGGTTCGCGCGTGGACAGCACCAGACCGACGTCGGGCAGGAGCAGGCGGAAGGCGCAGACCAGTTGTGCCAGGTCTCTGTCACCCAGATGGGTCAAGGGCTGGAAGGCCCCGGCGCATGGTCGCAACCGCGGCAGCGAGATGGTCAGATAGGCTTTCCAACAATGGCGCAGCAGGTAGAGCGCATGCGCGGCCAGACTCAACGCGTCCGCCCGCCAATCCGCCAGCCCGTAGAGGGCGCCAATCCCGATGCGGCGAAATCCGGCGGCATACGCGCGCTCCGGGGTCTCGAGGCGGCGGTCGAAATTGCGCTTTGGGCCCGAGGGATGGAGCGAAGCGTACAGAGCGCGGTCGTAGGTCTCCTGATAGACGACCAGACCATCGGCCCCAGCCTCGACCAGATGACGGTAGGCATCGACATCGAGCGGGCCGATCTCGAGTGAGACGCTGGGCACTTCGGCGTGCACGGCGGCCACGCAGTCGCGCACGTAGCGGTTCGAAACAAACTTGGGATGCTCGCCCGCAACCAGAAGAATGTTTCTGAACCCCTCCGCTTTCAAGGCGCGCGCCTCGCGGACGACCTCATCGACCGAAAGCGTCACGCGACGAATGGTGTTCTTGCGCGAGAAGCCGCAGTAGACGCAGTTATTGACGCACTCGCTCGACAGGTACAGAGGGGCGAACAGACGGATCGTCTGGCCAAAACGCTGGACGGTCAGCGCATGGGACCGGCGCCCCATAGTCTCCAAATGCCCGCTCGCAGCCGGCGAAATGAGATTGGCGAAGTCGGCCAGGGACAACGTGGTCCGCGCGAGGCTCGAGCGCACCGCGCTCTCCGGCGCTGTGCGCGCGCGGTCGACCAGGCTCGTCAGAGGCAGCGTGTCCAATGCGGAAACGAAACTCACGCTCTCACCCTATCAGAGTTGGGGGCGAAGTCGAGGCGCAGATTGGGATCAGAGGCTCAGCTCGGCCTTGACCTCGGCGAAGGCCTTCAGGGCAAACGCCAGGTCGTCCTCGGTGTGCGCCGCCGAGACCTGCGTGCGGATGCGGGCCTTGCCCTTGGGGACGACCGGGTAGGAAAAGCCGATTACATAGACGCCCTTCCGCAGCATCGCGTCCGCGAAACGCCCGGCCAACGCGGCATCGCCAAGCATGATGGGCGTGATGGGATGGGTGCCCGGAAGCACCGTGAGCCCCGCCCGGGACAGTCCGTCGCGGAAGAAGCGGGTGTTGCATTCGAGCCGGTCGCGCAGGGCGGTCGAGCCCTCGAGCATCTCGAGCACCTTGATGGACGCGGCCACGATGGGCGGGGCGACGGAGTTCGAGAAGAGGTATGGGCGCGAGCGCTGGCGCAACAGTTCCACCAGAACGCGGCGTCCGCTCACATAGCCGCCGCTGGCGCCGCCGAGGGCCTTGCCCAGAGTGCCGGTGAGGAGATCGACGCGGCCCATCACCTGGTGGTGCTCGTGGGTGCCGCGCCCGGTGCGTCCCATGAACCCGACCGCGTGCGAGTCGTCGACCATCACCAGGGCGCCGTGCTTCTCCGCCAGGTCGCACAGGCGGCGCAGATCGGCCACGGAACCGTCCATCGAGAAGACGCCGTCCGTCACAATCAGCCGGAAGCGGGCCTGGGCAGCCTCGACCAACCTGGCCTCGAGATCGGCCAGGTCATTGTTGCGATATCGGTGCCGTTGGGCTTTGCTGAGACGGATGCCATCGATGATGCTCGCGTGATTCAACTCGTCGGAAAGCACCGCGTCCTCGGGACCCAGCAAGGTCTCGAACACGCCTCCATTGGCGTCCCAACATGAGGAATAGAGAATCGTGTCTTCCGTTCCGAGAAAGGCGCTCAGGCGCGCTTCGAGTTCCTTGTGGATCGCCTGCGTGCCGCAGATGAAACGAACCGACGACAGGCCGAATCCCCATCGATCGAGCGCCTCCCGCGCGGCGGCGACAACCTCGGGGTGATTGGCCAGGCCAAGGTAATTGTTGGCGCAGAGGTTCAGGACCGGACGTCCTTCGGCGACGGCGACTCTCGCCCCTTGAGGCGTGGTGATCACCCGCTCGCCCTTGTAAGTGCCGGCGTCGCGGATAAACCGCAACTCGGCTTCGACATGGGATTGGATGGAACTGTGCATGGCAGACCGATCGCAGTGGTTATCTCGGGGCGGCGTCACTTCCAGTGCAGGATCACCTTGCCAGAACGGCCGGAAAGCATCGTCTCGAAGCCCTTCTGGAACTCGGCGCACGGGAAGCGATGGGTGATGACGGGGGCGAGATTCAGCCCGCTCTGGAGCATGACGGTCATTTTGTACCAGGTCTCGTACATCTCGCGTCCGTAAATCCCCTTGATCGTCAGCATGTTGAACACGACCTTGTTCCAGTCGATCGCCATTTCTTCCGGCGGGATGCCCAGCATCGCAATCCGCCCGCCGTGACACAGATTGCCGATCATATCGCGGAACGCCGACGGATTGCCCGACATTTCGAGGCCAATGTCAAAGCCCTCTTTCATCCCGAGTTCGCGCTGCACTTCGGCCAAATTGCCCTTCCGGATGTCCAACGCAACCGTCGCCCCCATCCGCTTCGCCAAATCCAGTCGATACTCGTTCAGATCGGTCACTACGACAAACCGCGCGCCTGCATGACGGGCAACCGCCGTCGCCATGACGCCAATCGGACCCGCCCCCGTCACCAGCACGTCCTCGCCCAGGACCGGGAACGACAGCGCCGTGTGCACCGCGTTGCCAAACGGATCGAAAATCGCCGCGATGTCGAGGTCGATGCCCCGCTGGTGGTGCCAGACATTGGTCATCGGAACCGAGATGTACTCCGCAAACGCACCGGGCCGGTTCACCCCGATGCCCTGCGTCTCGCGACAGAGATGCCGACGCCCCGCCAGGCAGTTGCGACAGCGTCCGCAGACGACATGTCCCTCCGCGCTCACGATGTCGCCGGGATAAAAATCCGCGACGTTGGCGCCCACCGACACCACCTCGCCCACGAACTCGTGTCCAACCACCATCGGGACGGGTATCGTTTTCTGCGCCCAGGCGTCCCATTTGTAGATGTGCAAATCCGTGCCGCAGATGCCTGTCCGATCCACCCGGATCAGCACGTCGTTCACCCCAACCGCGGGCATCGGAACCTCCTCGAGCCACAGACCCGGCTCCGCCTTGCTCTTCACCAGCGCTTTCATATGTGTGATTTGCAGAATCGAATCGCAAGAACTCTCCCGCCGAGCGTCAGGGCGGGCCCTGCCTCACCCTCGCTTCAGGCACGGAAGAGAGAATGACGCTAATTGCGGCAGCCGCCAAACGCAACTCCGTTTCCGACACTGTCAGCGGTTCTGATGAGCCTCAGAATGCCTTCTTTGATTATCAGCAAGTTGCGCTTCTTGAGGTTCATGGGCAGCATTGACATTCAACGGTTTAATGCGCACTGAACCCATGAACCGGGGAACGTTCAACGCCCAACTTCCAACGCTCAACGTTCAACGAAGCGGTTCGTTAAAAGTTGGATGTTGAACGTTGCGCGTTGGACGTTCGGGTTGCCCCTTTTGTTGATTATCAACGACTTGTGCAGGCGATTCATGGAAAGTTTTGACATTCAGCGGTCGAATGCGCACGGAGACCATGAACCGATTTGTAGCCGCCGACGTGAGTCGGCGCTGATTTCTGCTTTTGACGGAGCGAGATGGCGCGGACTCACGTCCGCGGCTACGGAACCACGGTTCAAGGAAAGCCACCTGTTCCGTTTTGAACTGCTCAGTGGGAATGAACCTGGCACCGCAGGCGTCCCCCCTCCAAAGTTCGGTTCATGGAACTGCCGGTGTCCGGGCTTGCCCCCTTGAAAAGCACAGCGCGGCGAGTAGACTGCATCAACACAACCCTGGAGCGCGCGACGCCTGAACCACGCAGCCTCCCCGGCGCGTCGCTGAGACGCGTCGGCGCCCTGGCGTCGGAGTGCGAAGTGGGCGCCGTGGCGCGGCAGGAGGGAGCTATTATGTCACAGCTTGATTTCAATGGCGAGCTGCGCTACCTGGCGCAGCTCACGGCCGCCGGCCTCAAGCCTCTGAGCCGCTGGGAGGGCCCAGCCGGCTCGCACATCCACGCCGCCCTCGAACGGTGCGGCCTGTGCTGGCGCACGATCCATCGCACAACCCGTTCCGGACACCCGGTTGCAGAGCTTGTGTTCAGCACCGAGTCGCGTTGTCTCGACCTCTATTCCGCCCGTTTTGAAGGCCGGTCTCTCGATCGCACTCTGAACGATCGCCGCTTCGAAGGATGGCTGTTCGGCTATCCCTCGTGTTGCATCGAGAGTTACCTTGCCCACGGGTACCGCCCCAACGCGCTCGAACGCGAGGACCAGCGTCTCCTGTTCCATTGGGCGTGTCCGCGATGTCAGGTGACACCCATCCTGCTGCCTGATTACCGGCGCCTGCACCGCGCCTGTCTCACCGGCGAGCGCAACGGCCTGCGCCCCGGCAAACCGTTCGTCCGATCCAGTCCGAGAATCCGTCGCGTCTTGCGCCAGAGCCTGGCCATGGCGGCATCGTTCGTCGCTCTCGGCGCGTTCTCCCCCGCGGCATGGGCCGGAGCCTCGCCGAATCCGCACCAAATCCCGCTCGATGTGTGGACGGATGCCGATCGCGACGGTCTCGATGACGCTCAGGAGTTGCTGCTGGGGCTGGATCCGAATCGGGCGGATCAGGACAACAACGGCATATCGGACGGCGTGGATTGGGCGTTGAAACTGTCCGCGGCGATCGACGCGCTTCCGGGAGAGGTGTCTCCGACCCAACCGTATCGTCTCGCGCATATGGCGTTCGGGTTGGAGACGTGCAGCATCTGTGGGGAAGCCGTGAACATGGGGTTCTACGAAATCGTCAATCCGCTCGAGAATCTCAGCGCCGCGGTTCCCTGCATTGCCAAGCACTACCTCGAACACGGCAGTCTGGTCTATGCGGGCAGCGAGCACGAGGGCGTCTTGAACGTGCCTCTGCTGCGAACGGCGCTCGAGAGCGCCGGCCAGGCGCACCTCCTGCTCGAAGGGGCCGCGGTGGACAGAGACCGCGATGGGCTGCGCGACGACGAGGAGCGCCTCTTCAACACGTCGCCGGACAACCCGGACAGCGACGCCGACGGGTTGCTCGACGGCATCGAAACCGCGCGCAAGCTGCGGGCGCAACTCGACGCCCTCCCCCAGTTCGGACGTCCCGAAGACGGCCCCGGCGACCGCCCGTTTGCGGTTCCGCACCCCATGTATGGCATCGAGACCTGTCCCCGCTGCGGCCAGGCGGTGGTCATGGACATCTGGCACGTTTACAACCTCGGCAATCAGGGATTCATCGAGGTGCCGTCCATGGCGCTCCACTACCTCAAGCACGGCGCGTTCGCCTGGGAAGGGGGCCAACTGGCGGGCGGCAAGGGCCGGGTCGATCCGCGCCAGCTTCTGTCGGTCCTGACCGGGCAGGGAGACGGGCATCAATCGCCTGTTTCGCCCGATCAAGACGAGGATCTCCTCACCGACCGGGAAGAACTCGATCTCGGGACCGATCCTGCCAATGGCGATGAGAACGCCAATCACCTGCCCGACGGCGCCGACCTCGCCGCAGCATGCGCCGCGCGCATTGCCGGGCTTCCCGTGAAACCCTCGGCCGACCACCCCTATCGCTTGGATTTCGAACTCAAAGGACTGGAACGATGCGCGGTGTGCGGGACCAATGTGAACATGGGGCATCTGACCGTGTGCAATGCCCGCGCCGGCCTCTACGCCACCCTCCCATACATCGCGCTCCATCATTTGGAGCATGGCAGCTTTTCGCATGCAGGCAGCGTCCACGGCTCCGGTCGCCTGGACCCGGTGCTTCTCCGCGCCGCGCTCGATGAAACCGCACCCAGCCACTTCGTTAGGGCGCGCGAGGATGGAGACGAAGACGGGCTCACGGGCGCCGAGGAAAAACGCCTCGGCACAGACCCCGCGGTGGCAGACACGGACGGCGACGGTGTTCCCGACGGATTTGCCGTGGCGCGGCGCCTCTGGGAATCGATTGTCCATTTGACCCGCGCCACGACCGCGCCCGTGCATGCCGTGGATCACCTGATGCGCGGCCTGGTCACGTGTCCCGTTTGCGGAAAACAGGAGAACATGGGTTACATCGAGATCGTCAACGTGCCCGAGCAGATGCGGGTCGAAGTCTCCTACCTCGCCCTCCACTTTCTCCGCCACGGGAGCCTGGGCAACGGCGATGGCGGGCGGCTTAACCCGCGCCTGATCCATCTTGCGCTCGAAGGGGATGGCGGATCGCATGCGGTGATCGTTGCCGGCGACAGCGACCGGGACGGGCTGCTCGATTCCGAGGAACGGGCTTTGGGAACAGATCCGGAACGCCCGGACACAAACGGCGACGGCATCGTGGACGGGGCGGAAGCCGCGCGCAGCGCGTTCCGACGCATCGGGGAACTGCCTCGCGAGGCAACAGCCCGCGAGCCGTACGCACTGCATGCCGAGGCCGATTGTTATGTTCCGTGCGAGATTTGCGGAGTGGATGTGAATTGCGGGTTCGTCGAACTGGTTCAGCCCTGGGCCGAGTTAAGGATCACCCTCTCCTATCGCCTCCTCCATTTTATGGAACACGGCAGCTTCGCCGCCTCGCTCGAGGAGCGAGCCGATCCGCTGCAGCTCGAAGCTTTCCTGCGCCCCTCGCTGCTGATGGTCGGCGACGGCCAGCGGCCGACGCTGCGCTGGTATGGGGCGTTGGGGCGGCGTTACCAGGTGCAGACCGGGGACACACCGTCCGGACCGTGGCGGTCAGGCCCCGAGTTCTATGGAGCCAATGCGCCGTTGACGTTCACCGTCGACTCCACCGATCCCGCGCCGAGGCGCTTCTTCCGTTTGTTGGTTTGGTAGCCCGGTTGCGATTCCTCGCGAAGCGTGTGAAATAACCGGCTAAGGGTCTGCGCAAAAAACCGGAAGTAATTTTTGCACAGACCCTAAGCGCGTTCGATGTATTTGCCGGTGCGGGTGTCGATCCGGAGTTTCTCGCCCGTCTTGATAAAAAGCGGCACCTGGACGGTGATCCCCGTTTCGAGCGTGACCGTCTTCTGCACGTTGCTGGCGGAGTCGCCTCGAATGCCCTCGGGGGCGTCTGCCACGGTCAGAACCACGGCTGCCGGCAGTTCGATCTGCACTGCCTTTTCCTGGACGAAAGTCACCGTGACCGTCGTGTTCTCCACCAGGAAGTTCTTGGCGCCGCCGACGATTTCAGGCGGCAGGGTGATGGTCTCGAACGTCTCGGGATCTGAGAACACGAAGTCCTCGCCGTCCTTGTAGCTGAACTCCATCTTCCGCGTCACCATCGGCACCACGTCCACTCGCTCGGTGGAACTGAATCGGATGTCCGAGGATTTGCCGGTGCGAACGCTGCGCAGAGTGGCTTGCACGAACGCGCGCAAGTTTCCAGGCGTGCGGTGTTGCATGTCCAGAACCACGCAGACGTCGCCGTTGTGCATGATCGCCATGCCCTTTCTCAAGTCGTTTGCAGATGCCATATGATGCTCGATCCCGCCCTGCCGCAGCACGGCGGCCCAGGCAAAGCCCAGAGAGCCTAATCTGGCAGGCCTCGATTGCAAGCGCCGAAAACGACTGATCGAACCATTTGATTCATGAGGAAGCCATGAACGCGCTCAAGGTAGTCGTTGCCGTGCGTCGGGGAAAGCACGTAGTTTTTCGCGGTGTTCATTCGCTTTGGATTCGAGTACTGATGTGCGGACACGGTGTGCGAAAGGCCAGGCATGAATCGACGCAGTTTCTTCACGCTCGCCGGCGGGATGGCCGGTTACACGGTAGCCGTGCGGGTCAATGGGCTGGGCGCCGAGCCTGAGTCGCGCGAGCGCAACACCCGTCAGTTCGAGTCGATTGCCCCGTCCCAACCGCCGGGCGCGATCGCGCCGGGCGATTCGCACCTGACGCCTGTCGGTCTCGAAGCCGACGTTCTTGTTGCAGGCGGCGGCATGGCCGGGGTCTGTGCGGCGCTGGCAGCGGCTCGTCACGGCGCAACGGTCATCCTGGTGCAGGACCGTTCTCGTCTCGGCGGCAATTCGAGCAGCGAGGTCAAGATGCACATCGTCGGCGCCAACGTCCACGGCGGGCGGCCCGGTTGGCGGGAAGGCGGCCTGATCGAGGAACTCCGGCTCGAAGATGCCGTCCGGAACCCGCAGCGCAGTTTTGAACTCTGGGACCTTCTTCTTTACGACAAGATCAAGAGTGAACCGAATATCACGCTGCTCCTGGACACCGTGGTCTTCGCCGCCGAGACGCGCGACGGCCTGATCCGGCGCGTTCTGGCGCGGTGCGACAAGACCGAGCATCTCTATCGGATCGAGGCCAGGCTATTCCTCGACTGCACGGGGGATTGCCGGCTCGGCCTCGAATGCGGGGCAGAGATGCGGATGGGGCGGGAAGCGAAGAGCGAGTTTGACGAGTCGTTGGCCTATGAGACCGCCGACGGCCAGACCCAGGGCAGCAGCATCCTCTTCACCGCCCGCGATTACGGGCGTCCGATGCCCTTCGTTGCGCCCCGATGGGCCCGGAAAGTGACCAAGGAGATGCTCAAGTTCCGGGGTGTTTCCTCGTGGGATTACGGCTACTGGTGGATCGAGTGGGGCGGCCAGTTACATTCCATCCGCGACAACGAGCGAATCCGGTTCGAGCTGCTCTCGATCGTGCTTGGGGTCTGGGATTACATCAAGAACTCCGGCAATCACCCGACCAGCGCAAACTGGGCGCTCGACTGGGTCGGCATGGTGCCGGGCAAGCGTGAAAGCCGGCGGCTGGTCGGCGACCATGTGCTCACCCAGCACGATCTCGAAGGAAAGAACGGCGAACCCGACGACGCCGTGGCCATCGGCGGCTGGCCGATGGACGACCATCCGCCCAGCGGCTTCGATGCCTTTGACCAGCCGCCCTCGAGATCGGTCAAACTGGCGGACGTTTACAGCATCCCGCTGCGTTGCCTTTACAGCAAGACGATCGGCAACCTCTTCATGGCCGGTCGCAACATCAGCGCCAGTCATGTCGCCTTCAGCTCGACGCGCGTCATGGCCACATGCGCGGCGATGGGCCAGGCCGCCGGGACCGCCGCCGCCCTCTGCGTGCGGTATGGCACGAATCCGCGACAGCTCTGCGCCGACAGGTCCCGCCTGCTCGAACTCCAGCAGATTCTTCTGCGGGACGACCAGACGTTGAAGGACCGGCGCAATGCCGATCCAAACGACCTGGCGCGCCAGGCAACGGTCACGGCGTCGGAAAGCCACGATCTGTCCAGGCCCGAGCATGTGATCAACGGCTGGGTGCGCGACATGCCCACCGAGTGGCGCAATCGCTGGGGCGCCAAGCTCGGGCCCGATGGGGCCTGGCTCGAGTTGGCGTGGGCCAAGCCCCAGCGAATCCGCGAACTCCAGATCGTCTTCGACACCGGCTTCCATCGCGAGCTGACGCTGTCCGCATCGGCCCTTGTCAGCCGACAGATCGTGCGCGGCCCGCAGCCGGAGACCGTGCGGGATTACGTGGTCTTGTGCGCGCCTCCAGACGGTCCCGACGGCGCTCCGCTGCGCGAAGTCCTCAAGGTCACGGGCAATTACCAGCGTCTGAATCGGCACACACTCGAGCCTTTCGAGACCAAACGGTTGCGTCTGCACTTCACCGCAACCAATGGCGATCCCATTGTGCGCGTGTACGAGGTACGAGTCTACGGGTGATCCGGCCCGTGCTCATGGACGCGACTCGGCGCAATCGAATCGACGCATGCTGACCTCGGCACGCCAGCTCGGGTGGATCAGCGCCACGGCGCTGGTCGTGGCGAACATGATCGGCACCGGCGTCTTCACCACCAGCGGTTTTCTGCTGAAAGACCTCGGATCGCCGTGGGCCGTCCTGGCGGTCTGGGCGGGCGGCGGTTTCCTGGCCGCCATCGGCGCGCTCTGTTACGGCGCCCTGGCCCGCCGCATCCCCGAGTCGGGCGGCGAATACCTGTTCCTCTCGAAGACGCTGCACCCTGCGGCCGGCTATGTCGCCGGGTGGATCTCGCTCTTTGTGGGTTTCTCCGCCCCGCTCGCCGCGGTCGCTTACGGCTTCGGCCAATACGCGAAGCCATGGTTCGGGGGCATCGACGCGAAACTGAACGGCTCGATCCTCCTGGTTCTGTTCGCCTTCATCCATGCGGCAGATGTGCGCCGGGGCGCGTGGCTGCAGAACTGGATCGTGGCGCTTAAGCTGGTTCTGCTGCTTGGTTTTGTGGGCCTCGCCGTCGACCGGATCGACGCGTTGCCGGCCGTGAATCTAGGCTCGGCCACGGTTCCGGCGTTTGCCGTCTCGCTCGTTTGGGTGTCGTTCAGCTACGCCGGATGGAACGCTGCGGTCTACCTGGGGGGCGAAGTGCGGGATGCTGAGCGTACCCTGCCGCTGGCCATGCTCCTCGGCACGGCCATTGTCACGGCGCTCTACCTCGCCCTCAACGCGGTGTTCGTCTTCTCGACCGCTCCCGAGAAGCTGGCGGGGCAACTCGAGGTCGGGCGCATCGCTGCCGAGGCGCTGGGTGGGGTGCGCCTGGCCAACGTGGTGACCGCGGTCGTCTTGCTCGCTCTCGCCACATCCGCGTCCTCGCTGATCATGGCCGGGCCGCGGGTGTACGCCTGCATGGGCGCGGACGGCTATCTCCCGCGGTTCCTGGCGTCGGCGACGGGTCCGCCGCGCGCGGCCATTGGGCTGCAAGTCCTGCTGGCCTTGCTGCTTTTGTGGAGTTCGACCTACGAGATGTTGCTGACCTTCATCGGGTTCACTCTGAGTCTGAGCACGGCCGCAACCGTCCTCGGGCTCGTCCGGCTCAGGGTGCGGGAGGGAGTCGCCGTGCGAGTGGTCGGCTGGCCGTGGCTGCCGGGTCTGTTCATCGCCGCCGTGCTGGCGATCGCCGGGTTCGCCATTGTCCGTCAGCCGATCGCCAGTGGGCTGGGCCTGTTGACTCTGGGGGCCGGTTGGCTCGCTTGGCGGTTCTCGGCGCGGCGCATCAGACACCCGTGACGGTCGTCAGACCCAGAGATGGAGATGGGTTCAATCCGGCTTAAGGACGATCTTGCCCGCCAACGTGCCGGCTCTGCCGATGGTGTTCTGTTCCTGGAGTCGGTGAGCGACACCGGTCTCGGCGAGCGGCATCACGCGGTCGATCCGCGGGTTCAGCCGCCCGGCAACCATCCAATCGTTGAGATCGTCCGCGCACTCGCGCTGTTCGTCGGGGTGGGCGCTGAACATCACGAAGCCGTGCAGCGAGCAGCCGCGGACATAAAAGGGGCCGACAGGAAACTGAGGGCGGGCCTCGCGCCCGGCCATCAGAATCATTCGCCCCCGCGAGGCGAGCGCGGTGACCACCCGATCGAAGTTCGGTTCGCGGGCCGTCTCCCACCAGACATTCACGCCACCCGGGGCGATCTTCTTCACCGCGGAGTCGACTTCGACCGTTTTGTAGTCGATGACGTGGTCGGCCCCCAGCTTGAGAGCGGCCTCGATCCGCTCGTGTCCGCCCACAGTGGCAATGACGCGGGCCCCGAGCAGTTTGGCGATCTGGACGACAGTCGAGCCGACGCCGCCACTTGCGCCGTTGACCAGGACCGTCTCGCCGCGCTGGAGTCTGGCGTCCCGCACCAGACCGAGATGCGCGGTGATGCCGACCATGGCGATGGCCGCCGCCTGTTCATCGGAGACCGTGGGGGGCGTGGGATAAAGCCAGTTCTCATCGACCGATACAAACTCGGCGAAAGTGCCCTGCCGTCCGAGAAGCCCCTGGTTGCTCCCCCAGACGCGGTCCCCCGGCTCGAGGCCGTTCACGTCCGGACCGACCGCTTCGACCACGCCCGCCAAATCGCATCCGACAATGAACGGCGTAGGCAAATCCATCTGGACCAACCCGCTGCGTATGTAGGTGTCGATCGGGTTGACCGCCACGGCGCGAACGCGCACCAGGGCGCGATTACCCGCGGGTTGCGGCTCGGGCAAGTCACCGTATCGGATCGATTCGGGCGGACCGGTCTGAGTGATGTAGGCGGCTTTCATGGTTTACCGATGTAGTTGAGCAGGCTGCTACAGACTCCAAACAAGCGCAATTCTAGATGCATTGCCCGAATTTGCAACCCGCCGCTCGTCCGTGTCGGCCGCTCCGCTGCATCTCATCGTTGTCGGTGTTCTGTCGCCCGGTGAGGGCACCGGGCCCGATCACCGGAGGAGCAATCCGGCGTATTGAAACAGAGGCCATCCCTGGCTATGTTCGGACATGGCATCGATCGGAACACCGGTGGTGATACCGGATCTCGAGCAGGATCAAGCGGGCAAGTCGAAAGGCGCGCTTGATCCGGGCTACCTGGTGATTTGCTGGAACGATCCGGTGAACCTGATGACGTACGTGACACACGTGTTCCAGATGGTGTTCGGCTGGCCGCGCCAGAAGGCGGAGCAGCACATGCTGCAGGTGCACCGCCAAGGGAAGAGCGTGTTAGCCCGCGAAACCCTTGAACGCGCCGAGTTCTACGTGCATCAACTCCACAAGTACAGCCTCCACGCCACCGTCGAACGCGACAAGGGATGAAACTGGTACGCACAGACGGCAACCTCTGCGTCTTCCGTTTGGGCCAGCGCGAGAGGGATCTGTTCACCCAAGTCCTGCGCCGTCACCCGCTGGTTCCCACCGGCTACCATCGCTACACGCGCGCAGGGGCGACCGCGGACGATCCGGCCAACCAGGCGCTGTTGGACGAGGCCATGGCGGGGCACCGGGCCGAGCACCGAGAGCGTGTGGAAGGTCTGCTGAACGATCCGTCACGCCTGGGTTCCGATGAAAAGGGCTGGCGGTTGACCCTTAGCCGTGAGGACATCGAATGGCTGCTGCAGGTGCTCAATGACGTGCGGGTCGGAAGCTGGCTCAAGGCCGGCTGCCCGGATCCGGATGGGAAGACCCCTCCGAAGATCACCGCGGCCAATGCCACGTTTTTCGCCCTGATCGAAGCGGCTGGGCACTTCGAGACCGCACTTCTCGATGTGCTGTGACTGGCGGGAGGCGCCTGGCCTGCCACCGGCGGCCAGGTGCCCGGTCAGGCAGGGAGCTTGTCCTGTTTCCGGTAAACCATGCCTTGGAAGATGGCGATGAGTTCGCCCTGGTCGTTCTTGACCTCGACCAGGTAGGTGCCGGTCTTGTAGTTCCGGGCCAGTTCGCGCGCCTCGGCAGTCAGAGCGCCCGTGCTCGAGGCCTTGAGGAACGAGATGCTGGCGTTGATCGCGACCGCCACGGTGCCATGGGAATTGGACGCCGCCGCAAAAACAAAGTCGGCCAGCGTGAAAATCGCGCCGCCGTGCGTCATATCGAGCCCGTTCCAATGCGTGGGGCGCAGAGGCATCCGGGCCGTGGCGTGCCCGGGCTCGAGCGCGAGCAGTTCGATCCCGGCGAGTTTTGCGTACTGGTCCCGTTCGAAGAATCGTCTGACTGTTTCCATGGTCGGTCGCAATGCCGGCGCCTCGAGCGCGCGGCGCACACCTGTCTGTAGTCCGATCCTGCCTTCGAGTCGAGTCTGAAGATGATTCCCGACACACTCAGCGCCCATGCATGAAGTCGAAAAGGTCGGGGTGGGGACGGCTCGTCCCCCGCCACGTCAAGTGAAGACGGCGTTTGTAGGCGACGCCGCTCCACTTCATGAATTGGCCCTGCGACATACTCCACATGCATTGCCGGAAGACCCGGACACAGGCAGATTCGTTTCCGTGCCTTGCCGACTGACCCGGATCATGTTGAGCGCGGAGCCTGTCATCAGCCCGGGCCGGCGCGGCACGGAGGTCATGGGGACTCGGATGGAGTCAACAGCGCGCGGTAGTTGAATCGGTCGTTTGGCGCAACGTCTCCATTGAGCGTCAAATCGCTCCAGTCGCCGCTCTGGCGGATGCCGTCCGCCCACTTGAAATCGAGCCGGGCCGGCGGCTTGCGCATGCCGAGCGCCGACCACGAAACAGCCAACTCGAGGTCGGCGCCCGCCGCGCGGAATGGCGCCGTGCCGACCGGGCTCCATGCGTAGCGGCCCTCGACATTGCGTTCGAGTGAGGCCTCGTTTGGATTCTGCCGCGAACGGTTCACGACGAAGTCATACCCCAGCCAGCCGGTCGCCGCGTCGGCGTCCGCATCAATGAACAGCAGCATCCAATCGGCGTCGTCCGCAGGCGTGATCGGCTCGCGGGCGCGGACGTGAAAATAGGCGCGGTCGGAATCGAAGCTGATCTGGGCGGCGATCAGGTCATTGCGTCCGGTGCGGTTGGTGTAGGTGACGCTCGGATCCCAGCCGCGGTGTTCCCGCCGCGCGGGATCGCCGACGGTGTCCCGGAACTCGGGCACCACGCCGACCCAATCGGCGAACTCGCCGTCGATGAGAATCGGCTGTGGGCGGACCGGCGTGAGGGGGCGGGCGCCCTTGTAACGGCGGACGTACGCCGCCATCTGGTAGTAGTAATCGTCTCCGTGACCACCCCGCATCGGCTCGATATCGCGACTGTGTTCCTGATCGAACTGATCGACGAACATGACCGGCAGCCGGACACCGTTGAATTCATTGAAGCGCCCCGCAATCCACTCGTTCCAGCCCGTGATGAAGACGAATCGCGGGTCCTCCTTCAGGGCGCGTTCCCACTGCTCGGTCACGTTGAAGCCCCAGCGCACCGCGTCCCGCCGGGTGTCGGCAGCGCCCTGATGGTAGCTCCGCCCGCGCGCCCCCGGCTCGCTCATGGTGGCCAGCCGATTGCCGACGGCATTCTGAGCGACGCCGACAGACATCTGCTCCTTCTCGCCGCGGGCGTTGACGAACACGTGCTGCGGGGAGACCTCGAGCCAACTCCACATGTCCGGCCGGGTCGGCCCCTGGAAATAGTCCGGTTGCGGCTTGCGAAAGGTGAAGAACTCGCGGATGCGGGCCGCCTCGCCGTCGGCGTGCACGAAACGGAGCGTGCGGTCTCCGGGCACCGGTTCTCCGTCCGCGAACGCCTCGCCGGCCGCAAAGGTATCGTCGGTGTGGCTCCACCATCCGATGCGCCCTTCGGGTTCGGAGGCCTCGATCCAGTAGAATCCCGGCGGCTGCGGGCTGGGGAGTGGGAGCACCAGCCAAGCATTGTCCGCCACGCGTTCGAATCGGCGGCCGGCAACGCTATCGCCCAGCGGTCCACCGCGCCGCAGCGTCAGCGTCACCGCGCTGTTGGTGGCGCCCCACGTGGGGAAACGCGCGCTCACGGCCCGGATGGGGCGCTCGACCCGGAACGATTGCGCAAGCGTGTGGCCGGGATCGAGCGGCGCCGCCGTGTTCTGCTTGGCGTTCTCGCCCTGGTCGAAAATCAGGTCTGGATCCGCCAGGATGAGCGGCTTGCCGTCCCAGTGGAACCAGAGTTCGCGTTCGAGTCCCGGAGCGTAAAGATCGCGCCAGAGTTCGCGCACCACTTTAGGCGGATCCCAAAACGGGGTCAGGAAGGCGACCTGCGGGGTGCGGTTGCCGAGGGCGCGCATCTCCGACCACACCCGCAGCAGTGCGCGGTACCAATCGCGGTAGGTGATCTGGTTGGTGACGTCGAAAATCACGACATCGATCCCGGTATCGGCGAGCATTTGGGCGTGTTTGCGCAGGACACCTTCGTCGTTGGTCAGGTAATAGCCGAAGATCGATTCCCCCCAATGATGCGGGGCGTGCAGCGGGCCCCAGAGCGAGCTGTCCGGCTTGAGCATCGCGCCGGCATCCCGTTCGAGGATGCGCGTGATATCGTATGGCCCGCCCTGGACGTGCTGGCCGTGCCAGAGAAAGTAGAAGATGCCCACCGTGCGATCGGCCCGCGGCGGGCCGACCTCGGTATGGGTGGGCACGGCGCGTCCCAGGGCATCAGTGGCCACCCAGGTGTCGGTGAACAGATCGCGAAAAGGCTTCTCCTTCTCGCGCGCGGAAGCAGCATCCCACGACAAGTCCACCGCGACGCGCGCGGTGTCAGCCGGGCCGCCTGTGCAGGGAATGCCGCCCAACAGGCAGCCCGTCAGTACCATCGATAGAAATCGTGTCTGGACCATGCGCGTAAGGTAGGTGCCGGCGTGGCCCGCTCAAGGCTAGCCTCGAAGAAACGGCGCCACGGTCAGGGTCGTGTAGCGAGCGCCCGCAGGATTGAGTTCGCTGCGGATGAGATGAACGGCCGCCGCGGTCCAGGAACCAAAGAGGTCGTTCTCGATCCGGTCCCAGCGCGCGTTCGCCGGCGATGCAGTTTGCCGTTCCCGGTCGTCCGCAATGCGCCCTAGAGTCAGGTGCGGTTGAAATGGGCGGGTTTCCCGGTGGTCGCCAAACGCTGCTGTGGCGGATTGAATTCGCTGTTCGAGGCGCTCCAGCGATTCGAGATCGCCCGTGACGCCGGCCCACAGGACTCGAGGCCGACGCGGATTGGGAAAAGCGCCCAAGCCGGCGAGCGCGAGCGACAGCGGACGGGTTTCGGCGCATGCGGCACGCAGGGCCTCAGTCAGGGCAGGGGCCTGTTCGGGCGGCACGTTGCCGTAAAAACGCAGGGTCAGATGGAGCTGTTCGCGTCGCACCCAGCGGACCGAACGGGCGGGCCAGCGGTCATCGAGAATGCGCTGAACAGAAATCAGGCGGTCAACAAGCGCTTCGGGGAGCGTCAGCGCGGCGAACAGGCGCAGCGCATGTCCCATGGCCGGTCTGTGTCGGAGGCTCGATCCTTCTCGAATGGCCGATCTCGCCGCTGCGGGAGAGGCCCTAATAAATGACAGTGATTGTCTCAAGGCAGGGTCTCGCGGAGCTTGCTCGTCCGCGATTCATCGCGGGCTGGCCATATTTCGGGGCATCGGTGCACAGGCTTCGTGGAGAACCGCAACGGGACTCACGGCCACAGCCCGGAAATCCACGTCCTCGTCCCGGCATGAGGTTTCCGGGTTACGGCAGCCTCTGTCCATAGGCGGCCTCGAACAGCCGATACCATTCCTCGCGGGTCAGTTCGATGTTGTCCGCATTGGCCGCCAGCGCGATCCGCTCCGGATTCGTCGTGCCGACGATCGGGACAATCCCGGAGGGATGCCGGAGCAGCCAGGCGATGGCGATCTGGCTGCGATCGACGCCCCGTTCGCGTGCCAGCAGATCCATGGCGTCATGCACCTTCTGCCTGTGCGCGTGGTCGTTATCCTGCATGCTCACGCGGGCTCCCGTGCCCAGGCGTCCGCCCGCCAGCGGGCTCCAGGCGATGGGCGTCATGCCTGTCAGGAGGCAGTGATCGAGCGTGCCATCGAGGAACGGGGCGATCTGGGCGAGGCTGATTTCGATCTGGTTGGCGACCAGCGGCATGGGGCAGGCCGATTGCAGGACCGTGACCTGCGAAGGGCGGAAATTGCTCACGCCGAACTCGCGGACCTTGCCTTGCTCCTTCAACTGAGTGAAGGCCGAGGCGACCTCCGCGGGGTCGCACAGGAAGTCGGGACGGTGGAGCTGATACAGATCGATTGTGTCGATTCCCATACGTTCGAGCGATTCGTCGCACGAACGCAGGATGTGCTCCTTCGAAAAATCGTACCGATGCGGCGCATTGGGCTCGGGCTGACCCGCCTTGCGAATGCCGCACTTGGTGGCGATCAACACCTTGTTCCGCATACCGGCCACGTCCTTGAGCGCCGAACCGAAGATGCGTTCGGATGCGCCGTCGCTGTAAATGTCGGCCAGATCGAACAGGGTGAAACCGGCCTCGAATGCGGCGATCACCGCCGCCTTGCCGCGCTCCTCCCGCTCGGGGGTGACCTGGACGGTCTCGCTCGGGCTTGCCAGGCGCCAGCCGCCGTAGGCCAGCCGCGAAGATTGCAGGGCGCTCTTTCCAAGAGGAACAGTCTTCATAGATGTATGCGATGCAGTGTAGCGAGCTCGACCCGCCCATAGGAAGCGTTTTCGGCCTCGGCCGCCTGTTGACACCCACACTCTCCTCATCTAAACAGTCTCCGTGTGGTCCTTCCCGACCCAGTTGGCTCCGCGTGATCAGGCTCCGATGACACCGCCCGGCGTGCCGGTTGTCCGCCACGACGCGCGCCTCTCATGAACCGCGCGCGGAATTATCGATTGCTGCTGGCCAGCCAGTTGATCGGCGCGTTTGGCGACAACGCGATTCTGGCTGTCATCCTCGGCCAACTCACCTTTCAAGCGCAGGCCGGCACGATCACCGAGAACCAACTCGGCGCCACCAACGCCCTCTATACCAGTCTGCTCTTCATACCATATGTTCTCCTGGCGCCCCTGGCCGGCTTCGTCAACGACCGGCACGCCAAGACGCGCTGGCTGCTCGGCGGCAATGGCCTCAAGGTGGCGGGCACCCTGGTGGCCATGCTCAGTGTCTGGCACGGCGCGTTCTGGCAGGGGCTCGGCTACCTCATCGTGGGCATCGGCGCCTGCTTCTACTCCCCCGCCAAGTACGGCATTCTGCCCGAGATCGTTCCCCACGGACACCTGGTCAAGGCCAACGGCACAATCGAGTTCCTCACCCTCGTCGCGATCCTGACCGGCTATATCGGGGGCGCCATGATGATCGATGTCCTGCCCGTGGCAACGTGCTACCTCATCCTGCTTGCCCTCTTCAGCCTGGCTCTCGGCCTAAATGCCTGCATGGCGGCCACGCCCGATCACCCCGAGCTGAGGATCGGGCGCAGCATGGACGAGTTCTTCTCGAACTTCGGTCGTCTCCTCCAGAACCGCCGGCTCGCCCGGGTTCTCTGCGGCACGGGCCTTTTCTGGACATGCGGCGCGGTGATCAAGATGAACTTCCAGCCCTGGGGCCTCGAAGTTCTCAAACTCGAGAACAATCGGCAGATCGCACTCCTTGGCCTCTGGCTCACCCTCGGCATCATGGGCGGCGCGATGCTCGCCGGCCAACTGCATCGCGTCGGCGATTTGCGCTGCACACGGCGGTACGGATGGCTCCTCGCCGCCAGTATCGCCCTCATGGGCTGCGTCGAGTTCTTCCGGGACACCGGGCTCATTCGCGGGCGGTTGTCGGTGATCGGCATTCTGCTGGCGGTCGGGGGCATTGCCGGTCTGTTTCTCATCCCGCTCAACGCCGCGCTGCAATCCGAGTCCGATCAGAGCAAGTTGGGCAAGACGATCGCCACCCAGAACTTCATCGATAACCTCGGCATGCTCGGGGCAGGAGCGATCGTGTTTACGGGCAACCAGGCAGGCCTCACCGCATCAGGGCTTTTCCTCCTCCTCAGCGCGCTGGTGGCGCTGGTGGCGGTCGCGCTCAAGGTCCCGCCCGGACGCGGGGCCCATGAGACGCCGGTGCCGTCCGCGCCCACTCTCGCGGCGAATCACAACGGCGTGCGGGCGAATCCGATCCGCGGCGGTTCATGACGCCCTCTGCCCATGCCTTGACTCCATGCGCACGATCCTTCGTTTCCTGCTTAGGCTCTGTTTCGGTTTTCGCGCCTACAACACGGATGTGCTCAAGACACCGGGCCCCGTGCTCCTCATACCGAACCACGTCTCCTGGCTCGATTGGCTCTATCTCTACGTGCTGTTGGACCTGGATTGGAAGTGCGTCGTCTCGAACGTCGCCGCCCAGTACAGTTGGGTCCATCGCAGGATTATGCTCAACCGCCGGACGTTTCCCGTCGATACGAACTCGCCCTATGCGGCCAAGCGCATGGCCGAGTGCCTCGAACGGGGAGGGCGCCTGGTGCTCTTTGCCGAGGGCCAAATCACCCGCACCGGTTCGCTCATGAAAGTCTATGAAGGGACCGGTTTCCTGATGCACAAGACCCGCGCCCGACTCATCGCCTGCTACATCCGGGGAGCCAACCGGCTGCGCTGGTCCAGGCAGCCCGGGTGGCGGCGCTGGTGGCCCACGATCACCGTCCATTTCAGCCCGCCGCTCGCACCCCCTCAGCGCCAGTATCAGAGCACCGCCGAGGCGCGCGCGTTTCTCAGCAACTGGCTCCGCGACCAGATGCTGCTGCAGCAGTTCGAGACCGAGATGGCGTTTGGACCGAAGCATGTCCTCGACGCCATCCTCGAGGCTGCCCGGGCACAGCCGGGCAAGACCGTTCTTCAGGATGCGACCACCCAGTCTCTGACGTACCGGCGTCTTCTGACCGGCGCGCACCTCGTGGGCCGGAAGCTCCACGCCCAACTCCCGCCCAACACCGACAGGGTGGGGGTGCTGCTGCCAAACGCCAACGCCATGCCCACCCTTCTGCTCGGGCTTTGGTCTCTGGGCAGAGTGCCCGCGATTCTGAATTTCTCGACCGGGGTGCCCGTCATGCTGGCCTGCGCTCGGCTGGCCGGACTCGAGGCGCTGGTGACTGCGCGCGCCTTTCTGGCGGGCGCGAAGCTCAGCGCGGACCCGTTTGTGGCCGCCGGTCTAAAGGTGATCTACCTCGAGGACGTGCGGAAGAGCGTCACAAGCGGAGAGCGGCTGCTGGGGCTGGCGCGCGTGATCCTGGCGCCGGCGTCGACACTCCGGCCCGCACGCGGGTCCGATCGGCCCACCGCGGGCGGATTCAGCGCCTCGGACCGCCCCGCGGCGATTCTGTTCACGAGCGGATCCGAGGGAGCTCCCAAAGGGGTTGAACTGACCCATGGCAATCTCCTGGCGAATATCCGACAAATGCTGACGGTGATCGACCTCGAAGATCGGGACCGTGTCTTCAACGCCCTGCCTTGCTTCCACAGCTTCGGATTGACCGTCGGGACTCTGCTCGGCCTCGTGCGCGGCCTCTACGTGTTCATGTACCCCTCGCCGCTGCATTACCGCGTCATACCCAATGTCCTCTACGACCGCTATTGCACCGTATTCCTCGCCACGAACACATTCCTCAATGGCTACGCACGCCGCGCCCATCCGTACGACTATCGCGCCGTGCGCTATCTCTTCGCCGGGGCCGAGAAGGTCCAGGACGAGACAGCGCGCCTCTGGATGCAGCGGTTCGGCGTGCGCATTCTCGAGGGTTATGGCGCCACCGAATGCAGCCCGGTCATCAGCGTCAACCTGCCCCAGGCCTCCCGGCACGGATCGGCCGGACGCTTCCTGCCCGGCCTCGA
Source organism: Verrucomicrobia bacterium ADurb.Bin006 (assembly GCA_002071485.1). Taxonomy (GTDB): domain Bacteria; phylum Verrucomicrobiota; class Verrucomicrobiia; order Limisphaerales; family J093; genus MWFF01. The sequence continues at coordinate 4,063 of MWFF01000162.1, read as the reverse complement.
ATACAAACTCGAATCCGTCGAGGGCGTCGGCGATGGCGGGCGTCTGCTGGTGCGCGGCCCCAACGTCATGCGCGGCTATCTCAACCCCGACGCGAACGCGAAGTTCAAGAGCCTGGGCGGCTGGTACGATACGGGCGACGTCGTCAACGTGGATGCCGACGGGTTCGTCCACATCCTCGGACGCCTGAAGCGCTTCGCCAAGGTCAGTGGCGAAATGGTCAGCCTGACGGCCATCGAAGACGCCCTGGCCGGCGCATTCCCCCAGTACGGCGTCCGGTTCGAAGTCGCCATCGTTGCACGCCCGGACGCGGAGAAAGGCGAAACGATCATCGCCGTCACCAACGAAGCCCGGCTCACGCTGGACGAGATTCGCGCGGTGATCCGCGCCAAGGGCTTCACCAACCTGTGCGTGCCTCGGGAGGTCCGGTTCCTGCGCCAGATTCCGAAACTGGGCACTGGCAAGGTCAGTCACATGGAGTTGTCCAGAAGGGTGCAAGACCTGCCCCCCCATCGCCAGGCTTGAAACCGCGCACGCCCTCCTCTCTAATCCGGGCATGCGAAGCCGGACCTGGGCGGATGCGATTGCGAGATGCGCCGACCCGAGGCGGGCGGAGCACTCCCTGGGATTGCTCTGGGCGACGGAGGCGAAACCCGCGCTTCAAATGGCCAAGGCGGAGGCGGCGCGAATGCTGGCGGCCCTGCTGAGCGGTTCGCAGGTCTCGATCGAGACGCTCATCGCGCATCCGGATTGGGTTCCTGCCCTGCTCGATGTCAAGACTCTGAGCACCCCCCGCTCCATGCCGCGTCTGAGGGCAGACCTCCAGAGAGCCATCGGCCCGCTGATCAAGCGGGCCGACGACTCGGCGGCTTTTGCCCAGCTCAGGCTCTTCAAACAGCGGGAGACACTGCGGATTGCCATTCGCGATCTGTCGGGGCCAGGAAAGGCCGCGGTGATCACACGCGAGCTTTCGGATCTAGCCGACCTCTGTCTGGAGACGGTGTGCGAGTTGTGCCGGCGCCAGATCGAGGGGCGCCTCGGTAAGCCGTGGCACACGGACCCCGGGGGCGGTTGGCGTCCGACGACCTTCTGTGTGCTTGGCCTGGGGAAGCTCGGCGGCCAGGAACTCAATTACAGCTCGGATGTCGATCTGATGTTCCTCTACAGCGACGAGGGATTCGGCTTTCGCGAGTCGCCGGCCCCCGGCGAGACGGGCAAGGGAGTTGCCAACCACCTCTATTTCCAGCGCCTGACCGAGGCGATCGTGGCCGAGGTCGCCCGCATGACGCCGGAGGGAACGCTCTATCGCATCGACCTGCGGGTGCGGCCGGAGGGTGACCGGGGGCCGTTGGCGCGCTCCCTGGCCGGCTGCGAGAACTATTACTGGCAGTGGGGCCAGACCTGGGAGCGCATGATGCTGATCAAGGCGCGCCGTGTGGCGGGAGACGCCGCGTTGGCGAACGAATTCATCGAGATGATTCAGCCGTTTCGCTACCCGCGGTCGCTCAGCCGTCAGGCGCTGGACGATGTGGCGGACATGAAACAGCGCATCGAAAACGAAATCGTCCGCGCGGGCGAGATCGATCGCAACGTCAAGCTCGGGCGGGGCGGCATTCGAGAGATCGAGTTCGTGGCTCAGACGCTGCAGATGATGCACGCCGGACGACATCCGTTTCTGGCGCATTCGCAGACACTGCCGGCGCTGGCCAAGCTGGCCGAGTACCAACTGCTTCCCACCGAGGACGCGCAGGCGCTTGGAGCGGCTTATCTGTTCCTGCGTGACATCGAACACCGGCTGCAGATGGACAACAACCTGCAGACCCACACGATCCCGACCGAACGGGAGAAACGGGAACGGCTCGCTCGGCTTATGGGCTATGACGCCCTGGCCGCCTTCGAAACCGCTTTGCTCGATCATCGGGAACGCGTCCGCGCCATCTACGACCGCCTCCTCCACACCGACGCGCCTCAGCCATCCCTCCAGTTCCCCGACTTGACCGCGCAGGAAGACCAGTGGAAGAGCCTCCTCCACGACCTCTCCTTCCGCGATCCCGACAAGGCCCTCCGCCTGGTCCGCGCCCTCGTCCAGGGACCCGGCTTCGGGCATCTGTCGGCCCGGACCGAGAAGTTCGGACGCCAACTGCTCGCTCAGTTCTTGAATCTCTGCCCGGCGCGCGGCGTCGCCGATTCGCAAGACGCCGCCCGCTTCCCCGATGGCGACCCGCACTCGAAACGCCTCTCGGATCCCGACCGCGTCCTGGCGCGTCTGGACACGTTCGTCGCCGCCTACGGCGGGCGGGCCCTGCTGTTCGAGACGTGGGCTACGAATCCCTCCCTGTTCGAGCTCATCATCCTCCTGTTCGATCGCTCCGAGTTCCTGGCCGAGACCGCCATCCGCACCCCCGATCTGGTCGACGAACTCGAACTGAGCGGCTACCTGCGCCGCGCCAAGAACGCCGCCCGGATTCTCAAAGACCTGCGCCACGGACTGGACGACCCCGACCAGAAACTCTGGCTCAGGCGCTACCACCAGACCGAACTGATGCGCATCGGTTTGCGCGATATTCTCGGGCTGGCGGATTTCGAGCAAAACCTCGTCGAGTTGTCGGCGCTGGCCGATGCCTGTCTGGACTACGCACTCGAAGTCGCGCTGCGCAAACACCGTCGGCGCCCCGAATGCATCGCGATCGTCGGCCTGGGCAAGCTGGGCGGAGCGGAGCTGAACTATGGCTCAGACCTCGATGTCGTGTTTGTCGCCGATCCGAAGACCCGAGACCTGCCCGGCCTGCAGCGCGTCGCTGTCGAGGTGATGGATTTGCTGGGCAGCCCGACCGAGCTGGGCGTGGCCTTCGAGGTGGACGCCCGCCTGCGGCCCGATGGCGAAAAGGGCCTCCTCGTCAACACGCTCGATGCGTACGGGGATTACTACCGGCAACGCGCCCGCCTCTGGGAAATCCAGGCCATCTCCAGGTCCCGCCTCGTCGCCGGCTCGCGCGAGGTCGGCGCGCGCTACCGCCAGATGGTGGCGACACTGGCCGATTTCAGTCGCCCGGACACCGCCGCCGCGCCCGCGCGCGACCCCGATTGGAAAGGGGAGATTGCCCGGATGCGCCTGAGGATCGAACAGGAGAGAACGCCCAAGGGCAAAGAGCATCTGGCGATCAAGACCGGCGCGGGAGGCCTGGTCGATGCGGAGTTCATCGCCCAGATGCTCTGTCTGGCGCGTGGCTGGCAGCAACCCAACACCCTCGAAGCCCTCCGCCAGGCCCGCGATCAGAAGGCGCTCGATCCCGGCGCCGCCCAGCAGCTCATCGAGAATTACCGCCGCTTGCGGCGCATCGAGGGAATCTTGCGGCGCTGGAGTTACGCGGGCGAAACCGAACTCCCCGACGACCCGGCCCCACAGTATCGAGTCGCTGTCCGATGCGGCTTCGCCAATGCCGGCGATTTCCTTGCCGCCGTCGGGCGCTACCGCCAGAACATCCGGGCTGTCTACCGGAGCGTGTTCGGCAACGGCTGAGCGTCCCGATTCTCCCCCCGCGCGGCGACGAGGGCGTTCCCCATTGCGGTGCTGCATTTCCAGCCGGCGTAGCATTCATCTTGCGAAGTCTCAGTACCCCGTGCGCCATCGGGGTGTGCCACTCTCTGTCAACTTCGTTTCTTTTCGAAAGAAGTCTCATGCCGCACAGGCTGTGAGTCAGCGCCAATTCATGAAGTCAAAGAGGTCGGAGTGGAGACGGCTCGCCCCCCGTCATGTCAAGTGAAGACGGCGTGTGTCGGCGACGGGGCCCACGGTTATTTCATTTAAATTCCTGAAGGGTTGCTGTTGTTGAGGTTGGAAATAGCGCTTATCAATTGGCGTGGTTTGGTGCGTTGTAGGCGTGCGATGATCTCGACAAACCACTGTCACTGTCAAATTAAGAACCTGTCACTTTCTCTATCCCACGACATTCACCTTCAAATCCCGCATCGTCGCCAACTCCCCCAACGCTCCCAAGCCCCGCATCGGTCGCGCCCCGTCACGCCGCCTCGCCCCAAACCGATCCCGGAACTCCCGGAATACCT
>MWFF01000161.1 GCA_002071485.1 Verrucomicrobia bacterium ADurb.Bin006 | reverse complement strand
GATCAGCGCCATCCATTGCCCCCGGTACTCGGCCACGTACCGTAATTGTTCGCCCACCATCGTCGCACTCTTCAGATAATGGTGTTGGATCATCAGTCGGTCCCACTCCCAGACCTCCTCCGGACCAACCAGGCGCACCACGATTTCATTGACCACCGCTGCCTCTGCGGGGTCCGTTAGTACCAAGCTCTTCTTTGTCATCCGGCCCAGCAAAACAGATGGGCGGAGGATTGTCCCGCAAATTCGTTAAGTCCCTCTTCCTCAATCACCCCATCCCAGCTCAGAACCGCCCTGGGCCTCGATTTCAGCCTCTTTCAGCGGATGATCCACGGTCTCGTCGCCGGCGACAAGCAGGCGATAACCGACGTTGGCCGCTGCCAGGGAATTGCAGAGCTCGAACCACCGATGCGGGTTCTTGGCAAAACTTCGGTAGGGAAACACGACACCGACATCCGCGCGCGTCGCATAGCCGTCGAACCAGCCCGCGTGGTCCCGAACAAAACGGTAAAGCGGTGCGAACCTCTCGGATGGACCATCGTACCAGTGGGTCCCTTTCTCGGATGTGTGGCACCATTGACGGTGCGGCGCCATCAGCCGCTGGCCGGTCGCATAGGAGAACGCGATCCAGCATCGCACAAGTCCGGGCAGGTTGTGCTCCTTGATGAATGCCCAGTCGCCGCCGCTCGCGGTCGCGGCGTAGGGCCGACCCATCGACTCCGCCAAGCGATACGCCACCAGCGGCAGGTCGGTTGGCTTTCGAGTCTCGGCGCGATGATCGGTCTCGGCAGTGAACAGATCGAGCGCCTGATAGTCGGTCAGATGGCCCGGCCAGAGCAGACCCGCATTCGCCCCAACCGGAATCGGGCGGCCCGCCGTCCGAGCGGCAAGCTCCCGCAGTTCGAGCATGAAGGCCGCGGCGCCGCGTCCCTGGTAGATGGACCAATGACGCCAGAGCGGATGCCCGGTCGCGTTACGCTTCGCTTCGCCGCCCCCGGCCGCGATCCACGCCCGGACCTCATCGCGATAGTTGAAGGAAGAAGGTTCTCGAATGCCCAGCCGATCCAGGTCTGCCGCCGATAATCCCGCGAGATAGGCGCGGAAACCGTCAACGCACCGGTCGCAGAAGCAAATCCCGAGCCATAGCCCCCCCGCCGTGCCGAGGTGATCGTCGATGTGCAGTCCCTGGGCGCCCGCCCGAATGGTCTCGACCACGCGGTCGCGAAGGAACTGGCGGAACAGCGGCTGCCGTGTGCAACACCACCAGTAAGGAACCCCCTTCGATTGGTGATCGGTGAGCCACGGAACCTTGACCGGGTGTCCATCCAAATCGCGGCACAACCCCTCTTCGAAGCGTTCGGGAAAACGGTTATGATACGCGCTGAACTCGGTCACCATGCCCACGCTGCCAAACCACGTCACACCCGCCGCCTCAGCCAGCGACTTTGGAGTCGGCTTGCCACCCCACGCCAGGACCGTGGCGCCGTACTCCCGGTATGTCTGAGCTGAGCCGCTGTACATGAACACGACGTCCGAGGGGCGGAGCACCTCGCTTCCGGCGTGGATCCTCCCCCCGAGAACCAATGCAATTGCACAAAGCCACGTTTTCATAATCTGAGCCGGCATATACCGCAGCGCCGTCGGGCCGCAACCAAAAAGGCCACGGCCAGCGATGAATCGAGTTGACGCTGGAGATGCCGGGGGCGTACCAGAGAGGCATGATTCACCTGGGTTTGCATACCGACAATTGGAGGCCCCTGAGCGTCGGGTTCGAGGGCGCCTGTCAGAAGATCGCCGTCACCGGTCTCAAGCACCTCGAGTTCGCGGCCATTCACGGCCAGAACTTCATCGCCGCCCTCGGGTACGACCCCGGCGTCTCGCTTCAATCCAATCCGCGCGCCATCCGCCGCTTTCTCGACGGCCTGGGCCTGAAGGTCTCGCAGATCGACGGCTCCTACCCGATGATGGGGCCGAGTGGATCGGCGTTTGGGGTTCAATACGTCACCCAGAGCATCCGGTTCGCCGCCGAGTTGGGGTGCCCGATGGTTGACACCGTCGACGGCGCGTTCGAGACGCCCGGCCTGAACCGCAAGGAGGTCTTCCGAATCACATGCGACAACTATCGCCAGTGCTTGTCCTGGGCCGAGGACTACAAGGTCGTCATCAACGTCGAACCGCATGGGCCGTACACAAACGACCTCGACTTCATGGAGCGCCTGTTCAAACACTTCGACTCCGAGTGGCTCCGCTGCAACTTCGACACCGGCAATACGTTCATCGCCGGCCACGATCCGCTCGATTACTGCAAAGCCCTCCGCCCGTATATCGTCCATTGCCATATCAAGGACGTCAGCGCCGAGTTGGCTGCGGCGGCGCGCGGCGAGGAAACCGGCATCGGCAGCTCCATCGTGCCGGTGGGCGGCGGCGTCAACGCGGAGAACATTAAACGCTGCATGGATTACCTTTGCGAAACAGGCTGGGATGGGGTCGTCTCGATCGAATGCCACGGATCGGACGAGAACACCGCCGCCAGTGTCAAGTTCATGCGCGAGATCACCCGGACCCGGCACGCCCGACGGAAGTGAAAAAAAAGAGAAAGCCCCTCGCGAGGCTCTCGCTCGGGAGAGCCTCCGAGGGGCTTGCTGCAAAGGGTTGAGGCGCTACCGGGAGATCGAGTCCGCCTGTGTCCTCCGACCCAACGGTTCCCGGAGGAACCTATGGCGTCGGAAACTTGGTCTTAGTACCGACCCCGACCGCCACCGCCGAAATCACGGCGCGGGCGTCCGCCGCCGCCGGGAGGGCGCTCTTCCTTGGGGCGGGCGATGTTGACGGTCAAGGCGCGACCATCCAAGGAGGCGCCATTCATGGCGGTGATGGCCTTCTGTGCCTCTTCGGGGGTGCTCATGGTGACAAATCCAAATCCGCGCGGGCGCCCGCTCATGCGATCAACCATCAAATTCGCTTCGACCACGGTGCCGTGCGCGGCGAAGGCGTCGTGCAGGTCGTTTTCGGTCGTGTTGAAGGAAAGGTTCCCAACAAACAACTTGGTGTTCATGTGATGTTCCGCTATTCCTGACTTGTCTGTGCTCTCTCCAGACTGTTCCCGATTATCGGGGTTCAAATCATCACTGAACCGAGTTCACCTGACTGATTTTCCATGCCGTGGAGGCTGCTCATTTGACAGACCGCGGGAAAATGCCGATTCCCGAGCAAATAGCAAGCTTTAATTTTTGGTTTTGGCGCGCTCGCGCGGTTCCTACCCGGGGAAAAGGATGCCTTCTTTGACGATGCGCACCGGTCGCAATGCCCGAAGTGCGCATGCCCGTGCCGCCACGTTGACACCCTCAGGACCGACCGCTAGTTTGAACCGGTCGTGAGAGTGTTGCAGGAGTCCCTCATCGAGCTGCTTCGCCGCACCTCGGCCGAAATGCCCGAGGACGTTCAACAGGCCATCGTCCGGGCCCTCCAAACCGAGCGCCAGGGCACCATCGCGGAGTCGACTCTCAAGATCATCGAACGGAACATCGAACTGGCCCGCCGCAAGTCGCAGCCGATCTGCCAGGATACAGGCAGCATTCTCTTTTACGTCGACGTCCCGGTGAGTTTCGACGAGATCGCCTTCGCCGCCACGGCTTGCGACGCGGTGCGGCAGGCCACAGCCAACGGCTGGCTGCGTCAGAACTCGGTCGACACGCTCACCGGCAGGAATGACGGCACCAATGTCGGGCCCGGATCGCCCACGTTCCATTTCCACCAGCGCGCCTCGCCCGGGATCGATGTTCGACTCATCCTCAAGGGCGGCGGATGCGAGAACGTGGGCTCGCAGTACTCCCTCCCCTGCGAGCGGCTCGAAGCGGACCGCGACCTCGATGGGTGTCGCAAGGTCATCCTCGATGCCGTGGTCCAGGCCCAGGGGCGAGGGTGCGGACCGGGGGTTCTGGGGGTTTGCCTGGGCGGGGACCGAGCCACGAGCTACGCGTTCTCGAAGACACAGTTCCTGCGTCTTCTGGATGACCGCAATCCGGTCCCTGAATTGGATCGGCTGGAACAGGACATCCTGCGCACGGCGAACCTGCTGGGGATCGGGCCGATGGGATTCGGCGGCCGGACCACCCTGTTGGGCGTCAAGATCGGCGCCATCAATCGCCTGCCGGCCTCGTTCTTCGTCAGCGTCAGCTACATGTGTTGGGCCTACCGCCGACAGGGCGTGACGCTGAGTCCGGACGGTGGAATTGAACGATGGCTCTATTGACCCGCCCATGATCCCCCTCTCCTTTCCCCTGACCGAGGAGCGCATCCGCGCGCTCCGCGTGGGCGACGAAGTTGAATGCACCGGCCTCCTCTTCACCGGACGCGATGCCGTGCACAAGTACCTGGCCCGCGGCGGCGCCTTGCCGCCCGGCGTCGATCTGCGCGGCGGCGTCCTCTACCATTGCGGCCCAGTCGTGTTGAAGGACCCCGACGGTGCCTGGCGAGTCGTTGCGGCCGGCCCGACCACATCGGCCCGAGAGGAACCGTACCAGGCCGATCTTATCGCGAAGTTCGGCCTGCGCGGGGTCATTGGGAAAGGTGGGATGGGAGAACGCACGCTGGCAGCCTGCGCGGCCCACGGGTGCGTCTACCTCCATGCCGTTGGCGGCGCCGCCCAGGTGCTGGCCGAGTGCGTCAAACGCGTCCGCGCAGTCCACTTCCTCGAACAATTCGGCGCGCCCGAAGCCGTCTGGGAGTTCGAGGTCGACCGGTTTCCCGCGGTCGTCACCATGGACGCCCACGGGCATTCGCTGCATCGCGACATCGAGGCCGCCAGCCGCGCCAAGTTGATCAAATACCGAGTCTGACATCCGGGCTCTGGCAAAACCGCGCCCGGAAAGGGAACCGGGAGCATTCTGTCGGTCCTGAGAATGGTCTCTCAGGCGAACAGTGCGATGCAGTTCTCGATCTCTCGAACCTGGCGCGGTTTTGCTTCTCTAGCCCGCATAGCAGTTCTCTTGCGAAGTCTGAGTGTCCTGTGCACCATCGGGGTGTGAAAAATATGCGGGCTCGTGTGACTTCCTTCTCGAAATCTGTCTTGAATGAGTCAAGTTTTTGCGCCGCGCAGCGGCGCCCCTTACGGGCCGTCGCTTGCCAGTGACTAACGCGAACGCCCAGTCCAAGCGATCTGGCCATGTGCCTCGCCGGTCTGAGACGGAGCCTCGCTAACCATGCACGAAGTCAGCCTCATGGAAAACGCCGTCCGCATGGCGGTCGAAACCGCCCGTGCCTCGGGCGGCGCGCGCGTGCATCGCATCCGTTTGCGGGTTGGCGCCATGAGCGGCGTTGTTCCCGATGCGCTGCGGTTCGCCAGCGACATGGTGTGCCAGGGGACTCCCGCCGAGGGGGCCCAGCTCGAGATCGAGGAGGTGCCGGCCACCTGCTGGTGCGCGCATTGCGCGGTTGAGTTTGCCACACCCGACTTTTTGGGCGAATGTCCTCACTGCCACGCCGTCAGCGGAGAGCTGCGCCGCGGCACGGAGATGGAATTGGCATCGATCGAGTTTTCCTAACATGTGTCAAGAATGCGGATGCGGAATCGGGGGTGAGCTGAGCATCGGAGGCCGTCCGGCCTCCGCGGCGCACAGCCATTCGACTCACCACGGGGACGGGCACAGCCACCAGCACGAAGGCGGCGGCGGAGCGCCACACACCCATGCGCATGACGATGCGACCGCACACCAGCCCGGGCGCCAGACAGTCGCCGTTCAGCGCGGCCTGCTCGAGAAGAACCAGCGCCTGGCCGAACGCAATCGCGGCTTCTTTCGCGCCAAAAAACTGCTGGTCCTCAACGTCCTCTCTTCACCCGGCTCGGGCAAGACCACGCTGATCCAAAAGACCGCAACCCTCCTGGCATCGCGCCTGCGCGTGGGCGTCATCGTCGGCGATCTCGCGACGGACAATGACGCCGCGCGCCTGCGCGAGGCCGGGATTCCCGTGGTGCAGGTGACCACCGGCACGGTGTGTCACCTCGAGGCGGAGATGATCGCCAAGGCCGCCGAGCGACTCGATCTCGACGCGCTCGACGTCCTCATCATCGAAAACGTGGGTAACCTCGTCTGCCCCGCCGCCTACGACCTCGGCGAAGATCTGCGCATTGTCCTCCTCTCCACAACCGAGGGGGAAGACAAGCCCCTCAAGTACCCGCCCATGTTCCACTCCGCGGATGTCGCGGTCGTCACCAAGTCTGATCTAGCCGCGGCCGCCGGATTCGACCGCGCCCAGGCGCTCGCGGCCCTCCATCGAATCGCCCACCATGCCCGAATCTTCGAGCTGTCCGCGCGCACCGGCGATGGCATGCCCGCCTGGATCGATTACCTCGAACAGCAGCGCGCATCCGCGAAATGTTGACTTCCCCGCCAGCTCCTGAATCGCGGTCGCGTTCTCACTCCGCGGTCCGAACCGTCAGCCAAGGCTGATTGCAGTCCCGCACCGCAAGCGCGCTTCCATCCGTGTGCCGCGGCTCGAGGGAGAACCGGGCGAACTCGATCCGAGGCGGCGTCTCGCCAGTCGTCATCACCATGATCCGGAACGGGCTGTTGGACGGCTTGGCCGCGGCGGCGGCGGACAGGACCAGACGAACCCGATCGAGCCCCGCGGCGGCGTGCACGGAGCCCGCCGTAACGCCGTCCGCCAGATCGATCGCGGAAACGCTCACGACAATGTCTGAAGACACGGGGCGCAGAACCCTCACGTCGCAAACGCATGACCCGCCCGGCCTGAGCTGGAAGGCGTGATCCTCGAGAACCGCGCTGAAGTGGGCTCGAGGCTCCTCGACTTCGAGCTGGAAGGCGTAAGTCGTCCCGCCGCGTCCCTCCGCGTCCGTCACGGCCAGGAGATGTTCACCGTCGCTGGGCGCAATCCACACCAGCTCCGCATCGGCTCCGGGAAGCGACTCGGCCAGCACGGTGCGATCCGGGGCCAGCACCCGCACAACGGGCGCCAGCGGGGATCCGATGCTGCCGGCTTTCGCCACAAAACGGAATTGTTCGTTTTGATGGGCCATGAAACTGTAGTGAATCACCCGGCCTTCAGGCGAAATCACCCCGCGGGTCTGCCCCGCAATCGCAAGCGTCCGCGCACTTGTCATCGGACGGAAAGCCGTAACACCCTCCGAGATCGCGCTCGTCGCATGCGATCGGGGAATCGGCACCAGCGGATCGTCCGTCACCTCGACTCGAAAGACCGCGGCATCGCCCAGGTAACTCCCGGCCAGTGCCGTGACTTCGAGCGAAAGAGGGCCGCCGGCCACGATCGGACAACGAAGCTCGAAGTCGCGTCCCGCCGGATCGAGCGTGGCCACAAGCGGCGTGCCGTCCTTCAAGAGAGCGAGACTGGCCTGCGCCGGCGAATCGAGCGGGCTGGCCATGAATCGCGCCCGCACGACCCGATCCGCCCCGGCCTCGATCGGAAAGAGCAGCCGCGCATCCGCCGATCTAAGCTGGCCGTTCAGTGTGACCGGGATCGGCGCCGGCGGCGCCGCGGCATGCGCCTGGTTGGCGGGCGATTGCGGGAAGCGGGTGACCTCCGGATCGGTGCCCACCATAAACAGCGCCGGCTTCGATGCACCTTCGGACGTGTAAACGCGCACCAAATGCCCTCCCGGAGCGACACCCGGATCGATCGCAACCTCGAACACGCCGTTGGTCAGACCGGGAGCGAACTGGATGCCCGCATCATCAGTCCACACCCCAACCGGCCACGGATCGAGTTTGCCCCCGCCAATCACCTCGAATCGCGCCCCATGCTGTCCGCCGGCGGGAAACAAATACTCGAGTTCAGGCGCTCCCGCGGCGGCGCGGGCCAGCGCCGCCAGCGTGAGCCACGCGCCGACAGCCACTCTCCCGCGCCGTCTGATCGAGGGCGCAGCGGGGCAGGGCGGCTTGGAAGAGATCACGCCACGACTCTAGTCCTGGCGTCGCCGCCTGACAATGGGGTCACATCTTCATTTTTGACATTTGCGAATGCGGCTGATGCGAACCGGCGGCTGATCAGGCCGGCTGAGGTCCGCCGCCGACGCAGTCAGCACACAAATGTCAAAAATGAAGATGTGACCCCAAAGAGGGAGTGAACAAACCGCCGGCTCGAGCCGTCTGTATATCGAGTCCTTATGCCCAACAACCAATGTTCGTTTTGGCGTCGAGCCGTCGGGCTTGCGATCGTTTCGACCCTTGCCGTCTGCGCCATCGAGGCCGCAACGCCTCCCTCAACCCCCAACATTGTCGTCATCTTCTGCGACGACATGGGGTACGGCGACGTGGGGGTCTTCGGCGCCCGGGGTTATGCCACGCCGCACATCGACCGTCTGGCATCCGAGGGCATTCGGTTCTCGCGCTTTTATGTCGCGCAGGCGGTCTGCTCCGCTTCGAGGGCGGGCTTGTTGACCGGGTGCTATCCGAATCGGATCGGCATTGCCGGCGCGCTCGGGCCCGGTTCGCCGATCGGCATTCATTCGCGGGAAGTCACGCTGGGCGAGCTGGTCAAGACGCGCGGGTACGCGACCGCCATCTTTGGCAAGTGGCACCTGGGTGATCAGCGCCAGTTCCTCCCGATCCACCACGGCTTCGATGAGTACATGGGCCTGCCCTACTCGAACGACATGTGGCCCAACCACCCGGAGGCGAAGTCTGGCACATACCCGCCGCTGCCGCTGATCGAGGGCGATCAGATCAAGGAAATCATGCCCGACCAGACGCAACTCACCACACGGTACACGGAACGCGCCGTGCGGTTCATCGAACGGAGCAAGGACCGGCCCTTTCTGCTCTACCTGGCGCACAGCATGCCGCATGTCCCGTTGTTCGTCAGCGGGAAGCGCGAAGGCAAGACGACCGCGGGCCTCTACGGAGACGTGATTGCCGAGATCGACTGGTCTGTGGGGCGGATTCTCGGCGCTTTGAAACGTCACGGGCTGGACCAGCGCACGCTCGTCATATTCACGTCCGACAACGGGCCCTGGCTCTCGTACGGCAACCACGCCGGATCCGCCGGGCCGTTGCGCGAAGGCAAGGGGACCTGCTGGGAAGGCGGAGTCCGTGTGCCCTTCATCGCCCGCTGGCCCGGCCGCATCCCGGCAGGCGCACTCTGCAGCGTACCGGCCATGACGATCGATCTGTTCCCCACGATTGCGCGGTTGACCGGCGCCCATTTGCCCGCGCACCGGATTGACGGCCTGGACATTTGGCCGTTGTTGTCCGGCCAACCCAACGCGCAGAGCCCGCACGAGGCCTTCTTCTTCTACCTCGCGGGCGGCCAGCTTCAAGCGGTCTCGAGCGGTCCCTGGAAACTGCTCTTGCCGCACACGTATCGCACCCTCGGCGGACAGCCGCCCGGACGCGACGGCCAGCCCGCAAAATACGTGCAGCGCAAGGTCGAGCGCCCCGAACTCTACGACCTCGACACAGACATCGGCGAGACGCGCGACGTCGCTTCGGAACATCCGGAGGTGGTCCGGCGCATCGATGCGCTGGCTGAAAGGGCGCGCGCGGATTTGGGCGACGCGCTCGTTCAACGCGTCGGAGCCGGCGTGCGCGAACCCGGGCGCGGAGGCCCGGCATCAGGACGGTGACCCGGTCTGCGGCGCGTCCGACGCGGCAGGCAGGCGGCAGGCAGGCGTCGCCCCTCCGGCAATCTCCATCCGTTAGCCCGCGTTTCTCATCAACTGTTGATGTCATCTGACCGGTCACCGCCACATTCCAGGCAACAGAGCACCGACAACCTTCAGACGCACTGTCTGTCTGCGCCCTCTCGCTTTCCGTGATTGTCAACGCCGTTCGGATGTCGTTAAGTGGCGGGCGATATGGCCACCGTTGCCGAGCAGTTGCGCACCGCGCGTGAGGCCCGCCGCCTCACGGTGCAGCAGATTGCCGATATCACCAAGATGCGGGCCGATCATGTCGAGGCCCTCGAAGAGGGGAACTACAACGTGTTCACCGCCCCCGTCTACATCCGGGGGTTCGTGCGCACCTGCGCGAGGCTCTTGAAGATCGACGAGGCGTCGATCCTCGAGACCCTCGAAGTCGAGCTGACACAGACGGAGAAGTTCCGCGAACACCTGAGCCTGATCGGTCAGCAGAAAGGCCCGCTCGATGCCCTCATGCTGATCCTCTCCCGCATCCGGTGGCGCATCGTGCTGCCCGCGCTGGGCGTCCTGGTGATCCTAGGGATCGTGCTGACGATCGTACGCAGCATCGAGGAGCAACAGGCTCGAGACCCGCTGGCGGGCATCCAGCCCGGGCAGTACCAGCCCGCGCGATCCAATCTGGCCGAAACCCTCGCGCTCCCCAACCCGGGCGCCGCGCGGGCCCCGTCCGGCGCGCGATGAGCGGGCATGAAAACCAGGCCCGCCCGCTCAGGGTTGGACTGATCTCTCTCGGCTGCGCCAAGAACCTGGTGGACGCCGAGATCATGCTGGGGACGCTCCTGCGGGACGGATACGAGATCACGAACGATCTCGCTGCCTCCGACGCCGTCATCGTCAATACCTGCTCCTTCATCGACGATGCCCAGGAGGAGAGCGTCGATGCCATCCTCGAATCCGCCCACATCCGTGACGCTCTGCGGCCAAACCAGGCGCTCATCGTGTCCGGCTGCCTGCCGCAACGGTTCCGGGACGATCTGCCCAAGGCGCTTCCAGAGGTGGATGCCTTCATCGGGATCGATCAAGTCACGGCGGTGGCCCGCATCGTGCGGCAAGCCGTGGCGCGTCGGACTGCTTGGCTGCAGAAAGCCGAGGACGCCCGGGCGCCCGTTCTGACCGTCAGCCGCCGTCCGGTCTTCATCCCCGATTGCGGCACGCCGCGATTCAGGCTGACCCCGCGCCATCTGGCCTACGTGAAGATCGCGGAGGGCTGCAATCACGCGTGCAGCTTCTGCATCATCCCGCGGATGCGTGGGAGCCATCGGAGCCGCCCCCAACACGACATCGTCGAGGAAGCCAGGCGTCTGTTGGCCGAGGGCGCAAAGGAACTGAACCTCATTTCGCAGGACTCGACCTATTACGGCCTGGATTTGCAGCCCAAGGCGGACGTACGGACCATGACCGACCCCAAGCGGTTCGGCGATGCAATCCGGGCCTTGCCGGAGCGCGCGGCGACGATCTGTTCCCTGTTGCGCGCCCTGAACGATCTGCCGGGGGATTTCTGGATTCGGCTCCTGTACACCCACCCGGCGCACTGGACCGACGAGCTCATCGAGACGATCGCGCGGTGCCGCAAGGTCGCCCGCTACGTCGACATCCCCCTCCAGCACATCCACCCGGTCATCCTCGAACAGATGCGGCGCAGGACGCCGCCCGAGCACATCACCGGTCTGCTGCGCCGCATACGCGCCGACATCCCGGGCATCGTCCTGCGAACGACGTTCATCGTCGGCTTCCCGGGCGAGACAGACGCCCATTTCAATACCCTCCTCGAGTTCATCCGCACAAGGCGGTTCGAGCGCATGGGGGTGTTCGCGTACTCGCAGGAAAAGGGCACGGTCGCGGGCCGAATGCCGAAGCAGGTGCCTGAGTCGATCCGACAGCGGCGCCGCGATCAGGCGATGGCCGTCCAAAAACAGATCGCGCGCGAACACGCATCTTCCCAGCTTGGCCGCCGTGTGCGCGTCCTCATCGAGGGAACGCTGGACGAGGCTCGCCTCGACGCGGTCAGGGAAATGCCCTGGAACAACAGCCTCGCCCGTGTCGGCGGACGCGCCAAGGCGTCGTGGATGCGGGGCGTTTGCGCGGTTGGGCGCACCGAGGCAGACGCTCCCGAAATCGACGGTTGCGTGTACGTACCGGGGCAATTGCCGCCGGGCGCATTCGTGTCGGTGCGGATCCTGGATCACGCGGACTACGACCTTCTCGGGGAACCTGTTTATGAGTGAGATGCGAACGCAATCGCAGGCCGGCGGGACGCCCGCGTCGGCGGAGAGCGCCGGCGGCGCCTCGATGCTCGCGGATTTGCGCCGGGAAATTGACGCGATCGACGAGCGGATCGTCGATTTGCTCGGGCGCCGCCAGTCCCTGACCCAAAGCGCCGTCGCCATCAAGAGGGCCGCGGGTCTGCCGGTCTATCATCCGGCGCGCGAGGAGAACCTGATCTCCGAGCGGCGCGACCAGGCGAAGCAGGCCGGTCTCGACCCCAACCACGTCGAGGAACTTTATCGGTGCATCCTGCGGCAATCGCGCATGCGCCAGACGGTGCGCGCCGCCGCCACCGGCGTGCGGCCCGGTGCCCGCGTCCTGCTCGTCGGCGGGCGGGGCCAGATGGGGCGCTACTTCGCGCGCTGGTTTGGAGAGGCGGGCTACGAAACCCGGCTGCTGGACGTGGAGGACTGGCCGCGCGCTCGAGATCTGTGCGCGGAGATCGATCTGGCGCTGGTGGGCGTGCCGATCTCTCTCACAACGGACGTCATCAAACGACTCGGTCCGCATCTGCCGCCCCGCTGCATTCTGGCCGACATCACAAGCATCAAGCGCGCCCCTGTCGAGGCCATGATCACGGCGCATCCCGGCCCGGTCATTGGCCTGCACCCGTTGTTCGGTCCATCCACATCGAGCATGGACCAGCAGATTGTCGTGGCGACTCCCGGACGCGACGCGGACGGGTGCCAATGGCTGCTCGACCAACTGGCCGCCTGGGGCAACATCATCATGACCATCGCGGCCGAGGAGCACGACGCCGTCATGGACCTGGTCCAGGGGCTCCGGCATTTCGCCACGTTCGCCTTCGGACGGTTCCTAGCGGCGCGCCAGGTCAACCTTGCCCGAACGCTCGAGTTCTCCAGCCCGATCTACCGCCTGGAAATGGGAATGGTCGGGCGACTCTTCGCCCAGGACCCCGGCTTGTACGCCGACATCATCCTGGCATCGCCTCAACGGCGCGCCTTGCTCAAGGAGTTCATCGAGTCGGTCGGGGCAGCCCGGGACCTCATCGACAATGCGGATGCCGACCGCTTTTGCCGGGAGTTCCGGCAAATCAGCGAATGGTTCGGCCCCTTCTGCGGTCAGGCCCTGCGCGAGAGCACGTTTCTGATCGATAAACTGGTCGAACGTTTCTGAGCCTGTTGCCCGACGGAACCTCTAATGGGTGACCCATTCACGGCCTTCAGGGCTTGGGGTGAACCAGCAGCCAGTCCCCCAAAGCCGGGCGGTGCGATCGGCGGAAGCAGTGGCGATCCAGTTTTCATCGGGGCTGAACCGCGCCATCACGACCGGCCCTTCGTTGGGCAGGGCGGCGAACGCCCGCGGGCCGGACGTTACTTCGAATACAGAGACGGCACGCCGTTCCTATGGATGGGAGACACATGGTGGAACTGGACCAAGCCGGGCATTCAGTTCAGCAGCTTCCAGATTTATCTGCGATACGGAGGCAGGCTGAAGGTGGGCCTGCAGCCCAGCGCGGCTTCGTCGCTGTTTGACTACATCTGAATCGACTTGGAACATGACAGAGAGGGAACACGCGGCCAAGTGAATGGCGACTCGGCACGCGAGTTTCACGCCCCTGAGGACTATCCCGGCAATCTGCAGGTCAAGGACTGGCTCCCGCACATCCGGCGCACGGACCCTAACCTGGTTAAGCGCCTGCCTGTCTTGTGCCCCTTCAAGGCTTGGTCGCGCCCGAACATCACGCTCGAACGCAGGGCACGCGGTCCGAGTTCGCACTCGACAGCCATCCTTCATCTGAGGAGCATTCACCGTGACATGAACAGCAAACCGAATGTGATTGTTCAGCGAGCGGATGATGTGGTGCGCCAGGCTGTGTCGACCGGGGTTGGCATCTCGATGCAGATGTTAATCGGACCCGACGTCGCACCGAACTTTCTCCTCCGACGATTCGTCATCGAACCGGGTGGCAGTATGCCCAACCACACGAACCAAGTCGAGCACGGTCAATATGTCTTGCGCGGCCGTGCGAAGGTGGGCATTGGCGACAGGGTCTATGAAGTCCAGAGCGGCGATGTGGTGTTCATCCCACAGGGTTGGCCGCATTGGTACAAGACCGAGGGAAACGAGGCCTTCGAGTTCCTCTGTGCGGTGCCCAACGTGCCCGACAAGACGACCTTGCTGGACCGGGATTGACTGAATCCATCGCCTTGCCAACTCTCGATCACCCGCCCATCTACTCCTTTGAAAGGAGTTCTGTCACCACGTTTCGACCGGGCCTCGGGGGGTCGGGATGGCGGATGGCGCCGCAGGTTCGCCGGTCATGAACGATGGGTTCGAGGGCGTCGGGGCAAAGCGGGGCAGGAGTTCACCGCGGTCGTCGAGGAACTGCGCGCGCCAGGCCCGATACTCGGCAAGGACGTCGTCGAACTGAGCGCGGCTCGACAGGGATGCCACGCGTCTCTTGAACTCGACGGCTGGTCCGAGCCGTTTCGCGTGCCACGGCGCGACCTTGCGAAACATCCTGCACCCGTGCGTTTCGCCGAAGACCTCGATCATCAGGTCGAGGTGTCGGCACATGACGCGGACACGCTCCTCGAACGGCGGTTCGGACGGCAGCTCACCTGACGCGAGGAAGGCCTCAGTCTGGCGGAATATCCAGGGATTGTAGAATGCGCCCCGTCCGATGCTGACGCCGGCACAGCCCGTTTCATCGAGCATGCGTTTGGCGGCCTGCGGCGTGGTCACCTCGCCGTTCCCGATGACCGGGATTCTGCGAACGGCATCGACAACCGCCCGGATGCCCGCGAGGTTGACACATCCTCCAAAGCCTTGTTCGCGCGTGCGGCCATGGATGAAAACGGCGGACACGCCGACATCTTCGAGGGCGCGGGCCAAGTCGGGCGCCGTGAGATTCGCGTCATCCCAGCCCAACCGCATTTTTGCGGTGACCGGGACGCGCACGACGCGGACGATCCCCTGCGCGAGCGCGGCGGTCTTCGACAATTCGGACATCATGGCGGACCCGCCTCCGACGCGGCAGACCTTGCGCACGGGGCATCCCATGTTGATGTCGATCGCGTCGGCGCCCAGCGATTCGAGGCATTGGGCGGCATCGCGCATTTCCTCGGGCACGGCGCCGAAGAGTTGCACGGCCAGGGGGCGGTCGCGTGCGTTGGACTCGATGAGCTTGAGGGCCTTATCCCGTTTCTCGATCAGGGAACGGGCGTTGACCAGTTCGGTTGTGCAGAGACCGAGGCCGCCCAATTCCCGGATCGTCAGGCGAAAGGGCAGGTTGGTGTATCCGGCCAGGGGCGACAGGAATAGATTCGAGGCCAGCTCGAGTGCGCCGAGCCGCAACATAAGTTTCTAGAGCGCAAAATGGAGGACGAAGAGGAGGGCAATCCCGTAGAACCAGGGAGACACGTCGCGCGCTTTGCCGCCGAGCACCTTGACCACCACGGTGGCGATGAACCCGACCCCGATCCCGCAGGAGATGCTCTGCGTCATCGGGATCAGCAGCAAGGTCAGAAAAGCCGGCATCCCTTCGTCGGGGCTTTCTAGGTCCATTTCGCGCACCAAACTCATCATGAGAAAACCGACCACGACCAGGGCGGGTGCGGTTGCGATCCCTGGAACCGCCCCAATGACGGGGGCGAAGAACATGGCCAGGAAAAAGAGCGCGGCTACGACCACTGACACGAAACCCGTCCGCCCGCCGGCGCTCACCCCGGCCGCGCTTTCGATATAGGTGGTGACGGAACTGGCTCCGCAGAAGCCCCCCCAGGCCGCGGCGAGCGAATCCACCACCAGGACCCGTTTGAGGCGGGGCAGTTGGCCCTGGGCATCCATGTAGCCACCCTGCGTCCCAACGGCGATCACCGTGCCCATGGTGTCGAAGAAATCGGTGATGAGAAAGGCGAAGATCACACCCCACAGGGCCGGTCTGAGAGCTCCCACAAGATCGGCCGCGCCGAACGTGGCGAACTCGGGTGTCGCCATCAACTGTTCGGGCACTGCCACGAGCGCAGGCCCGCCTGGGAGGAGCCGATCCGAGAGCCAGGCAAGCGCCGCCGTGCCGAGGATGCCCCAGAGAATGGCGCCGCGGACTCGGAACGCGAGCAGGGTCAAGGTGAGAGCGAGGCCGACGCTGGCGATCAGAGTCGGGAGCACTTTGAAG
This sequence comes from Verrucomicrobia bacterium ADurb.Bin006, assembly GCA_002071485.1. Classification (GTDB taxonomy): domain Bacteria; phylum Verrucomicrobiota; class Verrucomicrobiia; order Limisphaerales; family J093; genus MWFF01. The sequence continues at coordinate 14,477 of MWFF01000161.1, read as the reverse complement.
TTACCCGGCGCCAGGAAGGCGCCGCCAGGGCCTTTGGCGACCCAGCCCATTTGCTGGAGTCCGAGGAAGGCGATGAAGATGCCGATGCCGATGCCGATCGCCCGCTTGAGATTCATCGGTATGGCTTGCATCACCTGCTCGCGCACGCCCGTCAGAACCAGGAGGGTGACCAGGGCGCCTTCGACGACGACGACGCCCATCATGGTCTGCCAGGTCACACCGGGCTGGGAAGCCTGCATGACCAGGGCGGCGTTCAAACCCATGCCGCTCGCCAACGCCAGCGGGTACTTGGCCCACAAACCCATCAGCAGCGTCGGCACCGCGGCGCCGAGGCAGGTTGCGGTCACGACTGCGGCCTTGGACAAGCCTGCGCCGGCGAGCATGGCCGGATTGACGAAGATGATGTAGGCCATGGTCATGAAGGTGACCAGGCCCGCCATCGCCTCCTTGCGTGGCGAGGTCTTGTGGGCGTCGAAGTCGAAGAACCGATGCCAGGCTGCGCCTGGGGTGGCGTGTTCGTCAATGGCGTTGTTCATGGGTCACGGACCGGTTCGAGCAGAAGCGACTCGATCTCTTCGTAGGTTTCGACGACGTGGCTTGCAGCCGCCAGGCGTTCGGACGGCAGGGTGTTGGTGATGGCAATGACTTCCATCCCGGCCGCGCGCGCGGCCTCGACCCCGTGGGCGGAGTCCTCGACAACGCAGCACCGGGCGGCCGGCACGGCCAGCATTTGCGCCGCGCGCAGGAAGACGTCCGGGGCGGGCTTGCCGCGCGGGACATCCTGCACGCTGACCACGACCGAGAAGAAACGCCCGAGTTGTCTCATGGCCAGGACCTCTTCGATCACCGGGTGATTCGATCCCGAGGCGACTGCCAGCGCGTAGCGCGGCGCCAGCCTTTCGAGCAAATCGGGCAGGCCATCGAAGAGCGGTTGGTCGCGTCGGAGAATGTCAATGAGCCGGTTCTGCTTCAAGGCGAGAAGCTCCTCGAGCGACTGGCGTGGCTTGTGTTTGGCGACAAAATCGAGCCAAAACGCGCGATCCGATCGGCCATAATACGCCGCGAAATCCATTCCGTGACGGTCGCCGTAGCCCAACTCGTCGAAAATCTCCCGAAACGCCCGCTCGTGGCGGGGCTCGCTGTCGACGATCACACCGTCCATGTCGAATATGATGGCGTCAAAAGTGTTCACTGAGGCCTTCAAGAATGTTCGGACCGGATTCTCCTGCGATCATGCGCCCCCTGGCTTCGGGCCGGAGGCACATTCCAGCAGTGCGGCGCGAGAGTATTGTCGCAGCCCCGATGCAGTCAAATCCCGGCTTGTCAGCTCCATTTCATGAACCGCCGTTCCGTAACGTCTTCCGCCAATCAGGCTGCCGATAGCCTTGAGAATTTTCCAGACCCGGTCACGATGGACCCATGAAGCACTCGTTTGGAATCGGTCCACTTGTCCTGGTCGGCGGGCTTTGCCTGACTCTGTGCGTGTCGCCCGGGCGCGGCGCGGAGAGCATGACTCTCGGCAACGGGGAGATCACGGCCGACTTCGATGCCGCGGGCCTGGTCCGGGTGTCGCTGGCCAAATCCGGGCACGCCCTCTCGCTCGCGGGCGACTCGACCTCGATCACCGTAGACGGCCAGACGCTCAGCGTGCGCGACCTCGAACGGACCGGCCTCGCGCAACGCGGGCAGAGTGTCGTGTACACGTACGCGGCAGGCGAGCGGCGACTCGAAGTAATCTACGAGCTGAAGCCCGGCTGGCAGTTCATAAGCAAGCAGATCGCGCTCATACTGCCGCCCCAGAGCGCCTGCCGCCTCGACACGGTCGAAGGGCTCCGAATCGAGGCCGGCACGCCGATCGCCCGCGAGCACCGGGCCAGCAATGCCAGCGGCGCGGTGTTCCTGCGTCTCGGAAGAAGCGATCCGGCACCCGGCTTGGGCGCCTGCCTGGTGCTGCAGAATCCGTTTCTCAAGTGGCAGCGGCAGGACGCCCGGATCTCGATGAGCTACTCGCCCGACCTCGAATGGCGCGCCTCATACGGACCATTCGTCTCGGACCGCGTCTGTCTCGGGTTCTACCGGCTCTCGGGAGTCGAATTTCCGGCGCGGAATCTGCCCGAATGGAAGCATGTGCCCGACCCCGAGCGCGCCTTCGAGGGCCTGCCGATGCTCGATCGGGCCGAGTTCGAGGCCGTGACCGGTTGCGTGGACGCCTTCGCCCTGTTTCGCCCCACGAAGAGCCTGCGTGTCCATGTCCCCTGGTGCGAGAACGACTATCAGATTGACGTGGGCACGCCCGCCGGTCGCGCCGAGTGGAAGCGCATTCTCGACCAGTGTGCGGCGGTGGGCATCGAGCACACGCTCTTCACGCCGGCCAATAGCGCCGTCGCCCCGCTCGCGGACAACGCCGACGCCTGGGGTTGGGAGAACTGCCTCTGGCTCGGCCTGGGCCAGAAGATCCGCAAAGGCGAATGGGACGTCGCGACGGACCCGATCCCGCCCTCGATCCAGGAAATGCTCGATTACGCGAAGGCGAAACAGGTCAAGCTCGTCGCCTATGCCTATCCGACCCTGGGCTGGAAGCAGAACCCCGAGTGGACGGCCTGGTGCGGCGGCAAGACCGGCGGTTACATCGGAGTCGATACAGGCGTGCGGAGTTTCCAGGACTGGTTTGTCGGGCAACTGGTTGCCTTCCAGCAGCGCACCGGGATCGGCGGCTACAGCTTTGACCACTGGTGGATTGCCTACGAACCAAACAAGGAGGGGCACAAGCCGACCAGCAAGTACGCCCAATGGTCCGGCTGCCGACGCATCCTCGAGGAACTGCGACGCCGCCTCCCGGACATCGTCATTGACGGGCGCCAGCAATACCAGTGGTTCGGTCCCTGGACCTGGCTGGGCGGATCCTATCCGCATCCGACCACAAACGACGAGCAGCCCGGCAGCTTCGAGAATTTCCCCGACCTCCATTTCAGCCGCGTGTCCGGCAACCGGCAGCGCTGGGCCACGGGGTACTTCCACCAGGAGCAGTTCACGCCCTGGGAACTTGTGCCCGGTTACATGACCCACCAGACGCCCCGCAATAATGCCAAAGGCGAATGCGTCAAAAACCGCCCCTTCCACACGCGCGACTGGGACCTGCTCGGCTGGCGCTATTCCGTCCTTTCCTCGATCGGCACCGCCCCCTTCAACCACGTCGTCAGTCTGTTGCCCGCGCGCGATGAGACCGAATTCGCGCACTTTGGCCCGGACGACCAGCGCTGGCTCCGGGGTTGGATGGACTGGACCGACCGGCATCGGGCAATCCTGAAACGGCTGCGGCCCATCATCGGCCTGCCGGCCATGGGAAGAGTCGACGGCACCGCGGCGATCGCCGGCGATCACGGATTCGTGTTCCTCTTCAATCCAAACTATCGGGAGTTGCCGGCCGAGTTCACCCTGGATGCCGGCATCGGGCTTACGGAGGGCGAGGAATTCCTGTTGCGCGAGCTCTACCCGCGCGAGGGACGCCTCCGAGGCAGACCGCGCGTCGGCGTATGGCGCCGGGGCGATCGCGTCCGCTTGCCGATCAAGGGCCCCGAGGCGCTTGTCGTCGAGGTCGTGTCGGCGGACGCCGTTACGCGTCCGGCGCTGATCAACGCGCGCGGGCGGGCCACTCTCAGCGGCGATCGTCTCGAGTTGGCGAATGTCGAAGGCCAAATGGGCCACACACATGAATTGGTCGTCCTGCTCCCGGCTCGAGAGAGCGTGTCCCGGGTCGTTTTGAACGGGCGTGAACAGGCCGGTTTCAGCCAGGAAGGCGATGCGGTGACCTTGCGCGCCGCATTTGACGGCGAGCGCTTCGACCATTGCCACCAAGTAGACACCTACGATCCCGCGTTCGCGGGCCGGGTCGTCCGGGCTGACTTCACCGTTCCGCAGCGGGTCTTTGCGCAACTGGCCGCGCGCCGCAAGGCCTGGCCGGTTCCTTACACGGAGGAAGAATTGCTGGCAACCTGGCGCGGCTCGGATCGCCTGCTGCTGTTTATCCAGATTGCCGATCCGGACGACACCTGGGCCGTGGGATTAACGCTCGACGGCCAACCGGTCGAGGTGCGGAAGGCATACAGCGATGTGTTCCCACTGGGACGCGAGCGCACGTTCACCGGCCTCTATGCGGACCTCTCACATCTGGCGCCCGACACGAGCCATCACATCGAGGTCACGCTGCCCGAGGGCCTCAAGCCCGGCCAGTTCCAGGGATTATTCTTCGAAAACGTGGAGGCGGAATGGACCACCGCGATTGGCGCCCGGCCCTGACGAAGTGTCAGAGAGTGGAGAGTCGAGAGTCGAGAGTCGAGAGTGGGTGCGTTGTGCGTTTTCGGTTCAGGATCCTCATGCGCACCAAGCGGTTTAATCACAGCGCTTGCCATGAACCGTCCCCTTTCGTTTCGGAGGGCCGATCCCGCGGCTGCGCATGCACAGACCCTTAGTCTGCATTTGTATTTCTCCTGTGTATACCGGCTTCGCGTTGTCCAAAAGCGGTGAGAAATGCAGGCTAAGGCCTCGCGAGCTTCTGCAGCTTAGTGAAGAAGTCGCGGAAGATCGGGTCGCGTTGAAGGAAGTAGACGCTGCGGATGAGGTGCCTGGAGTTGTCGAAGCTGAAGGTGTAATTGTCGGTCGGGATCGGGCTGTGGACGAGGTTTGATGGCAGCCATCGACTGTCGATCACCCACGCCACTGCGGTCATGTCCCAGAGCACCTTGGACCACGCGAAATGGTCCTGATGATAGTCCTTGAAGATTTCGAGCAGGTATTCGCCGATGGCGCCGCGGCCGGCCAGATTGGCTTCCATCTCAGGCACGGTGGTGGCGAAGTGCGTGACGACGGGCGTGCACGGCAGTTGGACGAGAGCGACCCCGGAATTGAAGATGATCTTCGAGGCGTTGAGATCCTGGTGGTAGTTGAACTCGTGCTGGTGCGGCCAGCCGAGACCGTTGCCGCCTAGCCAGACGACGACGATGTTTGGCAGGATCGCGGGATCGAGGAGCAGGGCGTTGGCCACGTTGCTGATTGCTCCCACGGCCACGACGTAAAGCGGGCGGTCCGGACTGTGCGCCTTTGCCCGGCGGATCAGGTCAAGCGCCGCCGGACTTTCCTCCGGCTTCTTGGGGTCGGTGAGGTAGCGGCGGCTGCCTTTCAAGGCGAAGTTCTCCGGGGAACGGTTCAACTTGTCGAGGATGCGAACGATTTCCTCGTGGCTCCGCTCCATGCCGTTCTCCGGGCTTGTGGAACGGTCGTTCTTGAACGGGGCGGCATAGACGGCCTCGACCTTCAACTCCGGCGAGATGAGCGCGTAGACCAGGGCGAACTGATCATCGATTTCGTTGTAGGTGTCGGTGTCCAGCACCATCGGGACAGGACGTTGGGTGGGAGGCTGCAAAAGTGCGATGCGCTGCGCGTCGGTCAATTTGGGGAACGACTGCGCGGCGGCCGGAAGAGTCGCTCCGGCCAGGAGGCCGAGACTGGTCAGGATCAGAAGGCGTTTCATAGCTGGGGCGAGAGTCTAGTTCGGGAGCGCCCGAGATGGCAGAGAAATCGACGCGCACGACCTCGCGCGTGTCAGGGGGGGTGCGGGGAAAGCGCGGCCGAATCTTGCAGTCGGGGTCAGTGAATCGATGCGGAAATCGAGTTGCAGGGCGGCAAGGCTAATCCGGAGTGTGCGGTGCCCTGCGGATTCCCGATTGACATCCGGCAGCGGTTCCACCTACTGTCCCCGCCCTGACCTGAAAGGGGGCTGGCCGCGCTGTGCGGCCAAGCGGCCCCGGGTCCCAGAGAGGAAGTGAATCGATTTTGACGGAAATCCGGCTCAAAAAAGGCGAATCGGTCGAGAAGGCGCTTCGGCGTTTGAAGAAGAAAGTCGACCGTGAAGGCACCCTGAAAGAGGTGCGCAACCATCGGCATTACGAGAAGCCAAGCGAACGGCGTCGGCGCAAGCTCAAAGTGGCCAAGTTCTCGGCCATGTTGGCCGCCCGATACGCCGACATGTAGGCGGGGACTCAGGAACAGGTGCTGATTTCAGGGCCGAGCCCGTGCCGTGCGCACGCGCGCTCGGCCTTTGTTGTTGTCTATGTACGCGTTGTCAACCTGCTGGAACTCGAGCCGCCACATCGACGGCCATGCCATGCTGCGCGAGATTCGGGAGTTGGGTTTCGAGTACGCGGAACTCAGCCACGGAATCCGGCTCAGTCTGGTGCCGGGCATCCTCGAAGCCGTCGCGGCGGGCGTGGTGCGGATCACCACCCTCCACAATTTCTGTCCGCTGCCGATCGGGATCACGCAGGCTGCCCCCAACATCTTCAAGTTCACGTCGTCGGATGCTCGGGAGCGGCAGAGCGCGCTCAAACACACCCTCAAGACGTTCGAGTTGGCGGAGCGCCTGGGCGCGCGGCTCGTGGTGCTCCACATGGGAGCCGTCGAGATGAAAGACTACACGGACGCTCTGATCCGGCTGGCGGAAGCAGGTTTGCGAGAGACGCCCAAGTACCAGCGGCTGTGCGCCGAGGCCGATGAGCGGCGTGAGTCGAAGAAGGAACGGCATCTGCACTTTGCGTACGAGGCGCTGCGCTATCTCGAGTCCGAGGCTGCGCGGCGCCATTTGCTCCTGGGGATCGAGAACCGCGAGGCCCTCGAAGAAATTCCGTTCGAGTCCGATTTCCCCTTCTTCTTCCGCGACTTTCCCGGCGGGGTGATCCGGTATTGGCATGACACCGGCCACGCTCAGATCAAAGAGAATCTCGGGTTCATCGACCACGTCATGCATCTCGAGTCGCTCGCCGGCGACATCGCCGGATTCCACCTCCATGATGTCGAGTTCCCCGGACGCGACCATCGCGCGCCGGGGAAAGGCATGGTCAATTTCGAAGCCTTGAAACCGTTCGTGAAGCTCGAACACATCAAGGTGCTCGAACTCTCGCCCTCGATCCCGGCCGAGGAGGTGCGGGCCGGTCTGGCCCACCTGCAGTCGCTTTGGGGCCCCGAGTAGGAGGTCGGACCTTCCTGCCATCGCATGTTGAAGACGCGCTCGACTCCCTGGCCAATGGTGTTGCGCATCATCCTTTGCCTGGTCCTTCTCGGCTGGGTGTTTCAGGCGATCTTCCTCAGCGAGGGACGCAGTGCGTACGAGCGGCAGGGCCTTGGCTGGGATTCGCTGAGCCACGCCGAGCAATGGAAGCTGGCCTGGCACTACGGCCCGCCGGAGCTGTGGCGAAACGTCTGCCTGATCGACCCGACGGCCGCGGTTTGGTCTCTGGTCTTCATGGGCGCCACGATCGTCCTGGGAACCCTCCGTTGGCGGATGGTCCTGCGCGTACACGGCATCAACCTCTCCCTCGGGCGGGCCGCGGAAATCTCGCTCGTGGCTCATTTCTTCAACTCGTTTTTGCTCGGGTCGACCGGAGGCGATCTCATGAAAGCCTTTTACGCCGCGCGAGAGACCAGCAACCGCAAGACCGAAGCGGTGGTCACTGTCCTGGTCGACCGGTTGATCGGCCTTCTGTCCATGCTTCTGTTTGCCGCGGTGATGATGGTTCCGAACTGGGCCCTGCTGTCGGGCCACCGACGCCTGGCGGCACTCGCCGGCATTGTGGTGATCATGCTGATGGGCGCGCTCGCGGTTGCCGGTCTATCGTTCTGGGGCGGCCTCTCGCGCCGCTGGCCCCGGGCCCGCATCTGGCTTCGCCGCCTGCCCAAAGGCGAACTGCTCGAACGTGCGCTCGAAGCCTGCCGCCAGTTCGGGCAGCAGCCCCGATTCCTCGTCCAGGCCTTTGCGCTCTCGACGGTGCTGAACGTGATGTGCGTCCTGCAGATCTGGGTGCTGGCGCGAGGCCTGGACCTGACGATTGCGCCCGTGGCGCTTTCCCTGATTGTGCCGGTCATCATCTGTATCGCCGCCATGCCCGTCACGCCGAGCGGACTCGGGCTGCGCGAAAACATCTACGTCTGGATGCTGGCGGTGCCGGAGATCAACATCCCGGCGACACAGGCGCTCCTGCTCTCGCTCCTCGCCTATGCCGGCAGCCTCTTCTGGAGCCTGGTTGGCGGCGTTGTCTACCTCTTCTTTCGCGCGACGCGGACGCAACAGACCTGAGGCATGAACCGTAGCCGCCCCGCGGCCGCGCATGCGCGTCAACCTTAGGGTCTGTGCAAAAATTAGGACATTCGGTCATTGCTGCGGCCGAGGATGCCCACCCTCCAGTTACCTCGACGACGCAATGCGGAACTCTGCGATCTCGACGCCTACCCGAGCATGGGCGACTGCCACAACAAACTCCGGTCCAGAGACTAGAACGACCACCACGGCGCTGCTCCCAGGAACAGCGCGGGAATTCTCATTAGTTTGACGCGTCTGCGCGGCGAGGGACGGCTACAAATCGGTTCACGGTCCTCGTGCGCATTCAACCGATGAATGTCAACGCTCTCGATGAGGCGCCGTTGCTGCCACCGCCCGCCAGCAGGGCCAGTTCATGAAGTCGAGCGGCAACCGCTGCCCGCCATTGTCAAGGCGGCACCCGGCCGCTAATCTTGGCCCGTGGTTCGCTCGGTTCTCTTCGACATCGACGGCACGCTCATCCGCACTGGAGGGGCGAGCGTTCGCGCCTTCGAACGCACTGGCCAGTCGGTCTTTCACGTTGCCGACGGCGTGCGTCATATGCGCTTTGCCGGACGCACCGACCGATCCCTGATCCGCGAGTTCTTCCGTCGCCACGGGATCGAGGCCACGCCGGCCAACTTCGATCGGTTTCTCGATCATTACGTGTTCGTTTTGGATCAGTTGCTCGGCGAACTGCACGGACAGGTTTGTCCGGGGGTTGGCGATTTCATCCGCGATCTTCGCGACCTGGCGCAGCCGCCGCTGCTCGGTCTATTGACCGGGAACATCCGCCTGGCCGCCGAAATCAAGCTGCGGCATTTCGGCCTGTGGGATTACTTCACCACCGGCGCGTTCGGAGACGACCACGAGGACCGCAACGAGCTGGCCGGCATCGCGCGCGAACGCGTCAGTAGTGTCCTGAGACGCCCGCTGGGCGGCGACGAGATTGTCGTGGTGGGCGACACGCCGCTGGACATCGAGTGCGGGCGGGCGATCGGAGCCAAGGTGCTGGCGGTCGGCACAGGCGGGGCTGAGCTGGGCGTGCTGCGGGCGCACCGGGCGGATTGGGTGGTGGAGACGTTGGCAGACATGAGGGCGGCAACGGTCTGTCGGTGAAGGCCTGCGCCAGCCCGCATTTCGCGCCAACTGCTCAAGTCACCTGACCGGTCACCGTCACAGTTCACCTGAAATGCGGACTCTCGGCCAGGAGCGCGAAGAGCAGAATCGCCGACGCCGTGCCGTCCATGGTGGGCTCGTTGGTCGAGTAATCATGGAGATCGTCGTGATACACCGCCAAATCGGATTGGAACTCCGCCAGCGGATCGGGCTGTGTGATGCTGACGCCTTTGAGACTGCGGAACACCTGCTCGTAGACCGGACCGTCCACCAGACCGCCCCGCACCATCCGTCCGGTGAGCCGGGTGGTCATCAGATGTGGATTTCTGGGTGAGGAGGCCCCGGGCGGAAGGCCGGTGAACATCGAGTAGTTCCACGGATTGCGTCCCAGCAGCCAATCCGACTGCGCCGCGGCGAACTCCCGGTAACGCGAGTCGCCGGACATTCGTTCGTAAAAGAGGCACTGGGTCGCCAACGCCACTGTCAGGTTGTTCGAGCACCATATGAACGGCACGCCGATCCGATACGGCGTGCGCCGCCCGGCAGTGACGCACCGCTCGATCCCGTCCCTGTAGTACCCGATCAGCATCTTCCCGGTCTCCTCATCCGCGATGTCGTGGAACGCGAAATGCCCGATGTTCACGAACGGATAGAACTCGTAGTGCCGCGCCTCGGTCCGCCCCATCCAGGATTCCGCCCCCGCCTCTCGGGCATAGCGGCGGGCGTCCTCGAGATACCGGCTCTCGCCGGTCGCCCGGTAGAGCTCGGCAGCGCCCCATTCCATGTCGTCGGCCCAGGTCGATTCGTTGTACCGATAAGGCGCGCCGTAGGAGTTGCCCTGCTGAAAACCCTCGCGCGCGCGTCCCAGGGCGTAAACTTCGAGCCCGGCCTGCAGGCAACGCTGGGCGAAGACGCCGTGCTCGGCGCTGTCGCGCCAGACCTGGTAGGCCATCGCCATGGCCGCAGCGTAGCGCCCGGCGAGATTGCCCAGGCCAGTTGACTCGCTTTGGTGCTTTCCGAGCCCCTGCGGACGTCCGTCGGCTGCGTAGACAACCCGCGGTCCGCCGGGTCCCCATCCGTAGTCGGCCTTCTCGTCCGCGGGCAGCCGCCATCCCCAGTGGTCCCGGTCGTCAGCCACCTGATGGTAGAGTTCTTGCGGAGTTGGATGGAGCCGCAACATCCAATCGAGACCCCATCGCGCCTCGTCCAGGACATCGGGGACGCCGTTCGTTCCGGGGCGTCCATCTTGCCGGACCAGATCCGGAAAAGCGTTCGGAGCGATCCGATAGGCCAAAAGCATGTCGGCGGTGGCGTTGGCGGAGGTCATCAGGTACTTGAGCAGGTCGCCGGCATCGTGCCAACCGCCCCGCGCATCGATGGGTGTTCCGGCCGGACGCGGCCCGTAGGCCGTGCGTCCGTCCTGTTGATGGCATTGGGCATCGAGCCACGGATTGTCGCCGCAGCGCTGCTGGCGCATGAATTCGAGCAACGCCCCGCACGCATCGTCCCGCGCCTGCGTCCCGATCTCGAATGCGGGCGAGTTTGTCGGGCCGAGGCGGACGACGAATCTGCCTGCCTGGCGAAAGGCGCTGAAATCGAGTTCGGCATGGTGGTGCCATCGCCCCCAGACGGTATCCCGCATTGGTGTCGCCGGCCCGCGCCAGACCACGGTTTGATCCGCGGTCGTCAGCACCTCGAAGTTCTGTGCCAAAGGCTGCGTGGAAAAAGCGATGGCGATCTTCGGATCGGATGGGCGATACCCGAGCAGGTTCACGCGCAGGTGGATCGGACCCGGGCTGTCTGCGTTTTGCGCCAGCAAAGGCCGGCACGGTGCGAGGACGAAAAGGAAGGCGGCTGTCAGCCCCGGTGCGAGGTGTTTCAGGTGGCTTAGCTCACTCACGTTTCAGTCACCACCTTCCAACCCACGGAATCGGCCAAGGCATAGACCGGTTCCTTGAGGTCGCCATAGAATGTGACGCGGTGCCATCCCCAGACATCCCACATCGAGAAGAGCTTCTCGAAATCGCCCAGGGGCTGGGCGCGGAGCTTGGTGCGGCAGGCGCGAGCATTGGCATCGTTGCCTACCGCCTTGGCCTGGTGAAACATGATCTCTTTGCGTTTGGGCTCGAATTCGAGCGTCGTCGTCAGATAGCCAACCGGCATCAGCGAGCGCAACGAGGCGCCTTGGCGGTCCTCGGAACGGGTGAGGATTTCATACGGATTCGCCGCGCCCGACGGGCCGAAGACTCTGGTCGGCGCCACGCAGTGAGCGTAGATGATCTCGCGTTTTGCCGAATCCATGACCGGGTCTGAAATGTAACCGGGCCGGCCCTGGGTCAGGGTGGTGATTGCGACCATGGTCGCCGTGGACCTGATATCGCATTCGCAGGCGCCCACCAGGCCGTCATCGACCAATTGGCAGAAGCCCAGGCAGGGATAGGCGTTGATGTGTTTGCCGTAGAAGCCGCCGAGGCAATTGATGGTGATGGCGTTGGCGCTGTGTTTCTGCAGAAGGGCCTTCTGGCCCAGGTACATCGCCGCCGATCGCTCGATCGTTTCGCGCGTGACCCCTTCGATCCGCCGCGCCCCGTGCTCCCAGCGATCGGCCCAAAGCCGCACCTCGTCGGGATCGGCCGCCTGGGCGAGCCCGTTTAACTCGGCGAACGGCACATATACGATCGGGATGCCCATGATCTCGGTCGCAGGCGCAGAGTTCTGGTCCCGAATGGCAATAACCTTCGATGCCTTCATCCGGCTCACGCACTCGGGAATCGACAGGCATTGCACCGGGTCCTCAGCCCAGGCCGCGGACTCCGGCGGCGGGGTGCGCCTTTGCCGCAACTGCGCGGTCGCCGCCACAAAATCAGACGGTGTCCGACCTTGGCGGACGAGTTCGAAGCATTTCACCGCCTCGGTCAGGTCGGCCAACTCCGACGACGAGACGAAGCCAACATTCGGTGATCGAGCCCGCAGCAGCGCGGCGTTGTAGGTCAGGAACCCGCCTGTGCCCGCATAGGTGAAATCGGCGTATAACACCGGCTTGCCCGAGGCGGCGATGGCCTGCACCACCCGGGGCCAGTTGTTCATCTGATAGACTAGGTAGCCGATCACGCTCGAGTTCTGGTCCTCCTCGAGTATCTTCTTCGCCTCCGCCTCCGTGCTGGCCATCGAGGTCACGAACTCGAATCCCGGGCATTCCCGGATCAGCCTCGCTTCGAGCCGCTGCATGACCGGCACGAAATCGAATCCGATGTTCGGCCAGGTCGGGCGCGGCTGCTTGGGGCCGAACAGGACATAGACAATCCGAATGCGCGGCCGACCCGCCGGGCCCTCCGTGGCCTCGACCGGTCGGGCGCTCATGGCCAGGGCGGTTACACAGGCCGCTCCGCCCTTCTTGAGAAACGAGCGCCGGCTCAAGGGACAACACCCGCAGCCCGGGAACGCCGCAGTCGAAGCCCGAGGATCGAACATGCCCGCTTCGAAAGCCCGGGCCGGCTGGGAATCAACCTCAGGTGAGCCAACGCCACGGGACAGCGCGTTCGTGACGATCGAGGTTTTGGGACTATGCATAGGACAGACTGGATGTTGTTTAACCCGCATACCCGACATCTTGCGAGGTCTGACCACCCTGTTCACTGATGGGGTGTGCGTCATATGCGGGTTAGAGCTTGCGAATACTGGCTGTGGCCAGGGACCGGCGCAACAGTTTTTCGCCCGCGGTTTTCACGCGCGGGTGTTCGCCTGCGGGTCCAACCCCAAATCCCTCATGAAGCGGGGCAGGACATGGATGGAAACGCGGGAAGTCATCCGTCTTTCATGATCGGCCCCGAGTTTATGAGGCACTTTCCCCTCCGTGTACTCTGTGTCTCTGTGGTGAATCCCATCCGATGACAGTCACCGTCCCGGATTGAACCACAGAAACGCAGAGCGCGCAGAGGACACGGCATCACGAAAGCCGGCGCTCTTCACTCGCCGATCAGATGGGCCGCGATCCGACGCGTGTGGCGGTGTTTGCGGTGTTCCCAGAGATAGATGCCCTGCCACGTGCCCAGCGCCAACGCGCCGCCGATGATCGGGATGCTCAGGTTCACGGCTGTCAGCGCCGCGCGCACATGCGCCGGCATGTCGTCCTCGCCCTCGATCGTGTGTCGGTAGATGGGATCGCCGTCTGGCGCCAGACGCGCGAAGAACCGGTCCAGATCCTCTTGCACGTCCGGATCGGCGTTCTCCTGGATCAGCAGCGACGCCGAGGTGTGGCGCACATGGAGCGTGATCAACCCGGTTCGGATCCCGCTGTGCGACACCCACGCGGCGACGTCGTGTGTCACCTCGTGGAGGCCGCGTCCCCTCGTGGCCACGGTGAATTCAGTGACGGTCTGCTTCAGCATGGTGTTCGACCGGCTTTCACAGCGTGCCGGTGTCTCGGGTTCGTGCCATCCGTCTTGCAGTCTGTCGATGATCAATCACCGCTTTGACCTTCATCCCCCGGCGGGCGCAGTTCAAGAACCACCTGTCGTCGTCCGCGGCATTGGACATGCCAGCATGCGTGCATACATTCCAAATCTAATGCGCTGCAATAGTGCATCGGCCGGCTCGTCGTTCGGGTCTTGCGGCACGAGTTCACCGCGGAAGGCTTTGGCGAGGATCGAGGGCGTGAGCTTGTCCACCTGGGCCAGGGCCTTCTGAAACCGTGCCTCGATCCGGTCCGCCAAAGCAAACAACGCCTCCACCCGCCGCACGATTTCTCGTTGTTCGGGGAGGGGCGGGACGGGAAGTGGGTAGGGGTTCAAGAACTCCAACTTGATGTTGGGTTGACCGCCGCTCGAGTACGACGCCTGTCGAATCTCGTGCTTCTTGTGACGAAGGAAGAACTCGACGTAGCGATTCCCCTCGGGGGTCCCTGTCTCGATGCCGACCATGCTGTCAGTGACGCACATGTCGTAAGCCAGAACGCCCGTGTAGCCGATAGTCGCCCCCACAATTGCGATCACCACCGTTCCCTTGGGGATATTCCGGCTCACAACAAGTCCTTCGTCGTTCAAAGTCTGGGTGTGCGACGTGACCAAGCCACCTTCGCGAGGAAGGTTCCCAATCTGAATGAATGCACAGCCATCCCACAGGAATTGGCGAAAAAAATGGTTGGAAGCTTGACGAAAACCTGCCACACGGCAGGTCATGAAAAAACACCAAGCCCCAACCGCGGGCAAACTCACCGTTTTGCGTCAGGTCTGCA
>MWFF01000160.1 GCA_002071485.1 Verrucomicrobia bacterium ADurb.Bin006 | reverse complement strand
TACGCCACAGCACACCAAACGCTCGCCTTCCCTGCCTGATTCCATGCTCAACCCCCACCAATTTGTCCTGCACCCGTTTCGCTGCCGCCGCGGATTTGGCGCTTGTGGACGAGCCGGGCAGGGCTTAAAATCGAGGGCACACCTAAATAAAAAAACCGATTGAGGCTTATGAACAAACCAATGTGCTGGGGAATCGCGCGTCCGCTGTGCTGGCTGGCTCTGGGCGCGCTTTGCGGCGTTTCTCTTTGGGCCCAGGCGCCGCGCGGGGCCGGGCCTTACGGCGAGTGGCTCGTGAAAGCGGAGTTCAACGGGCGGCAGATGGAATCGATCCTCGCCTTTGCGCGGAATCCTCAGGGCGAGCTGACGGGTCAGTGGATCAGTATGTGGGGTCTGAACGATCTCGAGGACGTGCGGTTCGAGGATGGGCAGCTCACCTTCAAGCAGGTGGTGCGTCTGCCCAACGACGAAACCATGACCTCCCGGTTCAAGGGCGCCATCGCCAATCGCCAACTGACCGGCACCGTGTCGAGCGATCGCGGCGAGTACAGCCTGACCGGCGAACGCCGCCCGCGCATGTCGCGCGCTGTGGGCGATTGGGACATGACGGTCAAGATGGGGGAGCGTGAGTATACCGGAAAACTCATCATCCGGCCCGGCCCGGACAACACGCTCAGGGCGGAATGGAAGAGCGAACGGGGTGAGACGACCATTACGGACGTCGCGCTCGAACGGAACACCCTCCGATTCAAGCGCACGACCAAGATACAGGACCGCGAGTGGTCCGCCACATTCGAGGGAACTCTGCAGCGCGACACGCTGACGGGCGCTTTCACATCCGAGCGCGGCGAGGCGGCGGCTGAAGGCAAGCGGGTGGGGGCGGCTCTGATTGGCGATTGGATTTTAGAACTGACCACCGACCGCGGCACGCGCAAGCAACGGCTGCGGGTCAATCCCGATTTCACCGGCCTCTACGGCGCGGCGCCGATCGAGAAGATACGATTCGAGGGCGATCAGGTCGGATTCGACATGGTCCGGCAGTTTGGCGACCGCACGTTCGAGATGAAGTTCGCGGGCAAGCTGGCGGGATCGAAACTCGAAGGCGAATTGAGTTCCGACCGCGGCAACACCAAAGTGAGCGGTACGAAGGCTGTGCCGGCGATGGGCGCGCGCCAAGCCAGGTAAGTCCCGCGGCATCGGCGCCAACCCGCATAGCGGACATCTTGCTGGTCCGTAGCGCTCAGCCCTGAGAATCGAGGAGGCGCGTCGCGCGCAGCCGCTTCATAGCGGCGTTCGAGCTTGCGCGCGCGCGCCTCGCCAGGCGGGCTGGAGCGGTGTGCGTGTCACATCTGTGTGACGAAAATCGGGACCCGCCCTACCCGGATGTGAGACTCCGCGAGGCTCTGCACCAATCCCTGTACATTTCTTCTTTTCATGAAAGAAAAGATTTTGGTTGCGGCTTTGTCTCGCGGCAGAGCAATCGCCCGAAATCCGTGGAGCCGCCGACGCTTAAGTTGCGGCTTTGCCGCGGCAAGAAGGGTGCGGGTTAGCGGCCCGCGGTGCCGGCGGTTTCCAGCGCGGCGTTGATCATGAGTTTCTCGCTGACGTTTTCGAGCGTGAGAAGGCCGACGATGCGTCCGCCGGAGATTACGGGCAGCGTGGCGCACTGGAGGCTGTGCATGGACTCGACGGCCCGTTTGAGGAACGCGGCTTCATCGACCGTGGCGCATTGGCGGCACATGACTTCAGTCACATGCGCGTGGCGGCGACCTTCGGAAAGCGCCTTGACGAGGTCGTTGCGGCGCAGCATGCCGACCGGCAGTCCGTTCTCGATCACCGGGAAGTCCTGTTGCGATCCGGCAAGCAGCTCGGCCACGGCGGTGTCGAGCGTGTCCTGCGTCGAGAGCGTGCGGAAACGAGTCATCATTCCGTCTCGGACCCGAAGGCCGTCGAGCGCCGACTGCATCTCAACCGCACTGGCTTCGGCCTGGGCGCCCAGGAACACGAAGATGGCAATGAAGACCAGGAACGGATTGTAGAAGAAGCCGAGGATGCCAAAGAGGATGGCCATGGCCTGGCCGATATTGGCGGCGATGGCCGTGGCGCGGCGTCGTCCGAGGCGCATCGCCAGCAAGGCGCGCAGGACACGCCCGCCGTCCATCGGAAAGGCGGGCAGCATATTGAACAGGACGAGGAAGATGTTCACCACCAGCAAGCGTTCGATCAATGAACCCTCGATCACGGTGAGTTGGTGGACCGGTTCGAGGGCCTGCGCGAGCCAGAGCCAGGCGAACAGAACGGCGGCGATCGCCACGTTGACCGCCGGTCCAGCCACGGCGACCCAGAACTCCTGCATCGGTTTCTCGGGCATCTTTTCGAGGCGGGCGACGCCGCCGATCGGCAGCAGGGTGATGTCGTGAGTTCTGACGCCGAAGCGGCTGGCCATCAGCGCGTGTCCCAATTCGTGCAGGAGCACGCAACCGAAAAGGACCAGGAAGAACCCGACACCGGCGATCGCCGCCTCGATGCGTTGCGTGTTGCGCCAATAGACATAAGCCAGAAAGCCGAGAAGCAGCAGGAACGTGAAGTGAATGAAGACGTCGATCCCAAAGAGTCTCCCGACTTTGATAGACCATTTCATCGCATTTCTCGTCGTGTCCGCCCGCTCGACTATCCGAGGAACTCCCATTGGATGCCGACGCGCTTGAGCGCATAGCCCAGTTCCTTCGAGTAATCGCCATAGCCGGTCATCCAGTGAAAACCGGGCATGCGCTGGGCCAGGTGCAGGCTGTCGCACTTGAAGCGGATGTCAATCTGATCGCGACAGATCGCCAGGAAGGGGGTGTCGACGATTTCGCCCAGCAGGCCCACCCAGCGATCCGCTTTGAAGCCGGGCAGGATGTTCGTCGTGATTTGGCCTTTGCGCATCTCGACCTTCGGCGCCGCGCCGTAGTCCGACTCGAAATGCGTCATGATCCGCGCCGGTTCGACTGTCCGGCCATCCATTTTGCGGGGGCCGGTGCAGTGAGCCAGAGTGATCAGGCCATCGTGGGGGTAGGTGGGGTCGTTGAGGAAGACGGGGCGTCCGGCGATATTGCTCAACAGGATGCCCGACGGAACGACGACGAAATCCGATTCGCAAAAGGCCATGTATCCGTCGTCGTTGAGGGTGCTGAGGGTCAGGCATGCGGTGGTTTCAGACATGGGCATGATGGTGCCCATGCACTCGTTGATCGTAATCGCCCGGCAGTCCGCCTGCTTCATAACGGACCGGAATATCTGATCGAGCAGCATGGCATTTTCAACGAACTTGAGATCGGTCTCGAGTGTCGTGCCAGGCAACTTCAAATAGGCCTCGGCGCGCTTTTGCGCCAGCGCCACGGCGGCATGATCCGCCCGCGCCGCTTTGATCATCTCCGCCAGGTCCGGGTAGGATACCGTCTGGATATCGAGTTTGAAACGTTCCTTTGCCAGTTCGGGAGCTCTGGGGTGCGCCCAACCGCTGGCGCCGCCGATTGCAACGATGCGGCTGCTCATCGTATTCCTCAATCCGCACAGCGCCCGCAATCTCCAGAGCACCTCGCCCAGGTTGTCCACAACAACATCCTGTTCGTCGAAGTTCTTCGTGACGCGTTCGTCCGAGTGGCCCCGCAACTGGATGGGGCTGACGATTTCGTACCACAGCGAGACTGGGCCGGATTTATGCCTCACGAAGTAGATGACGTCCTTGCCTTGGTCGCGGAACTGCTGGAACACGTGCGACGGTCCGCCCGCCGCGTAGAGCAGGACCGTGTCGGCGTCCGCCAGATCAGCCGCGCCCTCGAGTTGCTTCGGATCGCGAATGGCTGTGACAGGCAGAAACTCGACGGGGAAATCGGCGCTCGTCCGCAGCGTGTTCAACTCTTCGAGGATGCGGGCGGTCTCGGCCTTGGCGTCTTCCTCGGTCTGGATGCCGCCCCAGGGCCGCCAACTGGTCTTGGGCGCCCGCTGGGGCGTCGCGTAAGTCAACACGGGTTTGACCCGCAACGGCTTCCGGGCAGGCGGAACAGGCAACCCGCCATCGGTGCCGGCCACACCGGCCCACGGAGCCCAGGCAAACGCCATGCTGCCCACCGCGACACCGCTGATGCCGCTCAGAAAACTGCGGCGCGAAATGCCCGCGCCTCCTTCAGAGGCATGCGCGTGCGGACAACAATGGGCGTGGCAATGGGGTGTGCGATCGTGGTTCGACATAATGAATCCTTCCGGGCAAGAGACACCTCCTGCCATTCGATCGGATGGCAAGGTGGCTGGTGGTCACAGGCGTCTGTTTACCGAATGGAAGGGCGCCCGACAACAGAAAAGTCCCGCTGTCGAGCATAGGCATTTCATCCGTCCACAGGTTCACGTGCATGCGCAGCGCGGGAATGAGTCCGGGCCATGTCGCTCTGACAAGGCCGAGGATCAACGCCGACCTATCCCGCGATGGGGGACGGCTACAAACCGGTTCGTGGTCCTCGCGCGCATTCAACGGTTGATGCGGGAACTTCCGGTCAGTCCTCCCGAAAAACGAGGCACCCTCTCCCCGGCTGGCGGGGAGAGGGTGCCGTGCAGCGGGCTGCCGGACAGGCAGCAGATGCTAGAGTCTAACCCGATAGAACTTGGCCGTGCCGCTGGTGGGAACGGTCAGGTAAGGGGCCTTTGCGCCGGCGACCGGCGTGTACGGACCCTGAACGGTCTCCGCCGATTCGAGGGTCCCGGCCTGCCAGATCAGCGAGATTCCGGCCTCGGTCTTGCCGAGCGTGAGCGTCACGGGTCCTGCGCTGTCGAAGCTCCGGCCTTTCTGGCCGACGGTGTAGATGGCCTGGGCCTCGTACGTCATGAGTGCGCGGCGCCACACGCCCACATCGTCGATCTGGAACGTGCCGTCTTCGCCGTAGGTTCCGCTGGCCTGGCCGATGTTAATGGGTGTGCCGCTGGTGACGTTCCATGTGCCGGCGAGCGACCGGACGTCCTTGAGCACGCCATCGATGTAGGTGGTTGCATCGCCCTGGCGGTCGAAGGCCACGACAATGTTGTGCCACTGGTTGTCGTTGAGGACGGAGTCGGCTCCGCCCTGGTATCCGACGCCGGGCCACGGGGCGGGGGCGTCGGCGTCGTTCAAGCCCCACCAGAGACCCGGTTCGTTGTAGGCCGGAGAGATGGTGAAGCCGGCGCCGCCCATCGAGCTCTGCGTGTTCGAGATGAACGGCAGATCGCCCGGCAGCCCGGAGTATTTGACCCACATCGAGACCGAGAAGTCGACGTCGGCTCCGAATGCGAGGTCGGCGGGTGTTCCGAGCGTGACGTGATTGTAGACGCCCTCGGCGGTGATCGTGTTGTACTCGAGGGCCTGGCCAAGCTTGCCGGGCACAAAGACGGGTTCTCCCACCTTCGTCCCGTGATTGCCCCGCCCCGAGCCGTCCTGGTAGTCGCCGTCGAACTTGAGATGCAGCACGAGGCCGTCAGCCAGGTTGATGAACTCGGGAGGCGGCATCACGCCCAGCGTTGCGGGCAAACTGATCACCGAGCGCCCCGCGTTCGACACCTTGACCGTGTAGGTTCCGGCGTCAGCGTAATCCGCGGCTGCCAGCGCGTAGCTGCTGCGGAATGCGCCCGGAATGTCGGTTCCGTCCTTCTGCCACTGGAAGGTCAGCGGGACGCTGCCGGTCGCCTGCACGCTCAGTGTATAGGGCGCGCCGATTTGGATGATGTCGGACTTGGGCTGCGTGACGATCGTGGCGGCGATCGGCCCGGCGTACGCGCCGGTCCTTCCCGCGGTGTTGATCGAGGCGATCTCCGCTTCCGTCAGGGGGCGGTCGTAGATGACCACATCGTCGATCATGCCGTTAAAGAAGCGTCCGGTGCCGCTGTCGGTGGCGAATCGGAGCGTGCCGTTGAACTCTTCGGCGGCATGGTTCACGGTGTTGACGTTGTAGAAGAGGCCCGTGCCATCGTCGCAGTAGATAGTGGCCTGGGTCGGCTCGACCACCAGCGCGACAAAGTTCCATACGCCGTCAAGCGGGTACAAGCCCGACTGGAAGTTGTAGGTCGCTGCCGCGTCGTTCCAATGGTACCCGAGCTGCCCGCCCGTTTGGTAGTCCAGTCCGGCGACCGTGTTGCCGCCGCGCGAGAACACAATCCCGTCGAAGTCGTCCTGGGCCCCGTTTGGCTTGATCCAGGCCACGATGGTGATAGTGGCTGAGTTGAGGTTGAGCGGGTCGAGTATCTCGACCATGCCCGAGTTGTTGAACGAGTACGCCTTGTTCTCGGCGTCGAATCCTTGGAAGTCGGGCGGCACCGGACCGGTTCCGTTGATCGTGGTGCCGCTGCGGACCACGCCGTCGCGGCCGCCCCAGTAATCGTAAGCGACATCCCCGCTGGTTTCGTCCAGGCGCCAGTAACCGATCGGCCCGAGGTCAGTCGCCGTAGCGGCCAGTTTGCTCGGGCTGAGGATTGCCAGGGTCGCCGAGGCGTCAAACGCGCCGTAGGGGTTGGTGATCACCACGGTGTAAGTGCCCGCGTCGGCCGGCGTCAGGTCCTTCATGACAAGGGTCGGGCCAGTGGCGCCCGGGATGGGCGCGTCGTTGAATCTCCATTGGTAGGTGAACGGGTGGCTGCCAATGGCCGCGGCTCGGAAGGTGACGGTGCCATTCACAAAACGCACGGCGGACTGAGGCGTTTGAGTGATGATCGGCGGGCTGGTATGCACGATGAGCGCGAGCGCCTCGCTGACTAACTCGCGTCCGCCGGCCGTGGCAACGACGTCGTAACTGCCGGAATCCGCGACCTGGGCGTTCTCAAGCACCAGGGTCGCGCCCGTCTGTCCGGCCAAGTTCTGGCCGTCTTTGCGCCACTGGTAGGTGATGGGCGCCGAACCGGCTACGCTGGTCTGGAATGTGACGCTCATGCCCTCGAAGACCGGGTCGGCGGGGGCGCGGGTGATCGAGAGGACGCCCGGGAGCGCGGCGTCGAACAAGGACTTGACCTGGTCGTACGACAACGCCTTGTCGAACAGGGCGAATTCGTCTAGGGCGCCGCGATAGATGCGTGTTGTCTGGTAGTTGTCCCAGCCCAGTTCGAGCGTGGTGCCGCTGAAATCGTGCGGCGTGTGCGCGTACACGTTGGTGGCAGCGATGAGGCCGGCCGCCGTGCCCATGTACATCACCGCGTGCTCCGGCTCAACGGTCACGGCGAAGAACGTCCAGGCTTGATCCGGCGGGACGAATCCGGCGGGGCTGAAGTTGTAGGCCTCGCCATGGTCCTCCCAGTTGTAACAGAGCCCCAGTCCGTTATCCATGAAGCCCAAGCCGGTCGCCTTGACTTGCGGCTCGGACACCTTGCGGTTGTGCATGATGCCTGCCCGGGCCGGCTGCGTCCCGTCGCGTTTGAGCCAGCAAAGCATCGTCACCGTGTCGGTATCGATCGGCAGACCGGGGATGGTGATCGACCCGTTGACGCCGTTGAAACCGGCGGCCTTGTTCTCTTCGTCGAAACCGGCGATGGACGGCATGCTTGGGCCACGTAGCCCGGATGCGGTTCCGATCTGGTAGATTCCGTTGCCGGCGGCGCCGAGGGTGCCGGAATTGACCGCGATCAGCGGCTCGTACGGAGGCTCGTCCAGGCGCAGATAAACGGCCGGCCCGGAACTCTTGATAACGGTCTCGTAGGGCTGCGGTGGGGTGGCTGCCGTGCCGGCCTGGTAATGGGCCAGAACATCGGCGTCGCTCAGGGCCTTCGTGTAGTAGGCGACTTCGTCCATCTGCCCGCCCCAGCCGTAGTCCCCGGCCACACCGTCGGCCCGCCCGCCAAAGGTCATCGGGACATCCGTGCGGTTGGCGTTGGGTGTGAACGTGCCGTCCACGGGCGTGGTGGCCACAAGCGCTCCGTCGACGTAGAGCTTGATTGATGTCGCTCCATCGTAGACTCCAACCACGTGATACCAATGATCGGTGTCGATCGTCATGTCGACAGCCGCAAGGCTGTTCCCGCCTGTTCCCGTGTGGTAAATCCGGAAGAACCAGCCGTTGCCGTCAGCCAAGCCCGGTCCGCCTTGGTAGAACAACCATCCGTATCGGGGCGTTGCATTGAAATCCACCGAAGACGCCGGACAGGCAATCGCTGAGGTAATCGCGGGTTTCGCCCAGAACTCGACCGAAAATGCGCCCGCGGTGTTGAGATCGGCTTGCCAGGGAATCCGCACGCGCGCCGAGCCGCC
The DNA here is from genome assembly GCA_002071485.1 of Verrucomicrobia bacterium ADurb.Bin006. Classification (GTDB taxonomy): domain Bacteria; phylum Verrucomicrobiota; class Verrucomicrobiia; order Limisphaerales; family J093; genus MWFF01. Next base: position 1,822 of record MWFF01000160.1, on the reverse strand, counting down.
CCATCCGCCGTTTGCATTCGGGATCACGGCGCATCGGCCGGCGGGATCGCTCGGGATGGCCCCTGGCTGAGTTCGGGTCACATTGATGTAGCGGCCGTTGCCGGCGGCTCCAAACGAGCCGGCATTAGCTGCGTAAATCTCCGGCGGCATCGGGTTCGTCTCGTTGAGACGCCAGTAGCCGACCGGGGCATGGGAGAGGACTTCTGAGGCGAAGTCGGCTTGAACGCTTGTCGCGGCGGCCCACGCGGTCAGCGCGACCGCGGCCACCAGCGGGATTCGGAACTGTTTCGGTGGTTTCATAGTATCTGTTGCAGTCTCATTTACTGTTCGCGACCCGAGACGGTTCCCCTCTCTCTGTCGAGGCGCGCCTCTCGGACTCGATTTCTGCCCTTGCGCAGGCAGCGGCAACCTCGGGTGCCGCTCGCGAGGGTTTGACGGAACGAAGAGTAGTCGAGCCGAACCGGTGTGACAAGCCTCATCCGGAACATCGGTGATCCGAGGGCGATCCGTTCGACTTGTGCGGTTTCGCTCTGATCGGGCGCTGCACGAGGTGGCCGCTGCACCCGCGGGGGCGGCCGGCTTCACGGATCGTTTGGAGTAATCGGGCCGCGCCAGACACCCCCGCCGAAAGTGGCGAGCCGAAGCCTCATCGAATCCGTCGGATCGAATTCGACGCGCTGGATGTTCGAGAATGGCAGATCGCCGAAGGCCTTCCACGTCGCCCCGTGGTCCCGTGAAAGCCACAATCCCGGACCCGGCGCGCCTTCGGTGAGGGTCATGTAAATCCAGCCTTCGTGCTGCGGATGGAAGTAACCTCCGAAGGTCTGCGGACCCTCTCGCCCGATCCGGCGCCAGGTCGTGCCTCCGTCCTCGGTCATGTAGAGGCCGCTCGACCTGTCCCCGCGACCGGCATCGCATGCGCCGAGGAGGATGCGGCGGCTGTCAGTCGGATGCACTGAAAAGTCCTTCACGTAAAGCAGCGGTTGCGAACGGTTGATCTTCGCCCAAGTGTCGGCGCCGTCGCGTGACCGATACAAGCCCACCCCTTCGCTCATGAGCGGCGCGCCGGGGGCGGACCGTTTGGCGCACACACCGGCGAAGAGCGTGCCGTCGGCATGCAGAATGAGGCGATGCACACGCCGGTTGTCGGGGTGCCCCAGACCGCTGTTCCTGAGCGTCCAGGAGCGGCCGTTATCCGTGGACTTGAACACGCCGGCGTCGAACACACCGGCGAAGAGCGTCCGCGCGCCACGGGGGCTCCGCGGGTCCAGCACCAGGGAAGTCACCGGCTTGGCCGGGATGCCCCGGGCTTCGGGCTTCCAGGACCGGCCGAAGTCGTGGGAAACGCAGACGCCGCCGGGGTGCTGGTGGCCGTGGCGTCCGGAGATGATGTTGTCATTGGGGATGTCGTGCACGTCCGAGAATGCGCCCCAGATGGTGCCGGGGGTCTCGGGATCGAACGCGAGTTCATAGCAGGTGTTCCGCCAGGGCGCCCAGGTCTTCTGGTTCCACCATAGCCAGGTCTTGCCGGCGTCCAGGGATCGGGAGAGCCCGATGTCGGTGTAGGCGATGTAATGGCGATTGGACTCGTGGGGATCGACGTAGTAATGCCAGGTGGTGGTGACGACCAGGCCGTTGCAGACCCACGAGGTTTCAGGGCCCGGCTTCTCGTCTCCCGCGGGCCGTGTGCTGCCCACAAACCAGGACGCCCCCTCGTCGTGTGTGATGTGCGGTTCGTTACGGACCAGCATCAGGCGGTCGGGATCGGTATTGCAGATGGCGACTCCAAAAGGCGTTTCACCGCCCTTGTAGCACTGCCCGG
>MWFF01000159.1 GCA_002071485.1 Verrucomicrobia bacterium ADurb.Bin006 | reverse complement strand
TGCAGACCTGACGCAAAACGGTGAGTTTGCCCGCGGTTGGGGCTTGGTGTTTTTTCATGACCTGCCGTGTGGCAGGTTTTCGTCAAGCTTCCAACCATTTTTTTCGCCAATTCCTGTGGGATGGCTGTGATTCTCTTACACAAATTGTCCTTCAGATGACCAGACCTTTTGTAGTCAGCGTACAGTTTCTGAAGGTGGGCACGATCGGCGGATGCCCTCGCCGTCGTTTTTGATGCGCAGGAAGTGGACGCCGTGCTCTTTACCTCGGACAAGCGTGATGTGTTTTGCCCGGACGTCGATGCTGTTCTCGACAAACTCGGCGACGGCTTCGAGCGGATTGCTCTGGGAAAGCGCGATGCTGGTGGCCGAGTTTTTGGTCGTAATGTGGTGGTTGCGGTAATGCAACACTTTGTGGTAAGCAGGCGCTATGTCGATCTCTACACTCACCGACAAGGGCCAAACGACCGTGCCGCAGGAAATCCGCCAGGCCCTCGGCGTCGCTCCCCGCCAACGCCTGGTCTGGGAGGTCCGCAAGGACGGTTCGGCCATCGTGCGTCCAGTACCCAGCGTCATGGAACTGGCCGGGTCTTTGAAATCGGATGTGACTTTCAGCAGCATCGGCGCGGAGACTGAGGCGGCGACGGCAGCCTGGGCCTCGGAATCCATCAATCCCAAACAGCGATGAGCACAAAAGGCACAACACGAATGCTTTTGCAGGATGCCGCCGGTGAGTTATTGTTTGCACCGAAATGAAAACGGTTGAAGCGGTCATTGAGCCGAACGGTGAAGTGCATCTGGTCGAGCCGATTCGCGTGCAATCCCCGCGCCGCGCGCTGGTCACGATTCTCGAAGAAGCCCCGATCGTGCATGACGCCGCGTTATTAAGTGAGACGGCGCTTGCCGAGGACTGGAATCGCGCCGAGGAGGACGCCGCATGGGCGCATTTACAGCCGGCCAAGTCGTAGTCGTTCATTTTCCTTTCCCCGACCTTACCGCGTCCAAACTACGTCCGGCGGTCGTGCTGGCAGAAGCCGGGCACGGCGATTGGATTCTCTGCCAAATCACCAGCAAGTCCTACGGCGACGTCAAGGCCGTGACGCTCGACGCTGGCGACTTCGCGCACGGCTCGCTTCGGTTGACCAGCTATGCGCTTGGGGAGAGGTGAGCGTCGGCTATTTCCTTCATCCACGATTCACCGTTTACCTCAAGGCCGATGGACTCGTGCCTCAGCCTGATGGACCTCCGCAGATTGGTTACAGCGGCGAGCGAAGCATTGATTGGTTTCGCGTCGCTGATCCTCCGACTGGAGTTGATCCCGAGCAGTGGAGCATTCCGAGCGTGGCGATTGCCGCTCCGTCGTCCGTTCTCGTCATCTTCACCATTGCCTGTGCTGCCAGCGCGCTCCGCTCCCAACGACGAGGTGTCGCGTGATCAGCCAAGATTCAATGCCCAACAAACCGGATGCAGTGAACCCCGCGATTGCGTCTCGATTTCCAGTCTGGAGTCATTGGCGCGGGATCACTGATCCGGGTCGTTCGGCAAAATGAAACGCCACCATCTCATCACCGTGTTCGTGTTGTTCATGACGGCTTGGTACGCTCTCGCGCAACCGGCCAGCGAGGACAAGTTGATGACTTCTGCGCGATCAGCGGTGGTGCTGGCCTAAGAACGGGGATTCTGTCATGCTGTTTGGAGCCAACCGATGAAAAGAACCATATCAGTGCTCGGGGGTTGTCTCTGCGCGCTCATTGTCGCGGTGGCCGACCCGTGGTGTCGGGCGCCGTTTGATGTTGTCGATTCCAAGGTGCCGGACCGGCTCTGTCCGGTGCCGTTGAACGGGCAGGAACTGGGCGGCGAGATCGATCGGCGTATTCGGAACCTGATTCGCAGCAACTACATGGTTGTGGATTTGGACGGCAAGTGGCTCGATCACTTTCGGAACCGGACGAGTCGCGGCTCCCGCTCGCACGTCTACTACGGCATTGGCAAGGTGCTCGATGCGGGCAGTCTTTTCGCGGCGTACACGGGTGATCCGGAAGTCGCTGCGCGCACGCAGTACGTCGTCGATGAACTGGTCAAGTCGCGTGATGCGGACGGTTACCTGGGCTTCTGGAGTGTCGAGCCGGAGAATCGGCAGAACCACATCAACTGGATTCTGCACGAGCAGGAGTACATCAATCTGGCGTTTGTGCGGCACTATCGTTGCACAGGCGATCCGCGGTCGCTGGCGCACGCGAGAAGCATGGGCGACTACATCCTCCGGACATTTCCGACGCCGCTGAATCCGTGTTACGACGCGCGGGAAATCTGCACGGCCGGGCTGGCCGAGGGGATGCTCGAACTCTACCGTGTGACGGGCGACAGGCGCTACTTCGATTTCGCGGCCGACGTGCCGCATGGGAACGATCGCGGCGAGGTGCAGTTCGCATCGTTGCGCACATGGGACCAGGATTTCAGCCGTCCTCCACGCCATGTGTACGTCATGCTGGCGCGCTGCTATGCCCAGACCGAACTCTACCGACTGAGCGGCGAATCCAACCTTTTGCGGATGAGCCGCTACATGCGCAACGAACTGCTCAAGCAAGGCGAGGGGGGTCTGCTGGTCAGCGGCACATGCTCTGACGCCGAGCAATTCACGTACAACCAGAACGGGCGAGGGGCGATCGGCGAATCGTGCGTCACGGCCTACCTGCTGCGGTGGTTCGACAGCCTGATGCGTCTCGAGGGCGATCTGCGCTATGGCGATGTGCTCGAACGTACGATGTACAACGCCCTGTTCGCGGCCAACTCGCCCGACGGACGCTGGATTCGCTATTTCACCCCGTTTTCCGGCGAGCGCCTGTACGACACGCGCGACACGTTCTGTTGCTGCGGCAACTACCGAAGGGCGGTGGCCGAGCTTCCGCGCAAGGTCTATTACCGCACGCCGGAGGGCGGCATTGCGTTGAATCTGTTCACCAACTCGAAGAAATCGTTCGAGGTCAACGGGCAGAGCGTCACGATTTCACAGCAAACCGCCTACCCGAATGACGGGGAGGTCGCGCTGACTTTCTCGATCGGGAACCCGGTGCCCTTCGCGTTTCGGTTCCGGACACCGCGCTGGTGCGAACGGATGACCGTCCGGGTCAATGACGAACCGCCAATGATCGTTCGTCGCGCCGACCAGGCAGACGGGTGCTGCGTTTTGGACCGGACCTGGGGTGACGGCGACACGGTGAGAATCTCGATGGCGATGACCTGGCGATTTCTCCGGGGTCGAGCTATGCAGGACGGCCGGGTGGCGCTGTTGCGCGGCCCGGTCGTGTACTGTCTGGGCAAGGATGCGAATCCCGATCTGTTCGCCAGATGCGCCGAGCCGCGAGACCTTGTGATCGATCCGGCCTCGATTGGGGAACCTCAGAAAGACGAAACGATTCGCCCGGACGGCCGGAAAGTCGCGGCCAAGGCGTGGCTGGCTCGGAATGGCGCCCGCGAGAAGGTCGACATCACGCTGACTGAGTTCATCGATCCCAGCGGCCTCGAGGTTTACTTCCGGGCGCCGAACCTGGCGGACACATCGCCCGTGCGACTGGCCGAGGACGAGATCGTGTCGTGGCCAAGCGAGTTTGTGAATGTCCACATCCTGCGGGCCCTCTATGGGCCGAAGGCGTCGGGCGATCTTGAAGCGATGTTCGAGGTCCGGGGACCTGTCGCCGCGGATTTGGCGGCCGACTATGTTCCCCCAGGGGGCCGGATGGGGTTGAAGGCGGAATTCCCCGACAGCACGGGAGGGAGTTGGGCGTGCTATAACAGCAGGAACGGCGGTCTGCTGTCGACGGCCGCGCCCGGTGATGTGAAGTTCACGCAAGACGCCGCCTTGGACCTGACCCGGAAATAGGCGCTCTGGGGACGGGGTCGAGGTTGCACGGCGGCAGGTTACTCATGGACTTCTATGACCGTGCCGTCCAGGACGAACTTCACTTTGGAGCCCAGGGCGAGCCAGGGGAGCGCCTCGGGGTTCCTGGCAATCAACTCGAAATACTCCGGCGTGCCAAACGCCACGCGCCTGACCGCGGGATTCGCCAGGCGCTGGACCTCCGCGTCGATCCATTGATCTCCATTCTGGTAGAAGCTCCGCCCGCCAACAAAGCGGCTCTGCTCCGTGTAAGCGACCACCTGGGCCGCGGCGTCCGCGATCCGGCCGGGAATCGTACCGCCCGCGACTCCCCGCCCCGTCCCCCCAATCGGGGCTGCCACTGCCGGGGCAGCCCCTGGCGCGGCGGCGCTCAAGGCGCGCGCAGCCTCCGCTCTGGCCCGGTGCAGCGATTCCTCAACCTGGTTGGCGGATTTCTGAGCCAAACCGTACCTCGCCCCGGCGACCGCGGCAGCGCCGGACGTGTCTTGGCGGAAGGATTGAAAGGCCAATTCGGTGGCGCGCCGGGCCGTGCCATCGAGTTGCAGTTGCGGTAAGGATTGGTGGGCCAGAGGGACCTGCCGACGTTGCTCGTCCTCATGGATGAGAAAGGCGGTGTATGGGGTGACGATTCCATATTTGCGCGCGAGCTCCGCGGCTTCGTCGCGCAACTCGGCGCTTTCGCCGCGCAGCCGGATTTCATCGAGCAAGTAGCCGATGCGCCGGGTCGCCCAGAGCCGCGGAATGAACGCGTGGTTGGTGGCGGGGCCGCCGAATTTGACTGGAAAGACAAACTTGTGCGAGACGCCGTTGACCGATCCCTCGAGAACCATGTCGTCCTCTGCCGTCCCGGAGAACCGGCCGGCCAGCACGATCTGCTCGCCACGAAAGAGATCGGGCAGTGGCGAGGGATAGAGTTTGGTGACGCGCACGCCCTCGGGAAACGTCAGTTTCAGATCGGCCAGCACGGGGTCTTTGATCTTCGCGAAGAAGTTCGAGAGCTTCACCTCGAGGTCTTCGTCAGGCAGCACGTAAGCGCTGGTGGCGCGCGTGGTCTCGGTGATGCGGTCCAGGAGGTGGGTATTCACGTCATTACCAATCCCAAAGCAGAAGACCCGGGTCTGCCTCGCGCCGGCGGTCCGTGCCATCGAGACGATCGTGTCGTTGTCCACGGGGCCGACCGTTGGAAGGCCGTCCGTCAGGAAGATCACGAAGTAGGGGCGCGCACTGCCGCCTGGGCGGGCGGACAGCGCGCGAAGGAGCGCATCGTGTATGGCGGTGCCCCCGATGGGCTTGAGTTCCTGGATAAACGCTCCGGCCTTGGCTCGGTTCGCCGCCTCGGCGTCGACCAGGGCGCCAAAGAGCGGTTCGACCTCAGTCGAGAATCGCTCAATCTCGAAACGGTCGGAATCGTTGAGATTTTCGATGCAAAACAGCAGCGCCTTTTTCGCCTGATCGAGCTTCTTGCCGGCCATCGATCCCGAAGTGTCCAGGACGAAGATCACGTCTTTGGGGAGAATCTTACGGTCTTTGTCATGGGCGCCGAACGCGGGGGCGGCCAGCAACAGGAAATGGCCGTCATCATCGCCTGCGCGATACGTCATGAGGTTCACTCCGACGTCGTCCTTCTCCGTGGCGAAGAAGAGATGGAAGTCCGTATCAGGCTTCACGTCCCGGCTCTCGAATCCAACGACCGCCCGGTTTTCGCCCTGTCGGTTGATCTCGACACTGTGGCTGGGCGAATAGATCGAGGTCAGGGGGCGCCCGGACTCGATCTCGATCTTGATACTCACCGTCGGAATGGGACTTGCGGAGTATTTCTCGGTGTTCAGGGGGTAGAGGTAGTGCGCCAGGCCTGCATCGGCCTCGAGAAGTTGCGTGTAACTGAGCTTCACCCGTTTCTTGCCCCGGGGTTCGATGGGGAAGATTCGCGCCTTGAAAACGCCGTATCCCGCATACTCGAGCAGAGCAGGATCGCGGTGGCGCCGGACGATATCCTCGTAAATCTGTCGCGCCTTGTCGGCAGGGAGCAACTCGGCCTCGATCTGACGGCCGTCCACCTCCATGCTGAACTTGTCGATTTGGGCGCCTTTGGGCACGGGGAAGATGTAGGTCCCCTCGAGTTGCCGATCGTTTGGGTTGTAAAACTCCTGGTCAACCCAGGTCGTTGCAACCTGGTCGCGCACCTTGGCTTGCACTCGATGGAATGTGACATCGAGGGGAGCAAAAGTGAACGGCCGCGGTACGGGGCGCGGCATCGGTATGGGCTGCGGCGGGCGCGGGCCGGGATGCGGTAGCACGTGCGGGCCGGGCATGGGAATCGGTTCATGGACGACAATGAGCCCATCTCCTAAGAGGGCGACGGACGTGGCAAACAAGGCGAGTATGGAAACTAGCGGTCTTTTCATAAGCGTTCGCGCACGGACGGCATGCCCAGTTGGACGGAAAAACGCGAGGGATGCTCCCGGGCGCGGTGCATCGGGTTGTTGTCGGTGTTCTGTCGTCCGATGAGGACACTGGACCTACAACGAATGGAGATTGCCGGAGGGGCGCCGCAAAGCGCAGCGGCCTGTCTACCGATAAAGTGACAGGTTCTTAATTTGACAGTGGTTTGTCGAGATCATCGCACGCCTACAACGCACCAAACCACGCCAATTGACAGGCGTTATTTCCAACCTCAACAACAGCAACCCTTCAAAAATTTGAATGAAATAACCGTGATGTCCCGGGCGTCCGAGTCGACTTCTCGGTTGAACACCCTAAGCGCTCTTCTTATGCTCGAATGATGTTGCGGCGTCTTATCTTCTCTTTTCGTCTCCGGATGGCGGGCCTGGCTGCATTTATCGTCCTTTCCATGAGTGCTCTCCAGGGCGCGCTTCCGCCTGCTCGGCTGAGTGTCTCTGACGCAGGATCGGACGCATACGGGGCGGCCAGGGACGCCGGCGTCCGGATTCAGACGGCCTCGGCCGGGGGACCGGTGCAGTATTTGACGCCGCCGTATCTGCAAAACGTGCGATCCAATGCCATCGCGATCATGTGGGAACTAGATGTTGCGGCGGAATGTGCGGTTGAATATGGACTGGACGCTTCGTATGGCCTGCAGACCCCCTGCACCCGGCAGCCCTCGGGAGCGGGCACCGAGGTCTATCGCTGTACATTGACCAACCTGCAGCCCGGCACCACGTACAGCTTCCGTGCCATTGCGAACGGACAGCCCGGTCGAGCCGGCGCGTTCACAACCGCTCCAGCCGAGCCTGGTCCGTTTTCGTTCTGCGTTTGGTCTGACAGCCAGGGATCGAACCACGGAAGCTACGATGCCGATCCACTCGAGCCCACCAAGAGCATGTTTCGCCACATGGCCTCGAGCGGGATTCAATTCGCCGTGACGTGCGGCGACCTGGCGGAGTCGGGATCGTCCTACGCCGACACGCGTCGGTATTATCTTGATCGTGTCGCCCTGCTGCTCGGGACCAGGGTTCCCTGGTTCGTCGCGTGGGGCAACCATGACGGCGGGGCCACGAGTCTGATCCGTAGATTCGCCGATCAACCCAGTCAGCAGCGCCCCGGATACACCGCGGGCTATGGCAGCTACTCGTTCGACTACGCCGGCTGTCATTTTGTGTGCATCGACTACGCATCGAGCGCTGTCGACATCGCCACATGGCTCGAATCCGACCTGCAATCGACCGCCAACCGCAATGCCCGATTCACCTTCGTCTTTATCCATGTCCCCCCTTATTGCGAACTCTGGATCGACGGGAACGCCGGCCTCCGCGCGACGCTGGTGCCGCTGATGGAGGCGTATGGGGTCGATGTCTGTTTCAGCGGCCACACCCACGAGTACTCGCGCGGCTTCCTCAACGGCGTTTACTACTGCGTCACCGGAGGCGGCAGTTGGCTCGATTTCCCGGAAGTGCTGGTTGCCGACTGGGACCACATGACGGTGGGGGGGCAGCACGCGATTCCCGGCATTTACAAACCCTCACCTGCAAGCGGCGGCGGCCTTGTCAACGAATACGTGCGCGTGGACGTCACCGAGAACTCATTCACCGCATCCATGATCGCTTTTTCGCCGGACGGCAAGGTACTTGGACCGCTGGATCAGTTCTCGTTGACCCGCGATCCCGACTCTCGTCCGCCTCTCACACCCGTGATCACCGGTCCCTCCTCGTTCGATGCATTCGAGGGCGGGTTGCTCGAACTGGCGTGCTCGGCCTTTGCGGACCCGGATTCCAGCAGCGTTCACATGCAGAGTCGGTGGCGGCTCAGTTTCAGTCCGGATGTCGAGGCGGTCGGTGGAGTCCTTTTCGAGCGGGTGACCGGCCCCGGCGTGACCAACTGCGCGATCGCCGCGACCAACATCTGGCCGGGGCAAGTCGTTTACGCGAGCGTTCAGCACACGGCGGGAGACGGATTGGTGAGCGCATTTGCGTCTCCGATTGCGATCCGGATCACGCCCGATCCGCTTTTCCTCGAAGATTTCGAGAGCGTGGCCGAATTCAGCCTGCCTGCCGGATGGACGGCCACGCATCGCACGAGCGTTCTTTCGAACATCTGGGATCCAGACGACCCGCGGTCGAACACCTATCTAACCTGGACAGTCGTCTCGAGCAGCCGTTTGCACGCTCTGGGGGCGAATCGGCTTAGCGTGCCGGGCATTGTCCGCGGCAATTCGGTGTACGCCGAGTCGGACCATCGGAGCGGTGTCCAGATTCAATACCTGACGACTCCCGATTATGACCTGCGCGGGTTCGAGAACATCCGCCTGGTCTTTCGCAGCAACTACATGCAGAACCAAGACAGTCTTGCGGCCCTCGAGTTCTCGATCGACCGGGGCGCCACGTGGCTTCCTGTGGTCTATTTGCTCGATAGCAAGGATGTTGTTTTCCGTCCCGGCGGCGTGACCATCGATGCGGCGGCCACGTTCGGTCGTGTAGACCCGGACGGCGTGCCCAACGCCAGCGGTACCGCGGCGTCGGGCGGAACCTACGGCGAACACATCTTGAGTCGTCCGTTTGAAGACCTCGCACCGCATATCCAGGGTCGTATCAACGATGACCCGATCGAGTCGAAGCGTATCGAGTGCTTTCGGCTGCCTGCTGCCGACCGCCAGGCCGCCGTCCGGTTCCGTTTCGTACTGGTGGGGACAGCCAGTTGGTTTTGGGGAATCGATGACTTCGGTCTCTTCGGGTCCGCTGACGCTCTGGACCCGCTCCGGATTGTCAGCGCCACGGCTCGGCAGGATGAACTCCACCTCGCTTGGACCGGTCCGGACGGCCCTTACCGGGTCCAAGTCCGGGACGCGCTCGATGCGGGCTCATGGGTCGACTACGGCGCCGCGATCGACGCCGATCGACGGTCCGTAGTCCTGCCCATCGGCGGCATCACCGGCTTTTATCGGGTCCGCTTGGATCGGTGATCTAACGAGGCGCGCATCAGACCAAATCCAGTCCTCCTCCTCGTTCCATGAACCGTGGTTCCGTAGCCGCGGACGTGAGTCCGCGCCATCTCGCTCCGTCAAAAGCAGAAATCAGCGCCGACTCACGTCGGCGGCTACAAATCGGTTCATGGTCCCCGTGCGCATTCGACCGCTGAATGTCAAAACTTTCCATGAAATCGGGTCAAGATGTAGCCGTTGAGGCAAAGGCGGAGCTTCATTGGAATCTTTGACCCCTTCAACGCAGCGCGGAAACTCGACTTGTCCGCAACATGTTTCAGCGGTCAAGGATTCCGGCCATTCCACTTGTCACCGCCGCGTTTTGGTGGGCAGACTGCGTCGGATGTTCCCTGACACCATTGTCTCGACTGTAACCGTGCGGGGCGAAACCTCGCCGTTCTCCGCCCGACTTCGTGGACTTCTGTCTTTGCTTGTGATGTTAGGAGCGGCCGGCGCCGGCGGGCACGCGGCGAACTGGCCGGCGTGGCGCGGGCCTGATGGCAACGGGATTTGTCGGGAGACACGGCTTCCGCTGCGCTGGTCGACCAACGAGAATGTGCGCTGGCAGACGCCGTTGCCGATGCTCGGCAATTCGACACCGGTGGTCTGGGGCAACCGCGTGTTCCTCACCCAAACCGTGGCCGAGGAAAGCCGTCGCAGCCTCTACTGTCTGGACCTCAGAAAGGGAGACATTCTCTGGCAGGCGGGGCCGGTTTGGACGGGACCCGATTCGGGCGGCGACCAGAATCCTCCATGCACACCTTCGGCGGTGACCGATGGGCGGCGGGTGATCGCATGGTTCGGATCCGCCGGCGTCTTCTGTTACGATCTGAAAGGTCGTGAGCTGTGGCGCCGCGACCTGGGCCGACAATCCCATGCTTGGGGTTACGCGTCGTCGCCGGTGATTTATCGTGGACTTTGCCTGCTCAATTTCGGGCCAGGCGAGCGGGCTTTCGTCATCGCCCTGGACCTCCGAAATGGCCGCAGAGTATGGCAACACGATGTGCCGCCCATCCCGGCCGATGCGAAATGGGAGGCCTATGGAGGCAACGTCAACGATTGGAAGCGGCTGGGATCGCCGGCCGTTGCCGAGGTCACCGGCTCCTGTGCGACGCCCTTGCTGGTCTCGGCGTCCGGTCGCGCGGAAGCTGTGGTGCCACTCCCGATGCGACTTGTGGCCTTCGCGCCTTCAACGGGCGCGGTCCTGTGGACTTGTGAGGGACCGAATACCGGCGCCTACAGCTCGCCGTTTGATGGCGATGGGCTTGTGGCGGCCTTCGGGAGCGGCCTCCGCAATACCGCCCTCGTGGTGCGGCCCGGCGGGAGCGGCGACGTCACAGCCACGCATCGAGTGTGGAATCGGTTGCCGGCAAACAGCAAGGCCTGTCTCGGTTCCGGGGTCATCGCCGGCGGGCGCATCTACCAGGTCACCATGATGGGCTTCGCTCAGTGCATCGACCTCCGCACGGGCGAAACCGTCTGGGAAGAACGTCTCACCGGCACCGGCGCGCGCAACGGCTTCTGGTCTTCCCCAATCCTGGCTGGGGATCGCATCTACGCGGCAAATCAGAACGCGGACGTCTTCGTGCTTCGGGCGGCTCCGCGGTTCGAATGCCTCGCCACGAACTCCCTTGGCGGAGAACTCATGAACGCCTCGCCCGCGGCCGCGCGCGGCGCCATCCTGTTGCGAACGGAGAGGCGTTTGTGGTGTATCGCCGAACGATGAGAGGGAGAAATCCAGGCGTCTTACGTGCTCTCCCAGGATGACCGGCAGAGTCGCGCTCATCCTCGGTGGAACTGAATGCGGTGGATTCGCGCACAATGGAGGGATTTCGGGCGTCCGGTGTCACTCGAGCGAGAGAACCTGATCGCGGCGGATCATGCCGACGCCTACTGGGGGTGGCCTACGCGCCTTATCTCGGCTACAGCCTGATGCCCTGGTTCGAGGCGCTCGATCAGCCCGGCGCGACGCAGATGTAGCACGCCAAGAACCTGATGCTCTCGCGTCCGTTCCTCATTCGCGTGCCTTGGGCGAGCACCTTGATTGGGTGCTCGTGCTGGACGACGCTGCGAGGGACTTCAGTGTTCCGAGGCGTCACTCCGGCCTGCCCGGCGCGGGTGCTCGGACCAGGTTATCGAGGCGCAGGCCCAAGCGTTTCAGGCCTCTGCCGTGAGCCCCAGCAAAGGCCGCGGGATAGGGTTCATCGGCGCCTCGCATCGAGTGCCAGACAATCCGGTTCAGCGTGTCCTCGTCCGCCTGGTCGGGCTGGTCCAGCGGGAGAACCGCGCTCGATTCGGCCCAGTGCCTTTCCTGTGGCGAGAGGTCGCTGGTCTCCTTGTTCATTTCGTCCAAGGGGATGTTTGTGGGCAGACAGACGTACGGTGTCAGATCGGCTTTGCTTTGAAAGCAGGCGGTCATGAGGGGGGACAAGGCGTCCATCTGGTTCATGGGCGGGATGCCGAGCATCCGTTGCATGGTGTGGAGCACGGAGGTCTGGTTGTAGAACTGGCTGATCACGGCGCCCCGTTTCGTGTACGGACTGACCACCAGACAGAGCGAGCGGTGGCCGTCGACATGGTCGAATCCGTTCTGGGGATCATCTTCGATCACGAAGATGCAGGTCTTGGGCCAGAAGCGGCTGTGCGAAATGGCGTCCACGACTCGACCCAGCGCCAGGTCATTGTCGGCGACCTGCGCCTGCGGGGTCGGACTGCCGGCGCTTGTGCCCGAGGTGTGGTCGTTGGGCAGGTAGAGAATGACCAGGTTGGGCCAGTGTCCGTCACGTTCGAACGCCCGAAATTCATCGAGAAAGGCATCGGCCCGGATTTGATCCGGGATGCGCATGTTCCAGCCCGGCGATGCCGGGCAACTGTAGCGCCTCAAGGTGTCGATCTCGATGTTGTGCTTGAAACCGATCTTGCCGGTCTTGGCGAGGTAATCCTCGTAGATTTGCTTGAACGTGGCGTTGGCAGGCTGTGTGGCTGTGATGTTCATCTCTCCATAATTGCGGAAGGAGAGCCCGTGCAAGAGCACGTTGTCCCAGAGAAAGCCCGTGGGCGCATAGCTCAACGGATCGTCTCCCGCGAAGGGATAACTGCGGGTGAATCCGCCGAACGATTTCTCGAGGTAATCGGTGACGTAGCCCTCCGTGGCCCATGCGTGACCGTCGGCTGACAACACCCCGTTGCAGTAGAAGTTGTCCAAGAGCACGAATTGCTCCGCCAGAGCATGGTGGTTGGGCGTCACCTCGCGTCCGAAAACGCACAGCGACGCGTCGCCGTTGGCTTGAGTGAGAGTGCCGAATACCTGGTCGTAGGTGCGGTTCTCCTTGATGATGTACACCACATGCTCGAAGACTGACGGGTCCCCAAGGCGCTTTGGCACCGGCACCGGACGCCGCGCCTGGTTCGACCTCTCCCAGGCCCTCAGAATCTCCGGCACCCGGGCATCCGCCCTGACCTGTCGGGTATAGTCCGCGAGCTGACCCGGTGTCGGAATCGCCACGCGCGTCACGCTGCCGCGATGTTGGTGGCTGTTCCAGCCCTTCTTCTTCGGGTCCGGATGGCGCGACCCGATCCCTTTGGCATTGGCCACGTAGAGATGCGATCTGTCGGCGAAGAGCGCACTCGGATACCACCCTGCGGGGATGAATCCCTCGACGCGCGGTTCGATCGGTTGGTCCAGGTTGAGCACGGCGACGGCGTTGTTGCCGCCGTTGGCCACGTAAAGCCGGCGGCCATCCGGCGACAGAGCCAGGGCATTGGGAGCGCTGCCAAAGGGCAAACCGGATGCCGGTCGGACGAGCGCTTCCCCGACCATCACCCGCCGCGCGACGTCGATCACACTCACCGAGTCCGAGTTGGCGTTGGCCACGTAGAGCAGGTCACCCCCCCTGCCAAACTCGAGGTCGGACGGATGCAGGCCCGTTGCGATCTGGGCGACCTCGCGTCCCTGGGCCAAATCCACCACCGAGACCGTCCCGCTCGACGCGACGCCGCGCTCGTCGACCAGTGCAGGCGTGTCCGAGGAGTTCGCCGCGGGCTCATTGCCCACCGGATGCCGCCCTCCCCAATTCGAAACGAACGCCACCGATTCGTTTCCGTCTCCGTTCGCACAGGCCACATCGTAAGGCGCAACACCGACCGCGATCTCCTGCACTATTGTTCCCGCACTGAGATCCACCACCGCCAGCGTGTTGTTGCGCGACAAACAGACATAGGCTTTCGTCTCGTCCCGCGACAGGGCGATTCCCCCCACGTGAGGGTTCCCTTTCCCACCCGGGCCGGGCAGGGTGATCTTCCTGCCCCAGGTTGCGACGCCTTGCGCGTCGATCTGCGCTTCCCACAGGGCGTTGGCTGCGCCCGACGCGAAGAGCCGAGTCCCGTCGCGCGTGACGGCCAGGCCATGCGTCGAGCCCCCGCTCTCCTTGAACTTCAGCTCCTGACGCACGGACCAGTCCGCCGTGTCGATGGCAACGAGTCCGCGGTTGTCTTTGACCCAGACTGTCCGGCGATTCGGAGCCAGGATGAGATCAACGGGACGACCGCCGAACTCGACCGATTCGCCCGCGGGGCGCAGGAGTTGATGGGTGGGG
The DNA here is from genome assembly GCA_002071485.1 of Verrucomicrobia bacterium ADurb.Bin006. Lineage (GTDB taxonomy): Bacteria > Verrucomicrobiota > Verrucomicrobiia > Limisphaerales > J093 > MWFF01. The sequence continues at coordinate 589 of MWFF01000159.1, read as the reverse complement.
GCCAGATGACCTCCCTCTTTGATCGGACCGACCTGTTCGGGAGGCGTGGTATGGCATCCGGCGACGATCAGCGTCGTCAGCGACGCCCATGCGATGCGAAAACGCGTTCTCATAGCGGAGGATTTGTGCGCCGAGTGTAGTGGATGCCGTGAGGCGGAGCAACTCGGGATCTCGACAATCTGCCGCCAGTGCACCGATTTGCGGATTTGCGCGTTTGTTTGAATTTTTGCTCGACGGTATTTGGAAGGCGGAACCAGAGAGACAGAGAGCGCGGCCTGGACTAGCGTCGGATCGAAGTGCAACCTCTCAGAGTCTTCCCTCTGTCCGGTCCGCACCGTCACTTTATTTTGCGGCTGAAGACCTCCGCCGCAAGACGAGCCGCTTCAACGGAGGTGCGTCAGCGAGAAAATCAGCTCCGGCAGTCGATACCCGATCTCCCATCTCCCATCTCCGATCTCCGCGCTCTCTGTGCCTCTGTGGTTGATCCCCCTCGCTGACTGTCACCGTACGGAATGAACCACAGAGACGCCGAGGACACGGAGAAGGCCATGACCGGGCAATCTGTGTTCCTCCCCGAATCTGTGAGGGA
>MWFF01000158.1 GCA_002071485.1 Verrucomicrobia bacterium ADurb.Bin006 | reverse complement strand
CTCCGAGAACGAGGTCGAAGTCAGTTTCCATCGCCGCTCCCATCTGCCGATCATCCTCGCCTCGGGTTTGCTGGACCGACCCGTCCAGGTCCCCTGGTGGGAAGGCCACTCGTTGCGGCTGACCACCTACACCGGTCCGCCTAAAACCTCGAAGACTTAGGTCAATTCCGGTCCGTGGAAATCCAGGCTAGTAACGATCGTTTTTACGCAGCGTATCTTGAATTCATCAGGAGTCTGGGGATTGGCCTTCGCTCCCGACGGTCGGGGCATCCGATACTTTGTTGTCGTGGCCGAGACCGAGAGACCGATGCGACTTCAAATCAGGCGAGGCGGTTGCGGAACAGCCATGCTGCGAGCGGCAGTGTGATGGCTCCCACAATCACCAGCGGTATGAAATTATAGGCCACGTCGCTGAACCCGGCTCCTTCCAGATAGACGCGGCGCACCGTGTCAATGCCGAAGCGAAGCGGGTTGGCATAGGTGGCGACCTGCAAAATCTCCGGCATGTTGCGCACCGGGGTGAGCAGGCCGGAGAGCAGTATCAGGGGCATGATGAGCATGAAAGTGTAGAGCATCGCCTGTTGCATGTTCAACGCCACGGCCGAGATGGACAGGCCGATGCCGACCGATGTCACCGTGAAGGTGAGCAATCCGAGATAGAGCAGCCAGACGGAGCCGTTCATCGGAATCTGGAACCAAAATAGAATGATGAGAAAAATGATCGTGGACTGGATCAGCCCGACCAGGATGGATGGCAGGGCTTTGCCGATGAGGATTTGCAGGGGGGTCAGCGGTGTCACCAGCAACTGGTCGAAGGTGCCTTGCTCCCGTTCGCGGGCCACCGAGAGCGCGGCCAGCATGAGTGTCTGCAACATGCTCAAGGCAGCGATCAGGCCGGGCATGATGTTCCATCGGGATTCGAGGTTGGCGTTGAACCAAGCGCGGCGCACGATGGTCACGGATGGAGCACCGCCCAGCGACTGGTTGTAGGCTGCGACGATGGACGAGACATAGGCCGACGCCAACCCGGCGGTGGAGGAATTGCGCCCGTCGAGGATGACCTGCAAGGGAGCCTGCTGCCCGGAGACTCGGAGGGTCTCGAAATCGGAGGGAATGCCGATGACGAGGAGCGCGTCGCCGCTGTCGATCATCCCGGCGATCTGGTCCGACGAAGTGAGTGTTGCCACGCGATGGAAGACTCCGGTTCCGTCCAGCCGAGCCAGAAGTTCCGTGGAGGCGGCGCCCCGGCTCTGATCGTGAACGGCGTAGGGGACGTTGGTGAGGTCGTAGGTAGCCCCGTAGCCGTAGAGCAATGCCTGTATGAGGGCGGGGCCGATGAGGAGTGCGCGGCCCGACGGGTCTTTCAGGATGGTCAGCAATTCCTTGCGGACCAGCGCCATGATTTTCATGAGCGAGTCGAGGAAGTTTCTCATGGTCTTCATTCCAACGTTTTGCCCAACTTGCGGCGGGTGGCGGCGACGAGCATGAGCGCGTAGAGGGTGAGGATGCCGCAGCTTCGCAGGATGTCGGGCCAGATGTCGCCCGCCATGAACAGGGTCTTGATGATCGACATATAGTGTGTCGCGGGAAGCGCCTGGCTGACGACCTGAATGACGACCGGCACGTTGCGCAGGTCGAAGATGAAGCCCGACAACATCATGGCGGGCATGAAGCTGGCGAGCAGGGCCATCTGGCTGGCGGCAAACTGGTTTCGCATCGCGCCGGAAATGAACAATCCGAGCGCGAGCGACACCATCAGGTAGAGGAGCGACGACCCGATGATGAGCATGAGTGAACCGCGCATCGGCACCTGAAAAAGATACTTGGCCGCGAGCAGGCACATGATGAGGTCAATGGCTCCGATGACCACGTAGGGGGCGAGTTTTGCCAAGACCAACTCCAATGGCCTCACGGGGGTGACGAAGAGAGATTCGAGTGTGCCACGTTCCCATTCGCGTGCGATCAGCATCGAAGTCAGGAATGCGCCGATCAGCGTCATCACCAACACGATCAATCCCGGCACCAGATACCAGGTGCTTTCTCCCGCCTCGTTGAACCAGGTGCGCTGCACGATGACGATGGTGGCGGCACGGGCGCTCTTGTTGCCCGTGCGGTCGGCTTGTTGCAGGACCGGAGTGGAAAGTGCGCCGCTGACGTAGCCCTCAATGGTCGAGGCGGTGTTGGAATCCACACCGTTGAGCAGCAGTTGCACACGCCCGTTGCCGTCGGCCAGTTGGCGGGAGAAATCGCCCGGCACGCGCAGGATGGCGTCGGTCTTGCCAGCCCGTATCAGGCGTTCGGCTTCGTCCATCGTCCTGACCCAAACGGGCGCGAGATAAGGGGAGCCTTGAAGCCCGACCACGGTCTGGCGGGCCGTGGGCGAACTGTCCTCCAGCACCACGGTGAGGCGGGCGTTTTTCACGTCGAAGGAAAGGCCGTAGCCAAACAGCAGAATCAAAGCGACGGGCAGCAGCAGACCGACGACGAGGTTGCTGCGGTCGCGCAGCATCTGGCGGGTTTCCTTCCGCGTCAGGGCGACGAGTCGCGTGGTGAAGCCGGAGGCATTCATGCGGCACCTCCTTTGGTTTCCCGCTGTGCCCGGCTCTGCTCGACGATGGCGATGAACGCGCTGTTCATGTCCATCACGCTCGCCGCGCCAGCCTGCTCGCGGACCTGATGCGGCGTGCCGAGCGCCAGCACTTTCCCGGCATCCTGAATGGCGATGCGGTCGCAATACTCGGCCTCCTCCATGAAGTGCGTGGTGACGATGATCGTCACGCCGCTTTTGGCCAAGGCGGTGATCGTCCGCCAGAAGGCCCGCCGGGCAAGCGGGTCGATGCCGCTGGTCGGTTCGTCGAGAAACAGGATATCCGGCTCGTGCAGCAGCCCCGTGGCCATTGCGAGGCGCTGTTTGTAACCGGCAGGGAGAATGCCGCTTTGGGCCGACGGTTCGAGGTCGAATTGTTCCAGCGAGGCGGCCACCCGCGCCTTGAGCGCCTTGCCGCGCAAGCCGTAAGCGCCGCCGAAGAACTCCAGATTCTCGCGGACGCTCAGGTTTCCATAAAGCGCGAACTTTTGCGAGACATAGCCGATACGCCCCCGCGCCTCCGCTCGGGCGGTGCGCAGATTGCGGCCCGCCACTTCGAGATGACCGCTGGTCGCTGGCAGCAGTCCGCACAACATGCGGAACGTGGTGGTCTTTCCCGCGCCGTTCGGGCCGAGCAACCCGAAGATCTCGCCCCGGGCCACCTCGAAGGAAGTGCTGGCCACCGCCATGAAGTCCCCGAACTTCCGCACGAGATCGCGCACCACGATGACCGGCTGGCAGTTCGCTCCATTCGAACTGACCGCAGCGACCCGCGGCGCTTCATAGGCGGGCTTCGCCGCAGCCTTCGTGTCCTTGTCCTCCGCCTGCCGCAACAGCATCATGAAGGCGTCTTCCAACTCCTCCGGACGAGGCGCGAAGGGCGCGTCATGGAGCATTTCATTCAGCTGTTTTTCATCCTCCCCGGCCCGGCGGATGAAGCGCACGCTGCCGCCGCTCGGCACCGCATCAATGATGAGTTCCGGCCGGTCGATCAGGCGGGCCTGCAACTCCCGCGCGGGCATTGCTTCGGGCGGCCTGGCGGTGAACGTCACTCCATGCGCCCATGCCCGCAGCTTCGCGGGCGCGCCATCGGCCAGCATCCGGCCACGGTTGAAAACGAATACCTGCCCGCAACGCTCGGCTTCGTCCATGTAAGCGGTGCTGACGATGACGCTCAGCTTCTCCTCATGGACCAGCTGCTGCACGATCTTCCACAAATCGCGGCGTGACAGCGGATCGACGCCAACGCTCGGCTCGTCGAGGATCAACAGGTCCGGCGAGCGGACCAGCGTGCAGGCGAGTCCGAGCTTCTGTTTCATGCCGCCGGAAAGTTTTCCGGCCGGGCGTTCCGTGAACCGCGCCAAGTCGGTCATCTCCAACATGCGGGCGAACCGTTCGCGACGCTCCGCCTGCGGCACCCCGTGCAGGTCGGCATAGAGGGTGAGGTTTTCCTGCACGCTCAGGTCTTCGTAGAGTCCGAAACGCTGCGGCATGTAGCTGATGCGATCCTGCACCGCCTGCGGATCGCGCGTGAGGTCGATGCCGAGCACCTGCAACGAACCGGCGTCCGGTTTGAGCAGTCCGGCCATCATGCGGATCAGCGTCGTCTTGCCCGCTCCGTCCGGCCCAACCAGTGCGGTCAATTCCCCGGCACGCACGGTCAACGACACATCGTCGATGGCGGCGAACCTGTTTCCGTCAGGCCCCACGAAGGTCTTGCGCAGGCCCTGGGCGACGACTGTGGCGGCGGCATCGTTCACGGGGTGGGGCTGATCTGGAGATGCACCGTGACGGGCTGACCGAGACGAAGGATGTCGGCGTCGTCCTCGACGATGACACGGACCTCATAGACAAGACGCGTGCGCAGTTCCTCGGTCTGCACCGCCTTCGGCGTAAATTCCGCCACCGATGAAATGTAGCCCACCGTGCCCTTGACCGGCCGGTGCGGTTGGCTGTCCGTGAAAACTTCAGCCTCCATGCCGGACCTGATTTTGCCGAGGTCCGGCTCGCCGACATAGACACGCATCCACTTCGGGCGGGTGAGGGCTAGCGCGAAGACGGCCTGCTGCGGCGTAGCCATGTCGCCCGGTTCGCGCAGACGCGAGCGCACGACCGCATCGGTGGGGGCGCGAAGCGTTCCCAATTCGATCTGATGCCGGAGCAGAGCCAGTTGCGCTTGCGATGCCGCGAGTTGCGCCTCTGCGGCGGCGACATCCTCGGCGCGGGGTCCCAGTTCCGCGAGGCGCAATGTGGCACGCAGTTCTGCGACCTTGGCTCGCGCCACCTCCGCGCTGTTTCTCGCCAGATCGACATCCTGCACGCTCACCGTCCGGCTTTCCTGGAGCAGAGTCGTCCGGGAAAGTTCCTGTTCCGCCCGTCGGGCGTTCGACTCCGCCGATGCCAGCTTGGCGCGCGCCTCGGCGAGCTCCTCCGGGCGCGATCCGTTGCGAAGCCGCAGGAGCGTTTGCCGCTGGGCTTCGACCCCGGCTTCCGCCTGTCGGGCCTGAAGCTCCAGCGTCCGCGTATCCAGCACGCCGATCACCGCACCGGCTTTGATCCGGTCGCCCTCCTCGGCGCGAAGGTCGGCAATCCGGCCACTGCCATCGAAAGCCAGCGAAATCTGACGGATGTCCACATTGCCATACAGAACAAGCTCATCCTTGGCTTGCCGCGCCTCGCGCCCGCTCCACCAGAACCAGCCAGCGCCGATGGCCGCAAGGGCCAGCACTACAGTGAATAGTGATTTTTTCATTCTGATTGAACTTGGGAAATGGAGCGGGGAAGAAATGTCCTCCGCGCCCTAAAATTAAATTGAATTTAGTTTAAAGCTAGTTTAGAGTCAAACGGAAATTGCCGCACAGACCATGTCAGCGACCCGAAAGACCAAGAAATCGCGTGTTTTCCGCATAGACGGAGAAGCGACCCACAAGCGCATTTTGGAAACGGCAGGCGAGCTTTTCGCCGCATTCGGTTTTGCCGAGACCAGCAACAAAGCCATCGCCGCCAAAGCCGGTGTGGACCTCGCCTCGATCAACTATCACTTCGGCAGCCGTGGGGGACTGTATCAGGCGGTGCTGGCCGAAGCCCATCGGCGCCTGATCAGCATGGAGTCTTTACAGGAAGTCACCGCCGCCGATCTGCCGGCCCGGGACAAGCTGAAAAGAGTGATCGAAGGCATCGTGGAAGCTGCGGTTGGCCAGCAAGGCTGGCATAGCCGGGTGCTGGTGCGCGAACTGATGTCACCTACCTCCCATCTTCAGGTCCTCCAGCAAAACGAAGTCTTGCCCAAATTCAAGGTAGTCCTCGGCATCCTCAGGGAAATAACCTCGATTCCCCCTGACGATCCCGCGCTGTTCCGGTGCGCGGTCAGCGTCATGGCTCCTTGCGCGATGATGTTGGTCGCAGGACGCAACGTGCCTGCTGTCGTCGAAGCGGTTTCCAGCACTCCGCGCGAGGCGCTAGTCGCGCATCTCTACCATTTCGCCATTGGCGGGCTGAACGCCATCGGACAAGAGCACAAGAAGCATAGACAATGACTCAAGCGATGAGCAAAACGACTCCCGTGGGCTATGGTGTCTCATCATAAGTGATTGAAAACAAGCCAGTCAGGCATATCGACATGAGTTCACAGCCATCCCACAGGAATTGGCGAAAAAAATGGTTGGAAGCTTGACGAAAACCTGCCACACGGCAGGTCATGAAAAAACACCAAGCCCCAACCGCGGGCAAACTCACCGTTTTGCGTCAGGTCTGCA
>MWFF01000157.1 GCA_002071485.1 Verrucomicrobia bacterium ADurb.Bin006 | reverse complement strand
TTCAGAGGGATCACCGTCTCGGCGTCAATCTGTGTTCCGCCCTGAATCGGTGTGGAGTCCGTCCCTCACAGATTCGGGGAGGAACACAGATTGCCCGGTCATGGCCTTCTCCGTGTCCTCGGCGTCTCTGTGGTTCATTCCGTACGGTGACATTCAGCGAGGGGGATCAACCACAGAGGCACAGAGAGCGCGGAGATCGGAGATGGGAGATGGGAGATCGGGTATCGACTGCCGGAGCTGATTTTCTCGCTGACGCACCTGCGTTGAAGCGGCTCGTCTTGCGGCGGTAAAGTGACAGGTTCTTTATTGATCGCGCTCAAGGCGGACCTTCACCCCGAGGCTTCTTGGCCTGCCCTGCAGGAGCGCTGCCAGAACAATCCCCAAATCCCTTTCCAGATACTCGTTAAGCACCGTTCCAAATGAAAAGACCGTGGAGTCAGCCCCCAGAGGCCGCAGGCGCGCTTCGGTGGCGCTCGCCGAAGATCGCGGTCCCGACCCTCACAATCGTCGCCCCTTCCTCGATGGCGACCTCGAAATCGCTGCTCATGCCCATGCTCAGGTGTTCGAGGGGCGCACCCAGGCGCGCTTCGCATTCGGCTTTGAGTTCGCGCAATCGGCGAAACACAGGACGGACCTTTTCCGGATCGGGCGTCCACGGGGCCATGGTCATCAAACCGTGGATTTCGAGTCGCCTCAGCCCGTTGAGCCGATCGAACTCCGCCAGCAAGGTCTCGGGTCGATAGCCGAACTTGGACGCTTCTCCCGCCACATTGACCTCGAGCAGGATCGGCATTGTCCTGCCCGCCTTCTCGGCGCACCGATTCACCTCCTCGGCCAGACGCAGGCTGTCGATGCTCTGGATCATCTCGAAGAAGTGAACCGCATCGCGGGCCTTGTTGGTTTGCAGATGGCCGATCATGTGCCAGCGCAGCCGCGCCAGACAGAGAGGAATCTTCGCCTTGGCTTCCTGGACCTTGTTCTCGCCGAAGATATCGAGCCCCAGACCCGCGGCGGCGCGCACCACCTCGGGCGGCTGGCCCTTCGTCACGGCTACAAGCGTCACCTCGGACGCCTGCCGCCCGGCCCGGCGGCACGCCTGTGCAACCCGCTCCTGCACCTTCCGCAGTCCCTGAGAGAGTTCCATGCCGGCGAGGGTAAGAAGCCGTGAGGGAAAGACAAGCGCCATGCGCTGTGGCAGGCGCTTGATGGGAGCCGCACCGAGGCAAGGACCCTTACCCGGGACACTTCTTAGCGCGGCAAAGCCGCAATCAAATTGCGGCCACAACTGACAGCCAAGGTCAATTATGAAGTGGAGCGGGCGACGGACGCCAGGGCTGTTCTCAGGCTTGACATCGCTCGGAGCGAGATCAGAGTTGCGCTTGTCCAATCCAGTTTGTGACAGGAGTCTGTTGCGCTCGTTCTGCAGCCACAACGTGTGAAGACCAGAGTCTTATGAAAACAAGAAACATATCCCAAAGCGTCTTGATCGGCGCGCTCGCCTGGCTGGGAATCGGCCAGGGCAATCTGGCGCAGTCGGCTGAGATCGCAAATTCAATCACGGAATTCTCCGGCAACCAGGGCCAGAACGGCTGGTTCTACGGCTTTCGCTACTTCTATGACGGCCTCACCGTCGATTACGATGTGGCGACGGAGTTTATCCCGTTTGCTGGAGGTGTAGGCCAGGGGGATTGGGACGGCTTCGGCCAGCAGTGGACGGGGAGCGCCTGGGACCTGAACACCTCGGGTGCGCCTTGGACGTATCTGGCGGCCGAACGGGTTCATCCCAACGGCATCAACAACGGCGAGGAGCACTGGGTCATCCGCCGCTGGACGGCCAGCGAACTGGGCGGCAATACCTGGCTGGGCGTCCAGTGGAACGTCCGCAAGGAGAACCTCGCCGGGACGGGCGTGACCGGCGCGCTGCACGTCAACGGCGTGCGCGTTCAAAGCGCTGCCGTGGCGGGCAACGACGGCGTTGGCGTCACACAGACCTACTGGGTCATCGCGAAATCCACCGACGTCTTCGACGTGATTCTCAGCCCCGTGGGCCCGAGCGGAGACACCGGCGACGGCGCGGATGGTTCGTTCACGTGGATGGTGGTGACCGCCACGGCTGACACCGACGGCGACGGTCTGCCCGATGCATGGGAGGAGACTTACTTCCCGGGCGACCTCACCAAGCTGAGCGGCGATGGGGACTACGACGCAGACGGGCTCAAGGACCTCGCCGAACTCCAGCGTGGCACGGACCCAACCAAGTCAGACACCGATGCCGACGGTCTGATCGATAGCGTCGAGACGGACACCGGCATCTATGTCAGTCCCACCGACACCGGGACCAGCCCGATCAGGGCCGATACCGATGGCGACGGTCGCACCGACGGCGACGAGGTCAACGGAACCCCGAAGACCGATCCCACCGACCCGGACAGCGACGATGACGGCTACAGCGACGGCGACGAGGTCGCCAGCGGCCATGATCCCAACGACGGAACCAACAACCCGGACACCACGTGGATCGCACACTCGAGACTCGAGTTCAGCACGGACGGCTCGCAAGGAGCGAATGACTGGTATGGCGGCTACCGCGACTACACGCACGACGGCGGCGGTATCAACTACAATCCCGACACCGCCTTCATTCCTTTCACGCCCGATACCTGGACCGGCGGGAGGTGGGACCTCGCCCCGAGCACCGCGCCCTGGACCGAACTTGGTGCCGAGTCAACCCATCCGGCCGGCACATCGCCTACGCATTGGACGGTTCGCCGCTGGGTGGCGACTGAATTGACCGAGACCACGCCGCTGGCCCTCCGCTGGCACGTCCGCAAGACCAACGCGGGCTGCGGGAATGGCGTGACCGGCGCCCTGTACATCAACGGCGAGCGCATGGACGCGGTCACACTCGCGTTCAACAACACCACCGGCGTGACCCGCACCTTCTTCGCCAATGTCAAGGTCGGCGATAAGATCGATCTCATCCTCAGTCCCCGGGGCACCGACAACGGCGACGCCGATGGCTGCGACGGCAGCGCCAATTGGCTGGTGATCGACCCGACCATCCCGCCCAACCCGAAGCAGCCGGACGGCTCGCCCTTCATTCCCGTGGGCGCCGGCGACACCGACGCCGACGGCATGCCCGATGCGTGGGAGGAGATTTACTTCCCGGGTGACCTGACGAAACTCACCTTGAACGGCGACTTTGACGCCGATGGTCTGAAGGACCCGGACGAATTCGCGCGCGGCTCCGATCCTACAAACCCCGACACGGACGGCGACGGCCTCGGCGACTTGGTCGAGACCGGCACCGGCGTGTACGTCAGTCCGACCGACACGGGCAGCAGCCCCACCAAGATTGACAGCGACGGCGACGGCATCAGCGATTACGCCGAGGTGACCCGCGTTCCGCCGACCGATCCGAACAAAGCCGACACCGACGGTGATGGGTTCTCGGATCTCGCCGAGTTCGAGTGGGGCACGAACCCCGTCGATCCCGCCGACCATCCACTGGCCCAGGTGATCGCCAATTCGGAGAAGGAGTTCTCGGGGGTGCAGGGCCGGGACAACTGGTACAACGGCTACCGTGAATACGATCCGGAAACCAGCACCATCGACTACGATCCGAACGTCGACTTCATTCCCTTCGTGGGAGGTGAAGACGCCGGCGCGTGGGATGGCTGGAGCCAGACTTGGACGGGCAGCGCCTGGGATCTGAACACCGAGGGGGCCGGTCCTTGGACCTACCAAGCCGCTCTGAACGTCCATCCCAACGGGGCGAACAGCCCTGCCACCATCGGCGGCGAAATTGGTCTGGAGCATTGGGTCATCCGCCGCTGGGTCAACAAGGAACTCACCGCGGTCACCCCCGTGGCTCTGATCTGGAGTGTGAAGAAGGAGAATCCGGCCAACGCGGGCGTGACGGGTTCACTCCACCTCAACGGCAGTCAGATCGATCACCTTACGATCGACGGAACGGACACCACCGGTCAAATCCGCCGCTACTACGTCAACCTCAAGGCCAACGACATCGTGGATTTGGCGCTGACTCCGGAAGGCGTCGGCGGCGATCGTCGCGATTGGAGTGACGGCTCGACCACCTGGTTATGGGTCGACAAGAAGATTCCCAAAGAACCCCGCCAGCCCGATGGCTCGCTCTTCATCCCTGCCAACGCGCAGGACACAGACGCCGACGGTCTGCCCGACTTCTGGGAGTTGATCTACGCCGCCGATCTCACGGTGCTCACCGGCACGGGCGACAACGACGGCGACGGAGTGGTCAACACGGTGGAATTTGCTCGCGACAGCAATCCGCTGGTGGCTGACACCGACGGCGATGGCCTGAGCGATGCCGTCGAGACCAAGACGGGCATATTCGTCAGCGCCACCGACACCGGCACCGATCCGCGCAAGGCGGATACCGACGGCGATGGGCGCACGGATGGCGAGGAAGTCAACGGCACGCCCAAGACAAATCCGCTTCTGTTCGATACGGACGGCGACGGTTTCAGCGACGGCGCCGAAGTCGCGTCGGGGCACGATCCGAACGATCCGAATCACAATCCGAACACCACCGTGATCGCCGATTCGATCGTCGAGTTCACCACGACGGGCGAGCAGGGCGTCAATGGTTGGTTCTACGGATACCGCAACCTGACCTCGGACGGCGGCGCCCAGAACTACAATCCGGACACGGCCTTCATTCCGTTCCCCGCGGAGGCCTGGACCGGCACGCAGTTTGATCTGGACACCAGCGGAGCGCCCTGGACCGAACTCGGACGGGAGACCACACATCCGAATGCCGGGACGGGCGACACGCACTGGACGATCCGCCGCTGGGTGGCCACCGAGTTGACCAAAGTGACGCCGCTGGGCGTCCGTTGGCATACACGGCACGTCAACGTCGCGTGCGGCGGCAACGGCATCACCGGCCTTCTGTACGTGAACGGCCGGCTCCAGGACTCGGCGGTCATCGCTTCTACGGACGGTGTCGGCGTCATCCGCACCTACTACATCAACGCCCAACCGGGCGATAAGATCGACCTTGCGCTCAGCGCCAAGGGAACCGATGGCCTCGAGACCGACGGCTGCGACGGTTCGGCCAACTGGTTCCAGGTCGATCCAACCATCCCACCCAACCCGAAGCAGCCGGATGGCACGCCGTTTATCCCGGCCGGCAGTCAGATCACAATCACCACCGCCTACAACGCCGCCCAAAGCCAGCTCACCTTGAACTGGAATGCGGTCGCCGGCTCCACCTACACGGTCTGGGGGACCATGGACCTCAAGGCGTGGGTCCAGGTCCAAACAGGCATTGCCGCTGGCTCCCATACCATCCAGATCGGCGTGACGCCTGCTTACCAGTTCTATCGCGTTTCGCAGCCTTAAGCGATTCATCGCGCGCAGAGTCGATTCGATCGCGCCGCGCTCGCCGGGTCCCATCCCGGTGGGCGCGGCCTGTCGTTCGGATCCGCATGAGAACCGGGTTTGCTTCCCGCAAGCCTCCCCTGCCTGCCGCCTGCCCGCAGGCAGACAGGGCAGCCAGGTCCTCGTCGCCCCCCAAACAGGGTCTGCAACTCTCATCGCCGAGGACGAGACCGTCCCCACTCCAATGCAGCGCAGACTCGATTCCCACCGACAACCTCGAAATGCACCGCCGACCTTGACGATCGCGAATAATCATTTGACTCGTCTGAGGCTTCCTTCTAATGTGGCCGCAACGATGAACGGGATTGCGAATCTGGCTCTGCGGACGCTGCTGCTGTTGTGCGGCGTGGCGGACGGGTTCTAGAGCAATCCCCAGGATTTCCGGAGCCCCACTGCCACGCACGGCGGTGGGGCTCTCTGTTTTGGGCCCGCATCGCCGTCGACGTCGGTGGTTATGCCCCGGAGAATGCAACGGGCAGATGGCCCAGACAACAACATGCAGAGAACGAACGAAAAGTGCAGGAACACCATGAAGAACGAGCGCATCGTCATCTTTGACACGACACTCCGCGACGGCGAGCAGTGCCCGGGGGCCTCGATGAATCTCCGCGAAAAACTCGAAGTGGCCCGCCAACTCGCCCGGCTGAAGGTGGACGTGATCGAGGCCGGATTCCCCATCACCAGCGAGGGCGACTTCGCCGCCGTGCAGACCATCGCGCGCGAGATCAAGGGCCCTGTGATTGCCGGCCTGGCCCGGTGCGTGCCGGCGGACATCGACCGCGCCGCCGCGGCGGTGAAACCGGCGGGCAAGCGAGCGCGGATTCACGTCTTTCTCGCCACATCGAAAATCCACCGCGAGTTCAAACTGAACAAGGCGCAGAGCGAGATCATTCGCCTCTCGGTCGAGGGCGTGAAGCGGGCGAGATCCTACGTGAGGGACGTCGAGTTCTCCCCCGAGGACGGCTCCCGCACCGAGCCGGAGTTTCTCGTGCAGGTGTGTCAGGCCGTTGTGGCGGCGGGCGCCACCACGGTGAACATCCCGGACACGGTCGGCTGGGCGATACCCGATCAGTTCGGCGCGCTCATCAAGCAGCTTCACGATGCGGTCCCCGAGTTTCGGTCAGGCAAGGCGGTGATCAGCGTGCACTGCCACGACGACCTCGGCCTGGCGGTTGCGAACTCCCTTGCCGCGGTCCGGGCCGGCGCGCGGCAGATCGAGTGCACAGTCAACGGCATCGGCGAACGGGCCGGGAACGCTTCGCTCGAGGAATTGGTCATGGCGTTGCGCACCCGCGGGGATTGGTTTCGCGGTTTCCAGTGCGGCGTCAATCCGCGCGAAATCGTCCGATCATCGAGGCTCGTCTCCCGGATGAGCGGTCTTGCGGTCCAGCGCAACAAGGCGATTGTCGGCGAGAACGCCTTCGCCCACTCCAGCGGCATCCACCAGGACGGCATCCTCAAGAAACGCGAGACCTACGAGATCATGGACCCGCAAGACGTTGGGTGGGGCACCACCGAGTTGCCGCTGACCAAGCACAGCGGGCGCGCCGCAGTCGCCGCCCGGCTGCGGCAGCTCGGATTTCGCATGAGCGACGCCGAGGTGCAGGCCATCTTTACGCGGTTCAAGGAGATCGGCGACAAGAAGAAATTCGTTTACGACGACGATCTCACGGCCCTGGCCGAAGACCGCATTACCGAGGTGCCTGAAACCTGGTCGCTCGATTATCTTCATGTCACCAGCGGCAGCCGGACCGTGCCGACCGCGACGATCCAATTGCGCACCGCGGGGCGCGGGAAGGCCGTCGAGACGGTCCAGGATGCGAGCATCGGCGACGGCCCGGTGGACGCCGTTCTCAAGGCCATCGACCGCCTGACCCGGACGAAGGGGAAACTGCTCGATTACGCCTTGCGCGCGGTGTCCCAGGGCATGGATGCCTTGGGCGAGGTGACAACCAAGGTGGATTTCGGCGACGGCCAGGTGGTGACCGGCAGGGGCGCGAGCACCGATGTCATCGAGGCGAGCGCGCGGTCATACTTGAACGCCGTGAACCGATACCTCGGCAGCAATGCCAAGTGCTCGAGCGGCAATCCTCAACCGTGATCGGAACGATGCATCTGCACCTCTTGCGGCACGGCATCGCGGTCAAACGCAATGCGGCCCGGTACCGAACCGACGCCGAGCGCCCGCTGGCGCCCGAGGGGCGCCAGAAACTGGAGCGCATCGCCCGGGCGCTGCGGGCGATGGAACTCGAGTTCGATCTCATCCTCTCGAGCCCCGCGGTCCGTGCCCGTGAGACCGCCGAAATCGTCGTCAAGACGCTGGGCACGCATCAGCGCATCGAGTTCTCGGAGCACCTGGGGACCGACGGCGACCTGAGGCGGTTGATCGCTGACTTGAGCGCGCGGCACCCGTTGCCCCGAAGCGCGCTGTTGGTGGGCCACGAGCCGCATCTCAGCGGCCTGGCCTCTCTTCTCCTGACCGGCGGCCCGGGCCTCGATTTTGTGCTGAAGAAAGGGGGCCTCTGCACGCTCGGCATCTCGAAGCTTCGGGCTGGGCGCTGCGCCGGCATCGACGCGCTGCTGACCCCCCGCCAAATGGCCCTGATGGTCTAGGCCGGACATTTCACACGGCTGCGCGCGTGACTCGGATCGGTCAGAGGAGTGTCGTCGTTTATTTTTATGCCCTTGGCGGGCGACGCGCTCCTTGTAGTTGACCCCCGCAGCCCGGACCAGAGGCATGCTCTGTGGGGAATCTCCCGCCCCTCACATAGCCACCTCCGCGACGGCGCAACCGGTGCTGCTGGGGCTGAGCCAACGCAGCAAATTCACCAGTCCGTCGGGGGTATCGATGGGGAAGCG
>MWFF01000156.1 GCA_002071485.1 Verrucomicrobia bacterium ADurb.Bin006 | reverse complement strand
GTTGGGGGGAATGGATTGGCGCGCAAGGGGTTGGGGAGCATCTATGGGTGGGGGGATTGGGAGAGGGTGGGGAGGGAATATCGGCAGGTGCTTTTGGTGAGCAGCGGGAGTGCTGGGAGTGCGGGCAAGGTGGTGCTGGATGCGGAGGGAATCCGGCGTGAGTTGAAGAGGAAGGGGCAGTTGAAGCTGGGACAGGTGTTGCGGCTGCGGGTGAGGTATTTCAGCGACGGAGTGGTGCTGGGGTCGCGGAACTACGTGAACGAGGTATTCCGGGAGTTCCGGGATCGGTTTGGGGCGAGGCGGCGTGACGGGGCGCGACCGATGCGGGGCTTGGGAGCGTTGGGGGAGTTGGCGACGATGCGGGATTTGAAGGTGAATGTCGTGGGGTAATTCAGCAGACGGATGGGAAAGACATTGACTGCTCGAATCGAGGAGCGATGCGGTTTCGAGTTGTCGATGTCGTAGCGGGGATGTCGTACAGCTTGGCAATCCAATCGTCGTGATGGTAGGGTGCGGTCTGGAGAGCGGCTCCTTCGAGCATTCGCCGCTGTTCCGCACGACAGAAGATGAGCAGACTATGAATCCGACCTCAGCGTTTAAGCTGGTTGAAACCGTTCGCCAGGAGGCTCGGTTCGCCTTGCTGGCCTTTCAGAACTTGCGCGTTGCCCTCAACGAAGCGGATCAGGAGCGCATCTTTCTCTTTGCGCATGCCATGGCACACCACGCAGGCGCGGTGGGGTGTTTTTTGGCTCCGTCGCGCACATCATCAACGCCACGCGGCGAGTTTCTTCGAATCCAACTGAAGGTCGAGGGCGGCAGCCCGCTGCTCATGCCGGCGCTGCGCGACATGCTCAAGCGCGCAGCAGACGAGGAGTACGAAGACTGGGTGGGTAGCTTGGAGAAGCTCGACTACCTCGAAATGAGTGTGATGCCACAGGGCGCGCTGGCGGGTTCGAGTCCGGACGTCTTCCAGCGCCGGATTGATCCGGATTCACTGCACTTTGGTTATCGGAATCATTCGCTGGATTTGAGCCGCCTGGCGCAGGAACTGCGGCGTTTCGAGGGAGCGTGTCAATACTGGCTGCGCGAGCACTCGCCGTGGTAAGGGTCTTCCAAAACCGGGAAAAGGCTGTGGATGGTTCCCGGCATCAGGGTTATTCGAGCGCGGCATTGCAGGGACGGCGGGGAAGTGTTTGGTCTGGCGGGGGCATGTGGCAATCTCCTTGTCAACCCGGGCATCGGAGGCTATATGCAGCGTCCGATGCTCGCCAAACGGGTCATTCCTTGCCTGGATGTGCACGACCGACAAGTCACGCGCGGTGTCCGGTTCGGCCGGGCGGAGGCGGGCGAATTGGGCAATGTCGGGGATGCGGTTGCCCTGGCCCTCACGCCGTGTCAGTCAGGGTGTGAACGTGCTGGTGGTGGCCGGCGGCGGCGCGGGCCGCTTGGATCACATGGTCCAGGTGCTGACTCAAGGCGCGGCGGATGCCGTGCTGGCGGCCAGCGTCTTTCATTTTGGCAGATGCACAGTCGCGGATGTCAAACAGCACCTGGCCGCTCACGGCATTCCGGTGCATGCGCCCGCGTCCAGCCTCCTGCCACGGACCGGCGCGGTCTCAACAGGTAGCAACGGATCACACACATGAGTTTTTTCGACGAATTGAAGTTCAACGCCGAGGGCCTGATTCCGGCCATTGTGCAGGAGGAATCGAGCGGGCGGGTGCTGATGCTGGCCTGGATGAACCGAGTGGCATTGGAGAAGACGCTTGAATTGGGCCAGACGGTGTTTTGGAGCCGGTCCCGGCGGAAGTTGTGGATCAAAGGCGAAACGAGCGGGCATGTGCAGACGGTGAAGTCCGTCGCATTTGATTGCGACGGCGACACTTTGTTGATCGAAGTCGAGCAGGCGGGCGCCGCGTGCCACGAGGGGTACAAGTCCTGTTTCTATCGCGCCGTCGAGGACGGTGGATCGCGGATTCGGATCACGGAACCGCGGCTGCGGACGCCGGACGATATCTACGGTAAGCAGTGAGAGTCCTGCCGCGATGCACTGCCCCACACGGAGCGAATTCGCCAGGCTTGCCAAACACGGCAACCTGATTCCCGTGGCCCGGCGTGTGCTTGCCGACTATGAGACGCCGCTCTCGGCCTACCACAAGATACGCGGGTCGGAAGAGTCCTTTCTGTTCGAGTCGGTCGAGGGGGGAGAGCATCTTGGGCGCTATTCGTTTGTCGGGTGTGCGCCGCGGGCCGTCATCCTCCAGCATGGGGACACGATCGAACTGCGCGAGCATGGACGCCGGACGGCCGAGTGGAAGGTGAGCGGAAGTGGGAAGGACGAACCGGGCCGGGTGCGGGACGGGTTGGTGGCGGTCGCCGATGTCCTCGGGCGGTTTCATCCGGTGAGCGTCCCCGGCTTGCCGCGGTTTACGGGCGGCGCGGTAGGGTATCTAGGGTACGAGTTCATCCACGATGTAGAACCCGTGGTGCCGCGTCCTGTGGGGAACGCCCTGGGCACTCCGGTCCTGTATTTCCTGATTGCGGATCAACTGCTTGTGTTCGATCGCGTGACGCAAACGTTGACCGTGATGGTGAATGCGGTGATCGAGCCCGGCGCCGATGCGGGTCGGGCGTATGACGAGGCCGTGACCGAGATCGAGAGGTTGGTGTCACTGCTTGAACAGCCCAGCCATCACCCCGCGGTCACGGCGGATTCCGATGCGCCGCCGCTGGCGTTCAGCTCGAACCAGCCTCGCGAGCGCTTTATTGCGAATGTGCTCAAGGCGAAGGAGTACATCACCGCAGGCGACATCATCCAGGTCGTCGGCTCGCAGCGATTCTCCGCCCGTGTGCGGGCGACTCCCCTGGAGATCTACCGCGCGGCGCGCACCATCAATCCTTCGCCCTACATGTTTTTGCTCGAGTTGGACGGTTTCGCGCTGGTTGGGGCGTCTCCCGAGATCCACGTTCGCTGCGAGGATCGGCGCGTCGAGATTCGCCCAATCGCGGGGACCCGTCCACGCGGGCGGACCGCTGAGGAGGACGCGGCGCAGGAGCGGGAATTGCTGGCCGACCCCAAGGAACGCGCCGAACATGTCATGCTGGTGGATCTGGCGCGAAACGACCTCGGGCGCGTCTGCGAGTATGGCAGCGTAAAGGTTCGGGACCTGATGGTGATCGAGAAGTACAGTCACGTCATGCACATCGTGTCGCAAGTGGAAGGCCGGTTGGCGGTCGACAAGACCCCGTTCGACCTGATGCGAGCCACGTTTCCCGCGGGAACGCTCTCGGGGGCGCCGAAAATCCGGGCGATGCAGATCATTTCCGAACTCGAGCAAACGCAGCGGGGGCCTTACGGCGGGTGCGTCGGGTACTTCTCATTTGGCGGGAACCTCGATTGCTGCATCACGATCCGGACCGCCCTTCTGAAGGACGGTCAAGCGTTCGTGCAGGCGGGCGGGGGCTGGGTGAGCGATTCGAAGCCGGAGAACGAGCTGGCGGAGACGCTCAACAAGTCGAAGGCGATGTTCAAAGCCCTCGCCATGGCGGAGAGCTTCACGGGGCAGGGATCACAAGCCGCGCCCCGCGCGGATGCGAGTTCAAGGGGTTGACGCGGGCGGTGTCTTGCGTTCGGGCCCGGCCTCGGTATCGAGCGTTCGCCCGATTGTCTCGATGCGACGTTCCAGGTCCGCGATGCGTTTGAGGAGGTCGGGGAGCCGGTCCAAGGCAATGAGCTGGCGCTTCATCTGCCAGTCCGGGCGCGCGGGCGATCCCATCCATTGGCCCTTGTCGGGGATATCGCGCATCACGCCCGATTGCGCGGCCACGATGACCTGGTCGCCGATCTTGAGATGGCCGGCGAGGCCGGCCTGCCCGGCAAGCGTGACGTAGCTGCCGAGACGGGTGCTGCCGGCGATGCCGACTTGGGCGACCAGCAGGCAATGCTCGCCCACGACCACGTTGTGAGCGACCTGGACCAGATTATCGATCTTGGTGCCTCTGCCGATCACGGTGGATCCGAGCGCCCCACGATCGATCGTCACGTTGGCCCCGATCTCCACGTCGTCGTTGATCACCACGTTGCCGACTTGGGGAATCTTGCGATGAACTCCCCCGTCCGTCACGTAGCCGTAGCCGTCCGAACCGATGACAGCGCCCGCATGGACGACGACGCGGTTGCCGATCCGGCTTTCGGGATAGACCGTGACTCGCGGGTAGAACCTTGCGTCTTCGCCGATGCGCACTTGCGCTCCGACGTGCACCATGGCCTCGAAAACCGTGCGCGCGCCGATCCGCGCCCCTTCACCGACGACGCAGTAAGGGCCAACGTGCGCGGACGCATGGACCTCGGCCGTTGGCGCCACCAGGGCGGTGGCGTGAACGCCGGGCGCGAATATCGGTTCGGGGTGGAAGAGCGGCAGGACCTTGGCGAACGCGATGCGCGCATTGGGGACGCGGATCAGGGCTTTGGTTGCGGATGCCCACTCGCCCGCCACGAGGATGGCGCTGGCGGCGCTCTGCTCGGCGCGAGCGAAGTACGCCTCGTTTTCCGCGAAGGTCAGATCGCCCGGACGGGCGGTGTCGGCGGGCGCGAAGCCGTCCAAGGGAATCGAGCCATCGCCGACCACCTGACCTTCGAGGTGGCGCGCGATTTCGGCGACGGTGTAAGGCATAGCGGAGGGGGGCTCAGTGCCTGCGCTCCGGGGCGAGCCCGTCGCTCAAGCGGCGATAGGTTGCCAGGGCGAGCAGCGGCCAACTGTTACGGTACATGTCGTATTTCAAATAGAAGACCTTGGGGAAGCCGGTGCCCGTGATTTCGTCCTCGGACCAGGATCCATCCCGGTTCTGAGTGCGGACCAGGTACTCGACGCCGCGAATCAGGCTGGGACGGTTAGGATCGCCGAAGGTGCACAGCCCCATCACGACCCACGCGGTCTGCGAGGCGGTGCTGGGTCCGCGCCCTTTGAACACAGGATCTTCGTACGTATCGACGCGCTCGCCCCAGCCGCCGTCTTTGTGCTGGACGCTCTCGAGCCAATCGCGCGCTTGGAGCAGCCACGGCTGGTGCATGTCGATGCCGAGCGTATGCAATCCGCGCAGGACCTGCCATGTCCCGTAGAGGTAGTTCACGCCCCAGCGTCCGTACCACGAACCGTCGGGCTCCTGCTGATCGCGCAGATACTCGATGGCTTTGACGACCTGCGGGTGGTTGAGCGGAAACCGTTCGTGTCCCAGGACCTCCAAGATGCGCGCCGTGATGTCGGCACACTCGGGGTCAAGCATCGCATTGTGATCGGCGAAGGGAACCTTGGTGAGGACGTTCTTGGTGCAATCCTTGTCGAACGCCGCCCACCCCCCGTCTTTGCACTGGAAGGTCAGCATCCATTTGAGCCCCCGCTCGTAGGCTTCATCGCGCCGGGAATCGCTCGTCGGGACCAGGCGCAGCGCCAGGAGCACCATCGCCGTGTCATCCACGTCGGGATTCCACTTGTTCTCGAACTCGAACACCCAACCGCTGGGCTCGACATTCGCCGGATTCTTGTGCCGCCAATCTCCGCGAAACCGGATTTCCTTGCTCAGCAGCCACTCCGTTGCCCTCTGCAGGCGCGGGTCCTCGGGCGGCACACCCGATTCCGCAAGGGCAATCAGCGTGATCGCCGTGTCCCAGACAGGCGAAAAACAGGGCTCGATGCGGACCGTATCGGACGTCTCGTGTTCGAGGCCTTTGAGGTGCTGCTCGGTTCGGACGACTTGCGGGTGGTCGTCCGGATAACCGAGGGCCTTGAGGGCGATCAGGGAGTTAAGCATGGCGGGGAAGATGGCGGCCAGGCCATCCGAGCCCTCGAAACGCTCGAGCATCCATTCTTCGGCGCGCTTCAACGCCCGCCGTCGGAAAGGGTGGATGCCAGCGTGCGCGAAGAGTTCGGCGAATTTGTGCAGGCGATCAAGCCAGATGAAGAAGTTCCGTGTCGTGAGGATTTGCGGATCCCGCTGCAGTCGCAGATCGCGGTCGTGATAGCCTTCCGGGTAAAGTTCGTCGAGGGAGATGCCCTGTCCCAAGGGCCGAGTCGGCTTGAAATGGTTGATGATGGCGAGGGGAACGAGCATGGCCCGCGACCAGTTGCTCATTTCCCAGAAGTTGACGTGGAACCACTTTCCGATCAGAAGCACTTCGCAGGGGATCGTGGGCACATACTTCCACGGGAACAACCCGAGCAGCGCGAGGTAAAGCTTGGAAAACGTGTTCATCCGGGGCACGCCTCCGAGATTGAGCGCCACCGAACGCGCGCGCAGCATCCGGAGATGCGTCTCCGGGACTCCAGCCAGCTTCAACGCCAGATAGGCCTTGATGGTGGCGTTCACTTCGGCGGGACCGCCGTGATAGATATTCCATCCGCCGTCGGGCAGTTGCAGCGAGAAGAGATGGTTGATCGCCTTCCGCTCCCACTCCCGGTCCACCTTCCCGTTCCAATGGTGATACGCCAAACGGTCCGCGACCAGCGTGCAATCGACGATCAGTTCGCCAATCCAGTAGCCCTCGGGCCGCTGTTCGCCCAAGAGGTACTCTTGCGACCGCCTGATGGCGGTCGCCAGGTCATTCAATCCACAGAGGGTCTGGCCGACAGGCACTTCCAACTCCTGCGCCTGCTGGCCGGCACGAAAAGCCAATCGCATCGTGCGGCATTGTTGTCGGAAGCCTGTCGGCGATTCAAGCACAATAGCCCGCGGTGGGTGCAGGACAAATTGGTGGGGGTTGAGCATGGAATCAGGCAGGGAAGGCGAGCGTTTGGTGTGCTGTGGCGTA
>MWFF01000155.1 GCA_002071485.1 Verrucomicrobia bacterium ADurb.Bin006 | reverse complement strand
GGCGCTACCGCCGACAGACGGGCTTGCAGTTGCGCTTCGCCCACTCCTTCGGGCAAGGGCCACTCCAAACCCGCGGCCTCGGCCCGCAACAGGTAATCGCCAACGGTGCTGGAGGCCAGGCCACAACTGCGGGCGATTTCGCGTATCGAGAGATGGTGCTCATGTTTAAGACGCAGGATTTCGATGACTTGACGCATAACGAGTACTTTTTTGGGCATAAGGCGGTCAGTTTCGGCCGCCGAGCCGCCCATTCAACGTTTTGCGCCACCTCCTCCAAGAGGACCTACTCACGATCCCTTGCCACCGCCCCACTCAGGGCGGTGCCCAACACTGTCCGGATGCCCCGGAACGTTGTCCGGATCGGACCGGAACTCTGTCCGGACCGTCCCGGATTGCTGTCCGGATGCCGCCGGAATCCTGTCCGGCAAACTCCGGAGCGCTGTCCGACATCGACCGGATTCCTGTCCGGATCAAATCGGAATCGGTGTCCGAATGCCGCCGGAATACGCACCAATCTTCGACAAACCGAAAACTGGTCGCGATCTGGATTGCCAAAAACCCAGGTTCTGGCTATGGACACCGACGACGTTTAAGCGCCCCTTGTCTTACAGAAACGGCCGCTGGCTGTCGAGGTAGGGCAAGGGGTTTCCTTACGCCCCGGTCCCGCCCCCTCCCTGGAAAGCCAAGCCCCTCGCCGTCAAGTGGTCAACTTCCCGTGAGCAGACCCGGTAAACTCCCCGTGAGCGCCAACGCCCCGCGACGGCGCGGTCGTTAGCCAGGTACAGCACTTGGATAAAGGCGGGATTCCGGGTCAGTTCGTGCAGTCGCCCCATGAAGGTGAACATCGACGGGGCCAGCACCGGATCCCTGCGGCTGGAAACGCTCGCATCCCCGAAGCGCTGAAATCGCACGCCCTGGTATTGGTCGGTGCGCGTGGCGAACCAGCCGGTGTCGCCCACCAGCGGATAGTACCGGGTGAAGCACCACGTGTCCACGTGGAAGCGATACATGTCATGAAGTTTGGGATGGCGATCGAGCATTTCTTCCAGGAATCCCGGGATCGCCCGGTCCCACATGGCCAGGAACAGGGCCGTGCTCTGCAAGCCAAAGGCGGAGTAACCCGCCAAACCCTTCTCCCCCGTGACGCCATCCACCGACGTGGCCCGCCGGAGAAAGTCGTCGATGATCGCATAGACTTCGTCCCGGCTGCCCGACCAGTCGAGAACCGCTTTGATCGTGGCGATGGCGATGGGCGTGCGCGGGTAGTTGGACGTGATCTTCGAGATGTGGTCCAGCGCGTCGCGCAGAATCCGGTCCTCGATATTGCGGCGGATGTCCGCGAACGATTCCTTGCGGTTCTCGAGACCATGCTGCGCCGCTTTGGCCCGCAGCAGCGCCACCAGGTCAGCGTCTTCCGCGATCGCGTCGAAGACCGCGTCGTAGCCCTGCGCCAGTTCCCGGGTCTCCTCGCAGGCGTCGTGCCATACCGAAACGTAACCCGCGCTCTCCATTCGCCGCTCGTAGATCACCGCCTGTTGCGCGAAATCGAAGCCCGCGTACACGTCCGCCACCCGATCCAGCAGGAGGCCGGCCTTGCGGGCGTACGCTTTGTCGCCCGTCACGACGTAGGCTTCGCTCAGCGCGTTGATGCCGCCGAGCACCGCTTGCTTCCACTGGCCGTGGATCAGGTAGGCGCCGATGAACCGCCACCGCTTGCCGTCCTGCACGAACCCCTCTCCGTCGTCCACGCCAAACCGGTGCCGCGGGTCGTTGGGGTCGGGGTGCGCGGCGTTGAACAGCAGCGAGCGATCGGCCAAGGCAGGGTCGAAGATGCCGCGCCGGTCGAGCCCCGAACGGTAAAATGCCTCGAAGTCATTGGCCGGAAACACCGCCGCGCAGTGGGGACACCAGGTCTTCCACGGGCGGTTGAGGGCATCCATCCGCCAGTTGTACATGGGCACGCTCTTGCCGCAGGCGGGGCAGTGACCGTCGGACCAGACCATCCAGGAACGTGTGATGCCCGGCCCGAACATCAGTCCCCAGACCTGATCGTCGGACAACTCCATCCAAGGACGGGCCCGCTCGACGATCTGGTCTCGCAGGCGCGTCATCGTTTCGTCCTGACGCATGTTCGCCCAGGCCCGCTCACGAAGCTCGCGCGGCATGAACAGGCTGCGCGTTTTCCCTTCCCCGCCCAACGCGCTGCGACACGGGCACCCGCACAGGGCGAACGACAGAACGGCGATCGTTGCAAGAGTCCGGTGGTTCATGCAGTCGGTTCCCTTCGGATCGAGATGGTCTTCGAATTTTTGCGAGGTCTTCCCGAGATTGGCCGTAATGTTGGCGATCAGATTGCTCTCCGTGACATGCTGATGGTCTCCTCGACCCGGTACAGGTAGTTCTCTGTGCGGATGATGAATGCGCTGCTATCGACGTGGACCACGACGTTGCCCGCGATCAGAATGGGGGGACACGCCGGGGCGGCGTCGACTTCATGATCACAATCGAGGTCGTGGCCAGTCCAGAGTCTGCGGCCGGTCGCGGTGTCCAGGAAGGCGGTTCCATATCCGGCGTTCTCCTCCCGCGCGGCCCACCTGAGCTCGCCGAAGTCCTCGCGCCTTGGAATCTTTGACCCCTTCAACGCGGCGCAGAGACTTGATTTGTCTACAACACATTCCACCGGTCAAGGATTCTACAAGTCGATTTCCACGGCCTTCGACTCCAGCAAGTCAAAGGTCAACCGTCGTTGGTTGCCGTCCGGCTCATGCACAATCAGAGTCGCATCCTTCAGCGGTTTTCCACTCGACACCGTCACGCGCGACTTCGTTCCGACCGCTGCCATTTCCGTCAGCCGCACGCCGCGACGCGCGGTCTCCCACTCCCAGACTTCGGCGTGAGTCCACCATTCCATGCCGCGTTGACGGCCCTCCCGCACCAGTGTCTGCAGCGCGTCAGCCAGGCCGGGCTTCTGGATGTGCGCGGGATGAAAGAGAAAATGCGCCACCCCGCCATGCGCCACCGCCTGGTCCAGCATCCAGGGCGCCAGTTTCGCCGGCAGGTGGATTTCCAGGTCCTGGGCAATCAACGGGATCTCATAAACGTCCAGAAACCGCGGCGGCGCGGCCTCGTCGTCCAAAGGCCGCCACGGCTGACACGTGCCGCGCGGAAAGCCGCAACCGCCACGCTTGCTCGGCCCCATCGTGCCGTCGATTTTCAGCCCGACCTGCTCGCACCAGCGAAAGAAATCGAGCCGTCCTTCCCATCGCGTGTAATGGTTCTTGTTCGCGATGATGTTCGTGAGGCCGCTTTCGGTTATCAGTCCCTTGAACTGTCTGACCAGTTTGTCGAAGCCCCACTGGCGATCCGGACTCTCTTTCATCGCGTCGTAGTGCAGGGCGATTTCGCAGCCCGCGGCGCGAATCTCGTCGTAGACCGAGCGCGGATACCCGCTGGGGAACAGCGTGCACCAGGTCGTGCGGATGCCTGCCTGCTTCACCTCTTGCAGCATGGCCCGCGCGGCCGCCTCGATGTTGCCATCGCTGTCGTGGCTGACGCATCCCACCGCCGGCACCTCGCGCGGCCACGGGGCGATCTGGAGGAGTGGCTGGCCGACGGCGCGCGCGGCGTATTGAATCGCGCGCAAAATCACCAGCCGCAGCTCGTCCGCCACCGGGTTCAGGAACGCCGGCGCCTCGCCTTCGGCCGGCACCACGCGATCGAAATCGTCGTCGAGCACCTGGCCATCGTCCGTCTTCAGGATGCGATCGTTGATTGGCATGGTTCCATCGAACGCCGGCGTGCCGTCCCGCAGCACGGCGATGCCTTGCTGGATGTGGACGATACTGTTGAGGAGATCCGGCGCGATCAGCAACGCCAGACCGCGGCCAACGCGTCGCTCCAACAGAACCGCGAAGGGCTTCGACCGGCGATGACGGTCCAGCACCGTGCCCGTGGCCTCGGCTTCCGTCGCCCGCACCGCCAGCCCTCCAAAGAAATGCAGCGAGCTCCTCAGCCCGGCAAACACCGGATGCGGCGAACCCCGGACATCAAGGTAACCTTCGCCCAGTTGGAGGACCGCGCTCGCCCCGAAGCCTTTTGCGCCGCCCGCCCGCACCAACTCCGCTCCGAACAGTTCCGGCATTCCGTGCAACCCGCCCAGCGACACCAAAGCGCCGCCGTTTTCGACGAACGCCGTGATCTGCTTGCGCTGGTCGTCGGTGAGATGGTGCTCGCCGGCGAGCACCAGCAGGCGATTGCGGCCCGCTTGGCCCGGCGGTTCCTCAGCGAAAAAGAAGCCGGCGCGCTGGGCCACTTCGACGATGTATGCATTCGACGGCAATGCGGGAGACACAGAGAGGGTGAAAGTCGCCTGCGCCCAAGCGCACGCGGCGCCGGCCCACCCCATTCCCAGCAGAAAGCTCAGCCGTCTCATTCTGCTACAACTCGGCAAGGCTGTGCCCCAGACTACAATGCGGCAGTTCACATTCTTCCGATTCGCGGAGCATACCCATGCCACGGCGATCAGGACAAACAGGCCGATGAAACTCACCAGGTTCTGCATGCTCTTTCCCTATCCAAATCGCCCCTCAAACACCAGCTCCCCGATGTGCTTTCTCTCATTCGACCCAATTCCGACCGGCGGCATCTGAACGGTGCCAACGGGCCTCACCAACGTCGTTGCGATTGCCTGCGTCGGCTTCCACAACTTCGCGCAGATGCGCGAAGGCTCGTCACACTGCTGCGCAAGCAACTGGCCGACCATCCGGTCACATTCCCGACGGCCAAAGCCCCCGCAACCTACCCCATGATGGTCGGCAGCGCCGCCGCCTGAGACTCTCCCCTCGCCGCCTCACACTGCCCCCCGCCAAAATCCGTCTTCAGAATGTCCAAACTCCAGACTTCGCGCAGGTGCGCGAAGGCGATCCGGCTCCTTGACCTTACCGACCAAGGCATGAAGGGGGCGTGAAAGGGTCGGTGCCGGAAGTCGGTTTGATCCTGATCGTGGAAGCCGTCACTCATCGAAGATTCGCGTTTGAATTCGGGGCGTCTGTTGCCTTTAATCCCCGCGTGCCAAGTCAAGTCATCGCCGTCGCGAACCAGAAAGGGGGCGTCGGCAAGACCACCACGACCGTCAACCTGGCGGCATGCCTGGCCGCCATGGGGCAGCGTGTTCTGCTGATCGATCTCGACCCGCAGGCCAACGCCACAAGCGGTCTGGGCCTGCCCAAAACCGAGGGTGGCAGCGCCTACCGCGCCTTGCTCGGAGAGGAACCGCTGTCCGGACGCATCAAGACCACGGGCTGCGATCGCCTCGAACTTCTCCCCAGCGAACTGGACTTGTGCGGCGCGGACGTCGAATTGCCCCGCGTGGAAAATCATCTCCAGCGCCTGGCGCTCGCCCTCGAGCCGGTGCGGCGCGACGCGGGGCGCGACCTGATCCTGATCGATTGCCCCCCGTCACTGGGCATTCTGACCCTCAACGCCTTCGTGGCGGCCGATTACGTCCTGGTCCCGCTTCAGTGCGAATACTACGCCCTCGAGGGGATCACGATGATGAAGCGTCTGCTGGATCAGTTGCGGGCGTCAGGTGCCAATCCCAAGCTGCAGTTGCTCGGCGTGCTGATGACGATGTTCGACATCCGGACGCGCCTCTCCCAGCAGGTCGTGTCGGAGGTCCGTGAACACTTCAAAGAGGCCGTGTTCGACACTGTGATCCCGCGCAGCACGCGTCTGGCCGAGGCCCCGAGCTTCGGCAAGCCAATCATTCAGTACGATCCCTACGGCGCCGGCGCCGCCGCCTACGAGGTCCTGGCCCAGGAAGTCGTGGCCAGGCTCGGACGCGCACCGTCTGATGCCCCTGCCCCCAGCCCGGACATCTCAAAAGGCTGCGCGTGATCGGAATCCCGTTCTCGGTGCTCTCTGCGTCTCTGTGGTCAATCCATCACAATGACCGCCACGGGAGGGATGAACCACAGAGATACGAAAGGCGCGGAGAAGACATGCCGGCCATCGCGCTCCCCGACGGCAGCATTGCAAGCCCGTTCCTGACTCTGTTCTTAAGAATGCACCATCCCATTCACCTTCAATCCGATGCGCAACCTCGCTCCGGCTATTCCTCATTGCGATTCGCTTGTCCGAGCAATCTGCGCATCGCGGCCATGAGCACGGCTTCGGCCTCCGGTGTGGTGTTCGACGAGGTCGGCTGGGTTTCGTAGCCGCCTTCGAGGTAGGCGAGGGCGGTGCCGATGTAGCAGGGGCCGTAATCCCCGTAAGCAGCCATCATGACACGCAGGTCGGGGCGCATGGCCTTGGCCGCAAGCTGGTACTCGACAAACAACTCGCCCGGCAGGTGCAGCATTCGCGTGTTGCCCACCCGCAGGCAGGTGACGTCAATCCGATGTCCGGCCTGCACGCGTCGGACCCAGGCGAGTTGGTCGGCACGGGAAATGTGGGACGCGCCCGACCGGCAGGGGATGAGCGAAATCCGATACATCGAGGGCCTCTACGCGTTCTGGGACGGGCTGATGGCCGGCCGCCCCGGGCTGATGATCGACAACTGCGCCAGCGGCGGACGCCGGATCGACCTCGAAACGCTCGGGCGCGCCACGCCTTTCTGGCGCAGCGACGGACCGCGCGATGCGATCGCGCACCAATGCCACACGTACGGATTGCTCGCTTGGGCGCCGCTCAGTGCGACCAGCCAGGACCGTCCCGGCGACGACTACGAGTTTCGGAGCAGCATGTGCAGCGCCCTCTGTCTCAATTGGTGGCACACGGGCGACGGGCCTGGGGAGCGGATTCCAGCGGACTTCCCGTTCGTTTGGGCGCGGGTGACGCTGGTCCAATACCTGGGTCTGCGCGATTTCTACTACCGCGATTACTATCCGCTGACCGCCTACTCGCAGGCGCGCGATCAGTGGATGGCCTATCAACTCGATCGCCCGGATCAGGGGCGCGGACTGGTCGTCGCCTTGCGGCGTCCG
>MWFF01000154.1 GCA_002071485.1 Verrucomicrobia bacterium ADurb.Bin006 | reverse complement strand
GTCCCGAATTGAACCACAGAGACACAGAGGACACAGAGGACAGCGCATCCAAAGAGCCACAGATGAAATTCTGTGCGTCCTTCTGTGTGATACCCCCGTTTATCGCTTCGCCGGAGCCTGCTCACGCCACGCAATACTCCGGCCATGTCTTGCTCATCTCGAGACGTTCCGGGCCGACTGCGCGTCAGAGTTCGCGGCCGCCTTCTCGGCATATCGAGCCAGCAGATCGCGCACGCCGTCCTTGTGGACCAGGAACGTGAGCATTTTGAGGCGCACGTAATCGTCGCGGTAGAAGTAGTAGCCGGGCACGCCTCGCTGGCCCCCGCGGCCGGAGTCCTTTGCCAGGTACCAATCGTGGTCTCCCATGCGTTTGTATCCGACCAGGTGCACGCCATGATCGTCCCCCGTGGTTTTGTTGGCGAAACGAAACTCGCGCGCGGCCTGGTCGATGAATTCGCCAGGAATGTCGAACGTCGGCACAATCCCCACATCCTCGCTCGCATCGTAGCCCACCTCGGAGGTGTCGCCGCCGACCGCCACCGTGTAGCCCGCTTCGATCGCCTGCCGCAAACCCGCATACCAGTCTTCCAGCGGCACGTTATGATACTCGGCGCTGTGCCAATAGTTGTCCGGCACCTTGAACTCGGCCTTGGTCCAGAACGGGGCTTCGAGCGTCGACATGAATTCGACGTAGTCATCCGGATGAATCCGCAGCACGTCCCGCACGTAGTCCTGCGGTGTGATATCCTTCCCATCGACTCTCACCGTGGCCGGCGGCGCCCCCAGATGCCGGTCGAGGATCGTCCGGATGTGGCCCGTTACGATCGACTTGTCCCAGTGGCCCCCCTCTTTGACCATGTTCAGATACCCGAGAGCCTCCTCCATCATTGGCCCCTGATCGAACACGGCGGTTCCATCAGGCAGACCGGTGTAGGCCGACTCTGGAACGGCCCCGTACTGCTTCCAGCGCAACAGGAGCGCCTCGAACTCCGACCCCTCATCGAACAGACTCGCGCCCTTGGTCCGCACAAACTCGCGCGCCTTCTCGACAAACTCCCAGTAGACGGTGTGCATCTCCGAAAGCTTGATTTCCCGACCGCTCTGCCGCAGCACCTCCGATTCCATCAAGGACGTCGCCGCAAAACACCAGCAGTTCCCTGTCCACCATTGCCGCTTCGGCGGCAAATGCCCCAGCAAAGCGAACTCCTCCTTCGCCAAAGGCCGTTCGAGTCGGGAGAAATCCAGCGTCAGCCGCTTCTCCGGCTTCCGCTCGGATGGCTTGAACGCCACACCCTTGCGTTCCGCGCGCGCCCTGTCCCTGGCATCCTCCTCCTGGACCTCGCGCTCGAGCAGGTTGAACTCTTTGTAGTAGGCTGTGTCGCGCGACGCCGCAGGGGCCTGAGCCAAGGCGCCGACAGCCAGCAAGCAGCCCGCCAAACAACCGTTCCAGTTCGTCAGCATCATAGGTTATGTTCCGGAGCCGGCATCCGGCTCCTCGGAAGTGCCCTGTGCCCGCGCGATAATGTCAAGTATCGACGAGAGCTTCGAGGCCGGCGCGTCAATCATCTCGATCTCCGATTCCTTGTAGAGGGTGAGAAGGTGCTCGCGAATTGGGAGGCGGCCTTCCCAGCACCGGAAAACAAGCCTGCATGGACGGTCGATTCCCTCGCGGACACAGTAGGCGAGCGTTACGACATGGCCGAGTCGCGGGCAGTACTGCTCCGAATTGGGATCTGCCGCCAACGTCATGGAACCATCGAGGTCCGACGGAGGTCCCGCATTCGAGCGCGGAACCTCCGCCGGCTTTCACAAAGAACGACCGGAGCCCTGCATTACTGAGGAATCGCCGGGATGCACTACATCGTCACCCTCGCTCCTGCCGTCACGGCAGAACACCCTCTCCCATCCGATGGGAGAGGGCCGGGGTGAGGGTCCGTGGAGTGTATTCAAACCACCAGGCAGTAAACGCCCCGACCCGCTCACCACTTGCCGGTGCGAACGACCTTCGGCCGCGGCAACCCGTCGAGTTCCTTGATCGCATTCCCCATCTCGCTGGCCGGCAGCGCGTAATTGGTGAGTTTGCCCTGGAAGAACCTGTCGTATCCCGTCAGGTCCATAAGGCCATGACCCGAGAAGTTGAAGAGGATGACCTTTTCCTTGCCCTCTTCCTTTGCCTTCTTCGCCTCCTGCATTACAGCCGCAATCGCGTGACTGGTCTCCGGCGCGGGGATGATCCCCTCGACCCGCGCGAAGAGCACGGCCGCCTCGTAGCACTCGATCTGGTCGATGGCTCGAGGGGTGACAAGCCCTTCGATGATGCTCTGGCTCACCAGAGGTGCTATGCCGTGATACCGCAGGCCGCCCGCATGGATCGGGGGCGGGATGAAGTCATGGCCCAGCGAGTGCATGGGCAGAAGCGGCGTCATCTTGGCCGCATCGCCATGGTCGTAGACGAATGGCCCCCTGGTCATGGTGGGACACGATGTCGGCTCGACCGGGATGATGTCGATCTCGGCCCCGTTGATCTTGTCGTTGACGAACGGAAACGCGATTCCGGCGAAGTTGGATCCGCCGCCGGCGCACGCAATGACCACATCGGGTTTGACGATGCCGATCTTCGCCAGTTGTTTCTTGGCTTCCAACCCGATGATCGTCTGATGGAGCATCACGTGGTTCAACACGCTCCCCAGAGAGTACCTCGTCGAGCCCGTCCCGTCCGTCACGGCCGCCTCGACAGCCTCGCTGATGGCGATGCCGAGCGAACCGGGCGTGTCGGGATGCTTGGCCAGAATCTCGCGCCCGGCATTCGTCTCGGTCGAGGGACTCGCCACGCATTTGGCTCCCCACGTCTCCATCATCAGCTTGCGGAACGGCTTTTGGTCGAAGCTGATGCGCACCATGAAGACCTTGCACTCGAGCCCCAGGAGAGAACACGCAAACGCCAGGGCGCTCCCCCACTGCCCCGCCCCGGTCTCGGTGGTGATCCGCTTGATGCCAAACTGCTTGTTGTACCAGGCCTGCGCAACAGCCGTGTTGGGCTTGTGGCTCCCCGGCGGCGAGACGCTCTCGTTCTTGAAAAAAATCTTGGCCGGCGTTCCCAACGCCTTCTCGAGCGCACAGGCCCGCTGCAACGGAGATGGACGCCATTTCCAGAGGACCTCGAGCACCTCCTGCGGAATGTCGATCCAACGCTGCGTGCTCACCTCCTGCTCGATGATGTTCATCGGAAAGACCGGCGCGAGCATCTCGGGCTTGATCGGAATCCCCCCCGGTCCCAGCGGCGGCTGCAGCGGGGATGGAAGGTCCGCGGCCAGGTTGTACCATTGCCGCGGCATGTCTTCTACGTTCAACAACACTTTGGTCTGCATAGGCTTGTTCGTGTCATGGTCGGGGGGGTCCGCCGGACCGCCGGGCAAACACCCGCTTCAGGGTGGACCCCCCTTTTCTCAACTCTCGGGCGCCGCGTGTGATCTTGCACAGGCTGACTCCCAACCTCTGGGCGATCGCCCGCTGGCTTTCGCCCTCGGACAAAAACCGGACGATGTCCCAACGGAGCGACAGTTTCTCCACCTCGCTCGCGGTCAACAGTTCCCGGAGCAGGTGCTCGACACTCCGTGGATCGCGCATTTGCGCAAGCACCGCGGCGATGTCGGCAATCCTGTCCACTCTGTTTCTACGCGTAGAAACACTTTCCCGTCCCTTCTGTCAAGCCTAAGCGCAGCCAAAACGCGCGTCGTCATGCCCTTTCTCCTCGCCCTCCCCCTCCCCGGGCTTGCGCGCCCGCCGAAAACAGGGTCAACTGCCCTGCCTGAGAGAGATGACTCGACCGTAACAATCGCGACTTTTTGAAGCTCTTATGGCCACGACACGCAAACCCTCACGCCCCCACTACGCCGGCCGGCATCCCGCCGACCCGCTGACGCCCTACGGGAACCGCCCGATGGTCACGCCCATCGTGAACGCGGTCAATTACGAGTACCTCGACTTCGAAGTGCTGCGCCAGATCACCGACGGCGAGATCGACGGCTATACCTATCACCGCGACGACAACCCGACCGTCCGCGCGGTCGAGAAGAAGATCGCCGCCCTCGAACAGGCCCAGGACTGCGTGGTCTGCACCACCGGCATGGCCGCCTGCACGATGGTCTATCTGACCTACCTGCGCGCCGGAGGGCACCTCCTCCTCTTCCATGACATCTACGGCGCGCACTACAAGGTCTCCCTCATCCTCGAACGACTGGGCGTAGAGGTCACATGGGTCGACGCCACGGACTGGCCCCGTCTCGAACGGCAGGTCAAGCCCAACACCCAGATGATCTTTCTCGAGACTCCGAGCAACCCGCTCTGCAAATCGATCGATGTCGCCGCGGTCAAGGCCATGGCCCGCCGCGTGGGCGCCCGGGTGGTGGTCGACAACACGTTCGCAACGCCCTATCACCAGAATCCGCTGGCCCTGGGCGCCGACCTCGTCGTCCATAGCGCAACCAAGGCCCTGGGCGGCCACAACGACCTCATGGCCGGCGCCATCGCCGGATCCAAGGAGGACTACGACAAGCTCTGGTTCACACGCCAGGCCATCGGCACCACCCTCGATGCCTACTCGGCCTCGCTGCTCGAACGCGGGCTCAAGACATTCCCGCTCCGAGCCGAACGAATGGCTGTCAACGCCATGGCCGTGGCCAAACACCTCGTCCAGTGCCGCGGCATCACGAACGTGCGCTATCCGGGCCTCAAGAGCTTCGACGGCCACCGCATCGCCGCGCGCCAGATGAAACGTGGCTTCGGCGGCATGCTCGCCTTCGAAGTCGGCACAACTCAGGAGGACGCCAAACGCTTCGTCTCGGCGCTCCGCGTCATCCGCCACGCCGTCAGCCTCGGCTCAACCGAATCCCTCATCTGCATCCCCTTCCTCACCACCATGCTCTACATGCCGCCCGAACGGCGCACAACCTTCGGCGTCAAACCCAACACGGTCCGGCTCTCGATCGGCATTGAACCCGTCAACGATCTGCTCTCGGACATCGACGCCGCCCTGGGCAAACTCAAATCGAGATCGCGCGCCTGAACCGTGCGCACCCCAATCTTCTGCCATAGGCCCGGCACGAAGAACACGAAGAGTTGTCATTTTGACGATAATTTCACCGTTCTGGGGGAACCAGAGATAGCCTAATGCTTCGGCCTGCAATTGCACGGCGATCTGCGGCGCGCTGATCTGGAGCGCCTCCTCCAGAAAGCCTCCCACCCCCTGACAATGGCCGCGAGGACTCGCAACGCACCTCCGTTGAAGCGACTTGTCTTGTGGGCCTTCGAGACAGGGCTGTTTCCGGAGGTCGCAGCCGGTCACTCTCCGGGATCAATCTGTGTTCCGTCCTGAATCGGTGTGGAGTCCGTCCCTCACAGATTCGGGGCGGAACACAGATTGCCCGGCCATGGCCTTCTCTGTGTCCTCGGCGTCTCTGTGGTTCATTCCGCACGGTGACATTCAGCGAGGGTGATCAACCACAGAGGCACAGAGAGC
>MWFF01000153.1 GCA_002071485.1 Verrucomicrobia bacterium ADurb.Bin006 | reverse complement strand
GTCAGCGCAGAAGCGCACCCGCCGACCCTGCGCGCAAGCTCCTGCTGCTCTCCAGAGCCAGCTCCCGCTCTGGGCACCGGATCGGATCCAGGATGGCCCGATGCCGCCCCGCCCTGAAGGGCTGGGGGGATTTGGCTCGCTGGTCCAGCGGCCGCGGTAGAACGGCGTGGAGCTCGGCGCAGGCATGCCTGACCCGGGTTCACCGTGGTGAGATTATTGCGCCCTGCCGCGCAATGATTCGGTGAGTGGCGAGGCGCCAATTCCGCATCAATTCTGCGTTGCATGGGGGCGGGGATTCGTTAGGGTTTGGCCATGCCCAGCAGGTGTTGCCTTGCCGGAGTGGAGTCTGGCGTGGAGGTGGCGTGGCGGCTTGTGCCATGAACAGCCTCATCCCATCCCAGGCCAAGCATATCGGGCTGAAGGTGAATGTCTCGGGGCTGGGCGCCGTGCATCTGTTGCAGGCGCTCGCGCACAATCCCGAAACGACGCTCTACCAGACCGATCATTCCGGCATTGTGGTGAAGGTGTTCGACCTGAGCTGCGGGAGACCGGACGAGATCGGCTATGGGCCGTACCTGAACTTCCAGGCGGAGCTTGCGAATTTCGAGGAGGTGCATCGTTTCGATGGATTGCGTGCGTACGTGCCGGCCTACTACGGCGCGAACGCCGACTACGATGCCAAGTACGCATACATCGCCATGGAGTATCTGCAAGGACAGAATCTGCGGTCGTGGGCGGAAGAGGTCGCCGAGCGCGGGTACGGTCCGAAGGCGCTCGACGACCTGCGTCGAGCGACGCACGAGGTGTTCGCGATCCTCGATTTGTTTCATCAGCACAATCTGTTGATGATCGACTTCAAGCCGGACAACGTGATCCGGCTCGATGACGGGAGCGTGAAGCTGGTGGATTTGGGCGCCTTTTTCACGACGCGGCATCAGAGCGAAGTGAGCAAGTTCGTCTACACCGCGACACCCGATCACGCCGAGGTGCTCATCGACGCCTCGAACCTTCAAGCTGGGGTGCCGCTCACGGCGGCGTCCGACATCTTCTCGGCGGGCGTGGCCTTGTTCGAGATGGCGACAGGCAGCTCGAGGCTCGCCCTGGATCCGGGCACCGCGGACGAGATGATCAAGATGCCGTCCATCTACCTGTTTCGCGATTCGCAGATCAAGGATGTGTGGCGCGCGTTTCCCCATTTGCGCGATGCCCTGCCGCTTGTGAGGACGCAGCTCGAACAGCGGCGCCTGCTCTTTTCCGAGGTCTGGCACCTGCTCAAGGCCTATGTCGCGGCCCGCGTGCCAGACTGGGAAACGCTCCCGTCCGACCAGCAAGACCAGATTCTGCTCTCGACCGGCACGACGTTCATCATGGAACAGCTTCCGGCCCCTTTGACCTGGATGGCCGCGGCCATTGCACGTGCCACGATCCTCCGGAGTCTCCGGGTGCGCGATCTGCGGGCGCTGGTGCAACTCCTGGGCAATCCCGCGCCCGACCACGTACTCGAGGACGTCGTCGAACACAATTGTCTGGTCCGGCACCTGCGCGAACTCGGGCTCGAGACCGATTTCGCCGCGCATCTCAACACGTGGGAAGTCCGTCGCGACCGTGAGTCCGGGCACTTCGCCATTGCCGCGCCGCTGGCGGCGCGGGAACTGGCGGACAATGCCGCTTTCGTCCACCTGCGCCAGATGCACAGAGACGACGAGGGCCACACGTTCTGGCACGCCGTGGACGAACTCGAAGCGGATGCGGCAGGCGTTGGGAAGGCGAATCTCGCTCGACTCCGCAACGATCATCACGCCTGGATCGGCTTCCCAACCGGTCGCGGCTTGCCTTCCGGAGCCCATCCAGGCGCGGTTGTGCCAGGGGATGCTTCGACCCGGAAGCGATGAACCATGCACAGGGTCAGAAGTTCCGTCGCGCACTGGCACGCGGCCTCCCGGCTTGTAGACCGGGCCTGACCCGGCGCTGCATCGTTTATACCGTTCTGTTCGGTAACGACCAACCCGTGGCTCGCTCATGCATCTGCGCAGTTTCCGCACGGTGATGGCAACGCTGATGGTCGTGCTGGTGACGACTACCGTTGGTCTGCTGGTGTATGTTCAGGCGCAACTCTTTCGGCGCAGTGTGATGACGCTGGCTGACAAGATCATGGAGCAGACCCTCGGGCGCGTCGAGTTGCGCGCGCAGCAGTTGTTCAACCAGGCCACGGCGATCGGCCAGCAAACGCTGCGGCTGGTTCAGGACGCGGATGCCGCCCAAGGCGACTTCATGCTGCTCGGGAACTTCCTGGCCAAGTCGCTCGAAGTGCATCAGGCGCTGACGTCGGTCGGAGTCGCCATTGCGGACACAGGCGAGTACGTCGTTGCCGAGCGCCTGGCGGACGGTGCTATTCGGGTGCGCGAGGTTTTGCAGGATGCGCGACAACAGATTCGAGTGACGGACTGGCACTGGCAGGGATCGCAACGGCTCTTTCTCGGCGCTCCTCCCTGGGATGGCTACGATCCGCGGGAGCGTCCGTTTTACCGGCTGGTCCGCGAGCGGAAGGCGGCGGTGTGGACCGAGGCGTATCCGTTCTGGCGGGATCCGAACCAACCGCCGGCCCTGGGGGTCTCCTATGTGGCGCCCTGGTATGATGCCAAGGGCGACCTGGTAGGAGTGGTGAACGCCGATTTCGAATTGCAGTCGATCTGTGCCTTCCTCGCCTCTTTGCAGGCGGAGCTGGCTGGATTCGCCATAGTGATCGAGCGAACGCTGGACGACCATTTCCGGCTCATCGCCCATCCGCGTCCGGAGTCTCTCTTCGATGCCAGCGGGACCAACCTGGTCTCGAATCGGGCGGAGGTTGCGGATCCGGTGGTGCGGGCGTACCTGAGTGCCCTGGCCAAGGACCTCGAGCACTTGGGATCGACAGAATACGGACGCCGGTTCCGGGTGGATGGCGATTGGTATTTGGGTGGGTACCGCAGTCTCGAAGACCCGCGCAAGCCGCCCTGGGTGATTGCCATGATGGTGCCTCGCACGGCGATCACGGGCGACATCGCGCGCAACGTAATCTGGAGTCTGGCCGCCTCGCTGGGCTGTCTGGGGCTGGCCTTGACGGCGTCGGTCTGGTTTGCACGACGGATGGCGCGTCCGCTTCAGGAGTTGAGCAGGGAAGCCCAGAGGGTGGGGCGTCTCGATTTCGAATCCGGGCGCTCGGCTCCCAGCTCGATTCGCGAGGTCCGCCAACTGCAGCAGTCGATGTCCGAAATGAAGGCCAGCCTCCGGTCCTTCCGCAAATACGTTCCGGCGGACCTAGTCCACGAACTGATCGCGACCGGAGGCGAAGCGCGGTTGGGCGGCCAGCACGAGGTGCTCACCATTCTGTTCTCGGACATTGGGGACTTCACGTCGATTTCCGAGGCTCTGGCGCCCCAGGCCCTGGTCGAGCAGATGAGTCAGTACCTGGCGATTGTCAACGAGGTGATCCATGCCCATCGAGGCACGGTGGACAAATACATCGGGGACGGCGTCATGGCCTTCTGGGGCGCACCGCGGCCCAATCCCCAACACGCGGTCGATGCCTGCCGGGCGGCCTGGCGTCTCCAGGAACGACTCGAGGGGTTGGCGCGGCAATGGCAGGCTGAGGGCAAACCGCAGTGGCGCACCCGCCTGGGGTTGCACACGGGCGGGGTGGTCGTCGGCAACATCGGCAGCGAGAACCGGATGAATTACACGCTGATCGGCGATGCGGTGAATCTCGCCAGTCGCATGGAGGGCCTGAACAAGCATTTCGGCACGCGCATCCTCATCAGCGAAGGCACCCTCGAGTCCGCCGCCGACGCCGTCCTGGCGCGTCCGGTCAGCCGGGTGGTGGTCAAGGGCAAGATGCGCGGGGTGCTGGTCCATGAGCTGATGGGGCTGGCGGGGGAAGTGAGCCCGGGCCAACGGGAGCTGGCGGATGGCAGCGCGTCGGCCTTTGCGCTATTCGAGGCGCGGAGCTTCGCCCGGGCGCGCGAGGCTTACCAGACGATTCTCGGATTCCATCCGGACGATCCTGTGGCGCGCTGGATGGTCGCCCGCTGCGCGGAACTCGAACGCGCGAACGAGGGCGAGGGTGTCGACACCATGTTCAGGATGAGCGAGAAATGAGCCGAGGCCTGAGGGCGGGGAGCCACGGATGAAACGCGGATGGAACATGGACTGAGCATGGGGGAGATGCGAATGGGTGACCACTGATGGGACAGGAATGGAATTGGAGGCTCCTGAATTGGATCGGTGTTCAGATCGGTGTTCAATCCGCGCGCGATCCGTGGTTCTCGGATGCCGGCGCTTTGGGCTGTTTACGCGGGGAGGGCGACCTGCTTGAATTGCGGCATGGGATTGCCGTACAGGATTTCGACGCTGCTCTACTGTTTTGATGTCGAGGAGCGGGTGTTGCTGCTCGAACGCGCGCAGGAACCGAACTGCGGCCAGTGGAGTCCGTGCGGCGGCAAGCTCGATACCGGCACGGGCGAGTCTCCGTATGCGTGCGCCTGCCGGGAGGCGTCCGAGGAGTTGGGCCTGTCGCTCGAGCCTACGGACCTGCATCTGACCGGTGTGGTCAGCGAGTGCGGATACCAAGGGCAGTCGCATTGGCTGATGTTTCTGTTCGAGGTGAAACCTCGGTTGCAAGCGCTCCCGGCGCCAATCCGCGAGGGTCGGTTTCAGTTCTTCCACCGATCCGAGCTGGCTCAATTGGAACTGCCGCGAACGGATCGTGAGCGGATTTGGCCGCTGTTCTGGCAGCATCGGGGTGGTTTTTTTGCCGCGCATTGCCGCACGGGGGCCGACGATCGCGACGCCTGGACGATCGAAGAGTCGCTGCCTCGCTAGCCTGCATAGCAGTTCTCTTGCGACCTCTGAGTGCCCTGGGCACGATCGGGGTGTGAGAGATACGGGCTAAGACCTGACATGAACTCCGAGCCAGTCATTGATCTCGAAAGCGACGCGCACTTCATGGGGGAGGCGTTGCGTCAGGCTCGGCGCGCATACGCGCAGGGGGAGGTGCCCGTGGGCGCGGTTGTGGTGCGGGGAGGTCGGATTATTGCGCGGGCTTTCAACCAGGTCGAACTGCTCAAGGATGCAACAGCACATGCGGAGATGCTGGCGGTGACGCAAGCGCAGGCGGCGGTGAGCGACTGGCGGTTGATGGACTGCACCCTCTACGCGACCAAGGAGCCCTGCCCGATGTGTGCCGGGGCGCTGGTGCACGCCCGGGTGAGGCGGGTTGTCTATGGCGCGGGCGATCCGAAGGCCGGCGCGGCAGGCGGTGTGATGAACATCCTTCAGTTCCCTTCGCTCAATCACCGGTGCGAAATCACCGGCGGCGTGCGGGCCGAGGAGTGCAGGCGGCTGCTCCAGAGCTTCTTCGCCGAACGGCGCGCCGAGCGTTAGGCGGACTTAAAAACGAAGCTTGTGGATGCGGGCATACCAGGCGGCGAGCCGGTCGTGTTTCGTGGGCAGACGGTAATGATCGGAATAGAGGAAATTCGCCAGCATGCCATACAGGTTGAAATCGACGAACAGCGGGCGGTCGCCGAGCAGGTAAGGGCGACGATAGAGCATTTGCTCGCACGGGCAGAGTCGTCTTTCGAGCTGAGCGAGGAGGTCCTGCTGCTGGGTGCGCCATTGGTTTAGGCAGCCACGCCCGAACTTCCGCTCTTTGTATCGGATGAAATCGAGCCATTCGGTCTTGGGCAGGTTCTCGCGATAATAGATGTCGTTGAGTTTGGAACCGATTCCTTCGATCTCGTTTTCGAAGTAGCGCCAGAGCACACTCTGTATGCCATCCCATTCGCGCGGGAACAGCCCGAGCTCGAACTTGGCATCGAGATACTTCGCAATGACTTGCGAATCGGCATCCGTCTCGAACACGACGGCGCGTCCGTCTCGGACGATTGGAACCTGATAATAGCGCTGCTTGCTCAGGCGCCAGACCAGCGACCGGTCGCCGTTGGGGACGTTTACAACCCGATAGGGCGCGCGCGCGTAGTCAAGGATGCGGCGTTGGACCAGGCAGAACGGGCAGTACGGGAGTTGAACGAGTTCGATCATGGAGGGTGTTCACATTCAGCGTTTTAACGCGCACGAGGACCACGAATCCGTCTTTCGGAAGCCCGATCTTGCGGTCGCTGGATCGGCCCTCCGAAAGACGGATTGTTGCGTGCTGGAAATCGGGTGCGGGATTCGGCTGTGTGCGACGATCCACTGTGGGGAGATGCCAATGCCAACAAACACGCCACGAAGTTACGCCCGGTCCGCAGACGCTGACAAGCCGAATTACCTTGGCCCGCATTTCTAACCAACGGTTGATGTCATCTGACCGATCACGGTCACACTTCACTTGAAATGCGGGCTCTCAGAAACCCGCGCCCCAAACAGTCGGACCCAATCTCGACCACACTGTGTAGGCGTGCCCCACGCGCCCAGGCGGCTGGGGCACATCCGGACTTTGATGAACCGATGAGCCGATTCTCCTTGCTGGGCGCGGGTTTCACAGACCCGGAAACCTCACCCGCGGACCGTCCGGAATGCTGCGATCGCCCCACTGGTGAGATTTCCGAGTTAGGGACACGAGAGACTCGAGGGACATCAAGCTGTGCAGCCAGCACCAAAGGGTGGAGCGCCGATCCCGCGGCGGCGGGGGTCCACGATCCGAGGCAGGCGCGGTCAGCCCGGATGTTTCGTCGAGCTGCGCGGAGTCTCACACTCGGGCCAGGCGAGCATCCGGGTCGGCGGGAATGGGCTTGCTGACCGTGGGCTGCCAGACAACACTGGCGCGCACAGACGCGACGCAGAGCCGATGGCTGATGGCTGTCAGAGGCGGAGCGTCCAAACTGAACTCCGAATTCAAATCCAATCGACTATGCAGACAGTGACGCGCAGAGGGTTTCTTGGTTCGACCGCGGGCGCCATTGGGATGGTGCTGGGCGAGACGGCGAGCCGGACGGTTGTGGCCGCAACCGAATCGGACGCAAAGCCGCAGGGGTTGCGGGTCGGGATGTTGACCGCTCCGTTTGGCGAGAAACCGCTTGTCGAGGTCCTGGATTTTGCGCGGGAGGCAGGCATTCGGTGTCTGGAGGTGGTCGCCGATCCCGGCAGCAAGCACATCGATCCCGTGACCTTCGATGCCGCGAAGGCGGACGACGTCAAGCGGATGCTCATCGAGCGCAGGCTCGAGATCAGCGGTCTGGCCAGTTTCAGCAATGCGTGCGAGCCGGGGGGCAGCGAGGCATTTCAGCGCCATGCCCGCAGGATGGTTGACGCGGCGGTGTTGTTGGGTGTGCCG
Organism: Verrucomicrobia bacterium ADurb.Bin006; assembly: GCA_002071485.1. Classification (GTDB taxonomy): domain Bacteria; phylum Verrucomicrobiota; class Verrucomicrobiia; order Limisphaerales; family J093; genus MWFF01. The sequence goes on along the minus strand of MWFF01000153.1, from coordinate 7,711 downwards.
ACGCTTTGCATGCAGACGGGCATGCCGCTGCCGAACATGGGACGAATCGAGCAGATCAGGCAGATCGTCGCGAAGGTGTACGCTCCGATCACAGCCTACGCGAAGGAGAAAGGCATTCGGATCGCCATCGAGAACTGGCACGAGACGTGTCTCCAGGGCATTGACACCTTCGAGTGTCTGCTCGAGACCATCCCGGACGACCATTTTGGCCTGAACTACGATCCGTCGCACCTGGTACATCAGGAATGCAACTACCTCCTGCCCGTGCGTCTGTTCGGGCCACGCATCTTCCACACGCACGCAAAGGACACACTTGTCGACGCCGAGGCGCGGGCACACGTCGGCATTTACGGGCGCGGCTGGTGGCGCTACGTGATTCCCGGCGCGGGCAGCATCCACTGGGGCGAGTACATCAATCACCTGCGGACGGCCGGCTACAAGGGCGTCCTGAGCATCGAGCACGAGGACAGCGCTCTGGGTCGCGAGCAGGGTTTCATCCTTGCCGCGCGGCATCTGGCGCAGTTCTGCTGAGGCGGGTCGGGGGCAGTGCGCCATTGTATGAATCCTCCATCCGGGCTACGGCTACGCGTCCCATTGCCACTGGCGAGACGACACGACGATCGCGTTTCACTGCGACGGACCATCGGGGCACGGGCTCTATGAGATCACGGGATGAGAACTGCTTGGGCAGACGCGCACCCTATCGACGCGCGGCGGCCTGTTGCGCTAGAGTGCGCCGCATGAGACGTCTATTCGCCTTCGGTTTGGCGGTCCCCGAAAGCCTGGCGATCCTGATCTGGATCGTCTGTTGCTTCGCGTGCAACGGCCCTTGTGCAGTCCGCGCGGCGGAATCACAGCGGACTTTTCAGAATCCGCTCCTGCCCGGCAACCTTGCCGATCCGACCGTGATTCGGCATGGCGGCATCTTTTATTTGTACGCGACCGGCGAGGTCGACGGTGACAACGGCACGCGCGCGTACACCTCGACCAATCTTGTGGATTGGGAGAAGGGGCCGGTCGTCTTTCGTCCGGGAAAGCCGCATGTCTGGGCCCCCGACGTCTGGCGCGACCCGGCATCGGGACGGTTCTATCTCTATTACACGGTCGACCAGACGGTGGGCGTGGCCGACGCGAATAATCCGCTCGGGCCGTTTACCATGCGGCGCAAGTTTTTCGATCAGGCGATCGACGCCCACCTGTTCCGCGATGAAGACGGGCGCCTCTATCTCTACTACGCGCAGTTGCCTGGATTTCACATTTCGGTCCAGGCGATGAGCGGTCCGTCCGAGCCTTCGGGGGAGCCCAGGCCTCTGCTGCGTCCGGAGTCGGAGTGGGAGAAGCGCAGCGGGCAGGTGACCGAGGGCCCCTGGATCATCAAGCACGCGGGGCGGTACTACCTGCTGTACAGCGGGTCCGGCGCGGACACCCCCAACTACGCCGTCGGCTACGCGATTGCGGACAGCCCCCTGGGGCCGTTCACCCGGGCACCGCACAACCCGATTGTCCAACGTTCGGAAGGTCTATTTGGCCCCGGGCACGGCTGCGCGATCCAGGATGACGCAGGCCAGTGGTGGCATCTGTACCATCAAAAGGCGAATGACCGCGTCGAGTGGAATCGCTTTCTCTGCCTGGACCGTCTCTGGTTCGATGTCGAGGGGAGGTTGTTCGGACGCGCCACGCGCGGGCAGGCGCAGCCTGCGCCGGTGATTCACACGAACGGGACCGGCCCTGCCCAATAGATTGCGAGGGGAATTGCGCTCACCACGAGCGTTCGATTTCCTCGAGGCTGCGGCCTTTGGTTTCGGGCACAAATCGCGCGACGAAGACGATCGCGACTGCGCACATAGCACCGTAGGTCCAGAAGGTCGCGGCGCTGCCGATACGTTCGACCAGGATGGGGAAGGTCTGGGAAACGAGGTAGCAGGCGGCCCAGACCGCGCTGGTGGCCACGGCCATGGCACGGCCTCGAGTGCGCGTGGGGTAGATTTCTGAAATGACAACCCAGCCCACCACGCCCATCGAGACGGCGAAACTGCCGACGTAGACCAGCACGCCCAAGAGCAACGCGTGTCCGGTCGCGCCTGTGTGGAATGCATAGCCGACGCCCGCCAAAGCCAGTCCCATGCAGGAAGCCCCGATCAGCAGAAGCGGCTTCCGTCCCAAACGGTCCACGACCGCCATCGAGATCAAGGTGAAGACCAGGTTGGTCAGGCCAATCCAGACCGTGTCGTTGTAGGCCGCGGCCGCGGCCGCACCCGCCTGTTTGAAGATCTCGGGCGCATAATACATGATCGCGTTGATTCCCGTGACCTGGGTGAGCACGGCGAGCGTGACGCCGACGGCCAGGGCGCGGCGCAGGCCCGGTTTGAAGAGATCGGAAAACGAACCGCCTTCGAGCGCGAGCGCTTCGCGAATCTGCCCAAGTTCCATCTCGGCCGCGGTCGATCCAGCCACACGGGCAAGCACGGCGCGCGCCGCGTCCTCGAGCCCCTGTTTGCACAGCCAGCGCGGGCTTTCCGGCACGGGCACGATCAGAATCAGGAACGCCAGGGCGGGGAACGCGCCCACGGCGAGCATCCAGCGCCATTTGGCGGCGTCGGACAGTTCCGTGTGAAGGATCAGGCTGTTGCTGGAGAACGCGCCGAGGATGCCGAGCACGATCGCCAGTTGCTGAAGGGCGACGAGCCGACCACGAATCTGGGGCGGAGAGACCTCGGCGATGTAGAGAGGCGAGATCAGCGAGGCGATGCCAATCCCGAGTCCTCCCACCAACCGCGCCAACACAAGCTGCACCGCGGTCCCGCTCAATCCGCACCACGCGGCCGACACGGTGAAGAAGACGGCGGACAGTAACATCACGCGCTTGCGTCCGAAACGGTCGCTGAGCGCGCCCGCTGCGAGCGCGCCGAAGAAGCAGCCGACCAGCGCGCTGCTCGCCACCCAGCCCTTGAGGGCAGCCGAGAGACTGAATTCCGCCTGAAAGAAACCGACCGTCCCCGAGATCACCGCGGTGTCGAAGCCGAACAAGAGTCCGCCGAGGGCCGCGACGAGGCAGATGACGACGAGGTAAAGTCGGTTGCCGGCAGCGGGTCCGCAATGATCATTCATGGTGCATGGACAGGATTTGGTCTGAGGCGCTTTGCAGCCCGCATAGCAGTCCTCTTGCGAAGTCTGAGTGCCCTTTGCACCATCGGGATGTGAAATATGCGGGCTAGGGCTCGATGACGCGGTAGAACCCCGCCGGGCCGGTTGTCGCGTCGGTTGCGACGCGTGCCGTGGTGGGGTCGCCTACGTTGTCCCAGGAGGGAGCCGACAGCGACGCCTTCTTTTGGACTTGGAACGGGCCGTTGCCGCCTGTCCATGAGAACGTGATTGTGGCGTCGGCGAGGGTGGCGGGGCCGAGGGTGATGGGTGTGACAGGCTGGGGCAAGGTGATGCCGGCTGCCGTGGGACCCCCCATGGCGGCGACTTCCGCGGGTGTCAATTCGCGCGAGATGAAGGCGAAGCTGCTCACCAGGACTTCGTGTGTGTAATCGCCATTCGAGTCACCCTCGTTGAACAGCCGAACATCCGGACCCTCGTCGAGGCCCGAATAGAGGGCGAATCGTCCGTTGGCCAGCGACGCGCCAGTGCGGGCGTGGACGGGCGAGCCGTCGATGTAGATGGTGACGCGGCCCGCGACGAGGTTGGCGGCGAACACGACGCGATGCCATGTGTCCGGCTGGACCACGCCCTCCGCGGAGTATCCAAGGGCGCCGATGCCGAGGGCGCCGGCATTGTTGACGTAGAAATCGGCGTCATTCCTGTTGTCAGGAGAGGAATTGAAGAAGGGCATCCAGTTCACGTCCCAGGGGAGGAGGATGTCCCAGGCCATGGAATAGCGGTTGATGTAGCCTTCGGTCGGGACGGGTCGAGTCGGCATGGTGAGATTGTAGCCGTTGGCGCTGTCGTAGAAGGCCGGCACACGCATGAACGTCCCCTCCGTGTCGGCGATGGGCGGAGGTCCTTGCTCGAAGGTGGTGAGAGTCGAGGTGCCGTCGCCATCCGCATATTCGAGTGTTCCGACGCCGCTGGCGCGTTCGAGTCCCTCGGGGCCGAAGTTCCAGACACCGGCGACGATGTCCGGCAGGGGATTGACAACCAGGGCGGCGGCCCGGCTTTCGGTGGTGCCGCCGATGTTGGTGACGCGCACGCGGTACGTCCCGGCATCCGACGCTCGAGCGCGCTCGATGCCCAGGGTCGGCGCCGCGGCACCCTCGATCGGCTGGCCGTTGAACAGCCACTGGTAAGTGAAGGGGCCGATGCCGCCGGCGGCTGCGGTGAAGGACACGGCGTCGCCGGCAAAGGCGGCCTGGTCCTGGGGTTGCGTGGTGATCGTGGGCGGATCGACCTGCTCGATGCTGTAGAGGCCGAAGTTGTCGATGCCCCAATACCAACTGTCCGAGCCTGCATGGGCGAAGCGGAACCGGACGGCCGCCTGGTTGTCGGCCTGCGGGAGGCGGAACAGCTCGACGCGTTTGGATTCGCGCGGGTCGTCGTTCACGCGGGCCTGGATGAAGGGGGCGAGGGCCGGCGTAATCGGGGCGGCGATGAAGGCCCCATAGAAGCCGCCTTTGTCGAGACCGTCGTCGGGGTCGTTGTACACCGCGATGTCGCTGTGCGGCGTGTTGAATGTGGCCTCGGCATCGATTGCACCCTGGGCATCGCGGATGAGATCCTGGCCGTCCAGGAAATAGGCGACAGGCAGCCAGTTGGCGCCGCGGTCGATCGAGAACTCGACAGCCGCGATGCTGTCCTGGTTTTGTTCCCAGAGACTGTGAAAGCAGAGGTGAACGCCCGTCTTCCCGGTCAGGTTGAAGTCGGGCGAGTCGAGGAACTGGACCTGGCTGCGGCCCTGGCGGTAGCCGGAGTTGGCGAAGAGCATGCGACCTGTTGCCAGCGGGCTGACCAGCGCGCCATTGACGACATTGCGAGGATTCTCTGTCAACACACGCCTGTAATCCTTGCGATACGCCTGGGGGCCGTCCGGATTGCTATAGGCGACGAATTCGCCCGTGAAGCGATCCACGTTGACCACATTCCAGCCGGCGTAGAAGGCCGAATCGAGATTCGTCGGATCCAGGTCCGGCGTGTACACATCCGTGTAGTTGAGTTCCGACCATCCCGCCGGCAGTTGGCCCTCGGGAGAGGCGTCGAAGTCCTCGAAAAAGAGCGGAGGCGGCAGTTGGATCGCGATGTAATTGACCACGGTGAATCTGACTTCGTGAGTCAACTGGTTGGGGGGTGTTGCATTGTCGCTGAAGCTGAGCGTGAAGATATGCTTCGAGCCCGCGTCGAGTAGAGTGGCGCTCCGATACATAACCGCCACGAAGTCGCCCTCAGTTGTGACCTGCGCGGTCACGCTCACGCCGTCCAACGCCAGCTTGATACTGCCCGGGTCCACTTGGGTCGACCCGTGGCTCAGCCTGGCGCTGTAGAGCGGCATGGGGGCGACATCGACCGCATTGTCTGCGGGTGTGACGGCGATCACATTGGGCAGAGCGGTGGACGCCGAGACGACAAAGGTCGCCTGGGCGAGGATGTCGTAACCGTCGTCGAGCAGCAGGCAGACCTTCCATAGGCCAGGCAGACTGAGCCCTTCAGCGAACGTGACGCTCCCGTCGGTCAGACCAAGGCCGGCCGTCTTCGCGCCGCCGACATAAAGCCAGGCCGCCGCGGGCGGTCCGCCCGGCTCGACACCGTCGGGGTAGAGGCCGATCCAATCGTGCGGGTTGCCCGGGCCGTTCGCGAAGGTGATCGTAATCGGTTCATCCGCGTGGTAAGTGCTGAGATTGGGCGTGACTGTTGGCGTCTGTGCAAGTGCGGCGGGCAAGACCAGGCCGGCGAGCGCCAGAGCCATGACGCGGACCAGACACAGTTGCTTTGCTTTGCCGCAAACGGCAAGGCCGCGAAGGAGAGGAACTGGATTCATGTGTTGACGACTTTGGGGGACGGTGTTCGATCCGTGTGATTATCTCCAGAGAAAAAACGGTAAAAAAAAAGGGGCAGCTTGACCACCCCGCTCACCAAGCAGTCGCGCTTAGCCCGTGCGCGTGCCCGTTGTTGGAAGTTTCGGCCTTGTCAACAAAAGCGAGGTTGAAGCCGGCCCCAGCGCGGAAAGTAGCAATAATCGCGCCACTGTCCAGAACAGAAATGGGCCTGATCAAACGTGGAACTCCCTGATTTGGAGGATGGTCGGGACGGTGAGATTTGAACTCACGATTCAAAGCACGGAACCAAAAATGCGATTTTCCTCAGTAAAATGACACATTCAAACACGCTTGACACCGGGAACCATTGTCATTTAGTATTGTCACAAATATGTCAAGCCTACGTCGAAAACCCAACTCCCGATTCTGGATTGCTTGTTTCACCGGACCCGACGGCGGACAAGTGCAGCGTTCAACGAAGGTCCCCATCGACGGCGCAACACCCCGGCAGATGCCCAGATTGCTCCAGGACATCGCAAGCCTCCTCGAGGCCGAAGTCCGCCCAAAGATGCCCACGGGCACCGCCGCCAGACTGAACAAGCGGGATGCTCGCCGACTTGCCGAACTCATTGCCGGCAGATTCGAGGTCCTCGCCATCGAGGCCCGGTCAGGCCGACTGACCGAGGCCGCAGCACGCCGGACCGTTGCCGACATCTACGAGAAGACCAATCGCGAGGCGCTCCCGTCCTCGAGCGTGCGCGACTTCATGACCGGCTGGCTCGAGCGCAAGGGAATTGAGGTCGGAGAGAAGACCCGAGACCGCTACGCCGTGGCAATCGACAGTTTTCTTGATCACCTCGGCAACCGCGCCCAGGTTGATCTCGCGCACCTGCGGAGCCGGGACATCGCGAACTGGCGCGATGCCATCGCCGGCAAAGTCACCCCCTCGACGGTCAATTTCGGGATCAAAGTCATCCGCGCCGCTTTGCACTCCGCTCGCCGTGACGGGCTAGTGAGCGAGAATGAGGCCGGCAAGGTGACGATCCTAAAGACCCACGCCAACGACACCCGGAGGCCGTTCACCCCCGCCGAACTGCGCCGGACACTGGCCGCAGCCGATCACGAATGGCGCGGGATGATTTTGGTCGGGCTCTACACCGGGGCGAGGTTGGGCGACGTGGCAAGACTGCGATGGGGCGACACGGACCTAATCAAAAGGTGCGTCACATTCACCGCCGCGAAGACAAACCGCCGCATGGAAATTCCAATGGCCGCGCCCTTACACCGTTACATCGAGGCGCTGCCCGCGCCGGACGACCCGCACGCCTACCTGTTCCCCCGCGCCGCCGAGTGTTACGAGCGCAACTATTTCAACGGCCTTCTGTCGAAACAATTCCGAGCGATTCTGGTCAAGGTCGGGCTGGCCGAGGCCCGGAAGAACCGGGAGACCGGAACCGGGCATCGAGGCGTTAAACACAAGGCCGAGGAGCTAAGCTTTCACAGCTTGAGGCACACGTTTGTATCCTGGCTCAAAGATGCCGGTGCGACTGATTCAGTCGCCCGCGACCTGGCCGGGCACGAAAGCGCCGACGTGAACCGCCTGTACACCCACCTGGCCCCAGCTACGCGCCGCGCAGCTGTGGACAAATTGCCGGACATCCTCGGATGAAGACCCGAGGCCCGAGGCGGACGTTGCGCCCGCCCTTCGTGCTTCCCTGGCACTGCCTCAGCCCGGACGAAGC
>MWFF01000152.1 GCA_002071485.1 Verrucomicrobia bacterium ADurb.Bin006 | reverse complement strand
TTCCCATGGCGCGGACCCGCCCGGGCGGGCAGTTCTCGGAATTTTCGACGCACCCCGCTTAGGCGATGATTTGGGGCCGCCCCGACATGGAAACAAAGAACCCGTGCATCTGACAGGCGTCGGTATTCTGTCGCCCGGTGAGGGCACCGGGCCTACATCGGATGGAGATTGCCGGAGGAGCGCAGGCAGGTCCTCGTCGACCGTCAAACAGGGTCTGCAACTCTCATCGCCGGGGACGAGGCCGTCCTCACTTCAAGGCCTTCGTGTGCGCCAATAGAGCACGCGAGGCCACTCCCTGCCGGTACGCATGTCGGTTAGACTCCGCAACATGACTGCACCTCGGCGCGATAGGATAGGCCGCGGGGTCAATCCCCGAGTCGCACGGCATACATCGTCTCGGCCAGGGTCCGGCTCGCGTTGACGGTCTCGGTGTAAGGCGTGTCGGCAATGTCGATGAATCCAATCTGGTAGTTCTCCTCGTCGAGCACGCGCCCGATTGTCGGCTCGTCCTGGTACTGGAACCAATGACAGCCCACAAACTGCGGATGTCGCAGCGCCCCTCGCACGTAGTCCTGATAGGCCCGCGCGCGCTCGGCCTGGTTGCCCACAGGCACCAAGCCGGTGTGAAAAAGCCCCCGATCCAGAGCGCCAAAGTGAAACTCGCCAATGATCAACGGCACGTCGGCATTCCCGTTGAACCGGAAATCCGCCACGCTGCGCTGGTAGAGATTGTAGCTGACCACGTCGCAGAACTTCGCCGCCGCCGCCGCCGCGCGGTCGTTCCCCCACGCAAACCGGCAGCCGAGATAGAGCTGGTTCGGGGCGACTTCCTTGATCACTTCGCGGATGGTGCTGAAGTACTGCTCCGCGGCCTTTGTGTAGAAAGCCCGCAGATCAACGCCCGCCTTCTGCCGGTCGGCCTTGGCAGGACTCGCGGCCAGGGCGTCCCACGACTCATGGGAACTGCCCCACGCGGCATTGAGCTTCCCGATCTCGCCGTACTTGGCCCGCAGGTCGTCGAGCAGCACGCGCTTGGCCGGTTGATCCGCCGGAGACGCCAGTGCCCCCGTTGCCAGAGAAATCTCGTCGCCCCACCCCATCTCGTTGTCCGAAAAATACCCGATGCACCAGGGATCGCCCGCGCTCTTGCCCGCCTTCGACGCCATCTGCCGCCGCAAACCCTCTCGGAATGCGGGATCAAACACATCCGGGAATTTGCCCCAGTACCCCTCGCTCCCCTCGATCCGCCGAGCGTGCGACGACCCGATCGTGTCCGTGTACGGCGTCCGGCGCATCAGGCGAATGCCCTCATCCGACCAGTTCGCGATCGTGTTCAGGCCCCACGCCCGCAGGCGTCGATGCACAATGTCGGGATAAACCTCCCTCCACTCGGCTCCGTATTTCCGTTTGAGGTTCGCCCCGGCAAAAGAAAAACACTTGGGCGAACGCCCGGCGTAGTGCCCCTTCAACGCATAGGCCGACGTGATGAACTCGACAAAATCGGCCTGATCGCCCGGAAAGTCGACAAACCAATCCGCCCGCTCGTCGATCGGCGTCGCATCGAGCATCCGCACACAGTCGATTCCATGGGACCAGAATAGCCGACCCTCCGGATCGACAAGCCACCATTTGCCTCCATGCTTCTGAACACGAAAAAAACCCGTCGCCTCGAGTTGCGGTCCCGCCGCCCAACCGCCATACCGGTTCCACCCCCGAATGCCGGGCACCCTGGCCAGCGACCGCGCCTCGGCATCCCGCTGGCTTGCCAGGCTCGCCGGCGATGGCGTCTTGCCGGGCCAGGCCTTGTGCCGGTATTGCCCAAGTGCGTCAATGAACGGAAAGAACGGATCGGCATCGCTGACCCAAGCCGTCGGCGGCGTGTAACGGCCCGTCGCGTGAAACTCACCCACCTCGAAAACCAGATCCGTCTGCGGATTGCTCACAAAGACAAGAATCTGCGTGATGTTCGCCGGGTCGATCGTCCCCTGCCCCCCGGACGCCACCGGGTAACCCCGCAAACCGAAGAGCTTGCCGCCCATCGTGCTGTCGCCGGCCCGTCGCAGTTCGACCTGCAGAAGATTCGTCGCCCCAGCCCCGACCGTCACCGAGCGCGTAATGCAATGGCTCGTCCCGTCGGCGCCAGGATTGTCCACTCGACAATTGACCGTAACGCTCTTCGATCCGGGGTTCCGCACAGCGGCGACGACCTGGGCAAACGCCGTGAGATCCCATCGCCCATCAGGCGCCTTGAGAGTCACGCCCGGCCACGTTTCACGGTGACCAGTGGCAACCCGCAACGCGGCGCCCGAGCTGCTCCGGATGTTCGTGACTTGCGAGTCGCTCAGAGCCAGCAACCCGCCGACCTGGACCATCGAGAAATCGACCAGACGCAAGTCGGCGGCATTGACCGAGGTGACGAGAAGCGCACCACACATCAACGCGGATGGCCCAACACAGATATGCAGTAACCTGGAGAAAAACATGTTCAATCCCATAGAAACCGATGTATTAACGTTAGTGTTATCGTAAATAATATCATCTCATGACGTCCTATGTTCATCCGAAAAGACCCCATCGGCCTCGGAGGGCCGAGTCTCAAAAGGCTGCAGACCCTCGCGGTGCGCTTCCCTGCTAGAGCGCTCACCTTGACAGACTCCTTCAAAACGCTGCAAGCGATTTCCCTTGCTTCCTGAGCCATTGCTCGGCTTCCCGATATCCGGGACACAACTTGGCGACTTCCGACCAGAACCTCGCGGAGTGGTTCATCTCCCGCAGATGCGCCAGTTCGTGCAAAATGATGTAGTCGCGCACATGCGCCGGGACCTGGATCAGCCTCCAATTCAACGAAATCGCCCCATGCCGCGAACACGATCCCCAACGCGTCCGCTGATTTCGCACCCGCACGCCGCGCACAGCGAAGCCGTGGTGCGCCGCCAGAGCCTGGACGCGCGGCGGCAATTCCGCCTTTGCCATCGACCAAAGATGCTGTTCGAGCCGCGGACGCACGTCGTCAAACAGGTTTCCGATTCGGACGGCCTGATCGGCAAATCGAACCACCATCGCGCCATCCGCAGCCCCCGCCGACAGAAGGATCGGTTCTCCGCGAAACAGGATTCGGCTGCCGATGAACAACCCTGTTGGACGCAACGCGGCCTCCTGCCGCCGCCGCGTCTGCCTTTCAATCCACTCGATCTGTCGCTCGGCGAAGCGGCGCCCTTCGGATGTCGATCCGCCGCGCGGGATTGTCACACGCGCCACGCCTTCCGCCGTCAACCTGAGAATGTAGCGCCGGGCGCGCCGATGCCGCACGAATTGCAGCGGCACTCGTGCCGTGCCAACCGTCAAAGAAGCGTCTTTGTCTCTGGTGGGAACCAACGGCGAAAAGATAAACTCGGTTTGCACAGGGTCTCCAACCCGTTCCGCTCCTGCTTTTCGGTGACGAGAGTTACAGAAGCGTCCGTATCTGTCAAAGGGAAGCGATCGTCCCTGATCCTCGCCTAATTTTCTGAAAGTGTGAAAAAAGTGTGTGTACATGCAGGTTTTTTGTTGACAATGAGCT
>MWFF01000151.1 GCA_002071485.1 Verrucomicrobia bacterium ADurb.Bin006 | reverse complement strand
CCACTCCGGATAATTGCGGACTTCGGATAATGCGCCTTATCCGGAGCTCCGGATAAGGCGCATGCCCGACGGAAGTTCGTTGAGGCCAAGGACCATGATCGCCGGGCGGCTTGGCTCCTCAAGCAGATCGCTCTGCTCTACGCGGTCGAGAAGCGGCTGCGCCAGGCGCAGGCCGGTCCGCGGTTGCGCCAGGCGGTCCGGGCCGCCGAAGCGGGGATGGTGCTGCTGCGGATCAAGAAAGCGTTGGACCGGATTGGCCCGCAGGTGCTGCCGCAGAGCCTGCTGGGCAAAGCCATCCAGTACACGCTCGACCTGTGGCCCGAGCTCATCGGCTACGTCCAGCATGGGGAAGTCGAGATCGATTCCAATCAGATTGAAAATGCGATTCGGCCAACGGCGATGGGCAAGAAGGCGTTCCTGTTTATCGGGCATCCGGACGCCGGGTGGCGTAGCGCGGTGATCTACTCGATTATGGGGAGTTGCCGCCGCTATCGGATCGACCCGGCCAAGTACCTGAAGGACGTGCTGACAAGGCTTCCCCACATCAAGAACCGCGACATTCCCTCGCTGACACCCCGCGAGTGGGCCAAAGCTCATCCCGAAGCGCGCACGCTGCCGCCCAAGTAATCGCGCGTCGCCTGGCGCGCTCGTTTTCCACCAGCTCGTTCGGTGCACCACGCTCAGTTGAGCAGATCGTGGGCGCCGCGCCTACTGCCCCTTCCCCGGACGGATACCTTTCTTCGAGGTCACGCACCGCCTTGATGGCAGCTGCAAGCGCGTCGGCGACGCCCGCGTAGTCCACGACGTAACCCCGAGGTTTGCCGGACTTCTTGCGGTTGACCCGCGTTATGGCCTGAAGCAACTCATGGTCGGCCATAGCGCGATCAAGATATAGCACCTGCTCGACTGGCGCATCGAAGCCAGTCAGGAGCATGTTCTTGACAACAATGATGCCGAGCGGATTGCGCTTTTCTGGATTCTCGTGAACAAAAGGCTTTTTGAAATCGGCCTCGTGTTTCTCTCTGGCCGCTTCGTCGGTCCACTGTTTCCAAGACAACGGGTCTTTGTGTTCGCCGGAAATGACAACAGCGATTTCCAATTCCTGCAATCGTTGCCGGTTCTGGTGGACACGCACCAGATATTGCGTCCATTGCGATTCCTTCGGCAAATCGTCAGGTGCAAAGGTGAGTTTTTCCGGAGGCAGCGTGTTCAGTGCGGCCAGCAAATCATCTTTCGCCTTCAGGAGTTTCTCATGGTAACGGACCGCCGCCTTGCGTGACACGGCCACGATCTGCGCTTTGAACCCATTCGGCAGGATTTCTCCTGCGTAATGAAGCATCATGTCGCGGGCCTTTTCTTCGATGAGACGCGGTGCTTCGAGAATATCCGGCTCGTTTCCGTAGCGTTGGCGGATGATGGCGCGCTCGGCGTCCGTGTAGTGGCGGAAGCGATTGTTGAAAGCCTCGTCGAGCTTGGTCGTCTGTTCCACCAAACCATCGGCAGAGCGGCCTTCATACTGAATCTCGACCGTCGCGCCGTCCTGCCAGGATGCCGTCATGCCGTAAATGTCAATAAACCGTCCAAAAATCCCGAGCGTGTTCTTGTCGGTTTCGCGGAAAATGGGCGTGCCGGTGAACCCGATCTTCACGGCGTTAGGCAGTGCCGCCATCATGTAGGCATGAAAATCGCCTGCCTGCGAACGGTGGCATTCGTCAATGAGCAGAATGATCCGCTCCGACTGGTTGAGAGTCTCCACCTTGCCCTCAAACTTCGGGATCGTGAGCCGGAGAGTTCGCGTGACCTGCTGAATTCCAGCATCAAGCTCGCGCCGAGCGGGTTCGGCGTCGCTGTTATGGAATTTTGTTTTCGGACCGCGCGGTTCGTCGGGCGGCAACACCCGTTTCCCGTCCTCGTAATCCGACAACTGCGCCGGTTCTTTCCGCACGTAAGCGGGCACTTCGGCAGTGATCGTTTCCTTCTCCAAGTCAACATCCCGATTTTTCTGCATCATGCAGAAAACAAGGTCCGGGCCATCCTCGCGAAGAATGCGTTGAACGATTTCGATTTGAGAAAGGTTCTGTTTCCGCTCCTGGTCTGAAGGGCGGATGTTTTCACCGGCAAGCTGCATCGTGACGCGAAGCTGGCGCTCCAACGAAGTTCGGTCACTGACGACCACCACTTTGAAAGCACGCAGTTCTGGCAGCGTGCGCAATTTCTTCACGAGAAACGCCATCGTGAGGCTCTTGCCAGAACCTTGAGTGTGCCAGACGACACCGCCGCGCGTGTCGGTATCGCCGGTATCAGCCTTGGTCTTGCCGGTTTCAAGCTGGCGAACCGCCGCATGGACCGCACGGAATTGCTGATAGCGCGCCACTTTCTTCACCAGCCGACCTTCATCCGTATCCCAGACAGTGAAGTTGCGCATCAAATCGAGCAGATGTGCTGGCCGCAACATGCCGGCGACAAGTTTCTCCTGGCTGGACAACGGCCCGGTTGCCTTGCCGAGTTCGCGAAGCACGTCGGCCTCGGAAATCGGGCTGGTGTCCTTCCACTCGGCAAAATACTCGCCGGTATCACCGAGCGTGCTGGAGCATGCCTGATAGAAATGCGTTCCGACAACCAGCGCGTTGAAATGGAACAACTCCGGGATACCCTCGCGTTCGGCGTGATCCAGTTCACGCTGATTGGAATAATGGAGAAGCTGGTCCACCGCCTCTTCCATCGGGCTTGTGATGGCCGGACTCTTGCACTCAATCACCACGAGCGGGAGACCGTTCACGAACAGCACGATGTCCGGCCGCTTGTTGTAGGGTGTGCCCTTGATGAGCACTTGGAACTGATTGATGGCGAGAAAATCGTTTTCCGTCTCGTCAGCAGAATCTGTGGGTGAGTGGCGGTTCGGGTAGTCGTCCAAGATTGTGGTAGAGAGCGGTTTCCATCGCATGATACGTGCGGAATCCATAGGATCTTCTGGTCACCACTCGGATCTTGTTGTTCAGACCCTCGACGGGGCCGTTGGAGATTTCTCCCTTGGCCCGAAACCAGTTGAGGATGAGTTGTTCGTGCGCGCGAAGCATGCGCGCGACTTTGCGCATGGGTTCAATACGGCTGCGCAGGGCGCGCTCGGTCCAGACACTCAGGAACGCCCTGGCCCAGGTCAGTGAGCGATAGTGCCAGAAGTCCTCGAAGGTCTCCTTGAGCATCCACGCTCTGCCGGTGGCCAGCTTGGTGCGCAGC
>MWFF01000150.1 GCA_002071485.1 Verrucomicrobia bacterium ADurb.Bin006 | reverse complement strand
CCAAAATGAGTCGCCGCCCGGGACAGGTCATTCGCCTACTCACCCGCCCGGTTCGACTTTAGAGCAGCCCTGGCCGCCAAGCGATTGTGCAAGAACAGAATTGAAGCCTCCCCCCTTTCAGGAGTACGCTGTTCGTTGGACGCAACGCATAGCTGCACATGCAACGCATAGCTGCACATGCAACGCATAGCTGCACATGCAACGCATAGCTGCACATGCAACGCATAGCTGCACATGCAACGCATAGCTGCACATGCAACGCATAGCTGCACATGCAACGCATAGCTGCACATGCAACGCATTCTGCTACGGGACAGAGCCTGGAGGGTGGAATCGGCGACGAAAGTCGCTGAGGACAAGACCCTTTTCCGGCTTTTTGACCCGAGCAGCGCGGAGCGACTTGAGGCTCTGTGTCCGCCCGAAATCTACGAATCGTTGCCGGAGGAGTCCCCGGTCTTCTCCAAGAACGCGGTCGCCCCGTTTGAAACCTGGCAGTCGGCCAATCACGCCCTGAAGATGTCCGGCGTGGACTCTGGCGAGTTCGCCGCGTTCTACGGTGGGCGCATCTCGCCCGAGCACTATCAGTTCGCGCCCGTGGCCCGGATGCTCCAGCTCCCACGCCCGAGCCTGCTGATCGCAGATGATGTTGGCCTTGGCAAAACCATCGAGGCGGGCATCTGCCTGCTGGAACTGCTCGCCCGAGGGCGTGGCAAACGCATCCTCCTGGTCGTCCCGCCTGGTCTGATCCCGCAGTGGCAGGAGGAAATGTTAACAAAATTTGGCTTGAGGTTTGAAGCCATCGAAAACGCTGCGGCCCTTGAACGGGCACAGACCCGCCTGTCGGAGGGGATCAAGCCCTGGGTCTTCCTGAGCCGCGTCATCACGTCCATTGAATACCTGAAGAAGCGGGAGGTTCTGGCCAGCGCCCTTGAACCACGCTGGGACGTGATCGTCGTGGACGAAGCGCACTACCTCGCGGAATCCGGCACACCGCGCAGCCCCTACTCGACCGCCCGCGCTCGTCTTGGCCCGAAGCTGCGCGACCACACCAAGTCGTTGATCTTGCTCAGTGCCACGCCGCACAATGGATATAGCCACAGCTTCCGGTCGCTGCTCGAAATCATTGAACCCACGGATGCCAGTTTCACAGGCGACAAGACCGTCGTTGCCCGCCGCGTGGGCCGGAGCATGATCCGCCGTCTCAAAGGTGACATCACCAAGTCCGGCGCGGACGGCGACAAAATACCGGCGTTCAAGGTTCGCGAGCCGGTGAAGGCCATCAGCGTGTCGACACTCGCGGACGCGGAGAAAGCCATCTTCAAAAAGGTATCATCCTACTGCGCCAAGACCACCGCAGCCGCCCGGCAGACCGACGACGCCGAACTGGTGTCGTTTGCGATGCAGATCATCAAGAAGCGGATGTTGTCCAGCCGAACGGCCCTCGCCAACACGGTGGAGAAGCGCCTGGAAGCCCTGACCAGCCGCACGCAGCAGGAGGAAGCTCCCACCCGATCCGAAGTCCGGGAGTTGCAGGGCGACCTGCCGTTGAACGAAAAGACGCACGAACGCATCGCGAGCCGGATCGTCAAAGCGGCAGTGTCGAAGGACGCCAAGCGGCGCAGCGCCGAAAAGAAGCAACTCCAGGAAATCAAGAAGCTGATCGACCAGGCTCAGGCCCTGCCTGATCCCAAGATCGGGGCGCTTGTCGCCGATCTGGAGGCCGATGTCCTCTCGCAGCCCGATGAAAAGGCGATCATTTTCACGGAATATCTGGACACGCTGGGCGCGATCGAGGCTGCCCTCGACGCACGCCCCGAGTTCAAGGACTGCTACGTTGAGCTGACAGGCGGGCTGTCCTCGAAAAAGCGTCAAGGACGACTGGCCGATTTCGAGAAGCCAGAAAAACGGCTGCTGCTCGCGACCGACGCCGCGTCCGAAGGATTGAACCTCCAGCGGTTCTGCCGCCGCGTTTACCATTTCGAGTTGAGTTGGAATCCGAACCGGATGGAGCAGCGTAACGGTCGCGTGGATCGCCACGGACAGACCCGGAATCCGATCCTCCGTTACCTGTTTTACCCCGATTCGCCGGAGGACAACCTCCTCGACCGCCTCGTGAAACGGATCGCCCAGATGCAGTCTGACAAGGTTTCCACGCCGGACATCCTTGGCATCCTGGCTGGCCAGCGCATCGAGGAGGCATTGACGGAACTGGACGCCGAAGGCGACACCACGACGGCAGCCGATAGGATTTTCAGCAGGCTTGATGAGGGCCGCGATTTGTTCCTGCGTGAAGTTGCTCCCCTTCTCATGAGCGGCAGGCCCGGCTACGGCGCGAAGATTGATCCAAATAGCCTGTCTGCCGACCAGGTGATGCAGGACGACGAGCCGTTCGAGCGGTTCATGCTTTCGCGGCTTCGCACGCACCTGAAGCCTGGCCAGATTCCCGGCACGTTTTCGCTGCGGACGCCACGCGAGTTCCAGGGCCCGCAGGTCGCGGAGTCGTACCCGTGCCTGACGTTTCGTCGGACTGTGGCCATCCAGTATCCGGCGCGGGATGTCGAGTTCGTCACGCGACTGCACCCACTCTTTCAGGCGATGGCACAGGATGCTCACCGCCAGTTGACTGCATCCCGCGATCCCCATGCTTCGTCGGCCCGCCTCGCAGTCCGGCGACACCCATTTGCGGACCAAGGGCCATACGCGGTGTTCACCTACCTTCGGCAGGACAATCACGAGCACGGGCAGTTCCTTGCGGTCGCGATTGACGTCGCTGGCAAAACGCTCCCCCCAGACCAAGCAATTGCCGCTCTCGACACCCGCGTTCCGCCGGGGGAAGTAGCTTGGACCGAGGTCGAAAAAGTCTTCGCCGGAAGGTTTGAGCAGTTACAGGCAGCCGCCGGCGCCGCCACGATGAAATTGCTGGAAGAAAAGGCCACGGCGGACACACGCACCCGGCGGGAATTCGCCGCCGTGCTGCGCGAGGACGCCGAGCGATACCGCGCCGACCGGCTGGTGGAGATTGGCCTGGAGGAGAAGCAGGCGCAGACCGTCGAGGAGCAGCAGAGCCAGCAGTTGCTGTTCGACCGGCGCGAGGTTTACGGCTTCAAAGCGAAGCGGGCCTCCGTGGACACCTTTCACAAACGCCGCCTGGAGGAGATCGCCAAGTTCGAGCAAGGCGTAACACCGGGGACACCGCAGCCGTTGGGCGTGCTCTTTGTGTTCCCACCGGAGGGCAAGCATGGCGCTTAACTCGATCCGCAACATCCGGGGCTTCTTTTCCGATTACTGGCTCGGCTCGATCCTGAGCGCCAAGAAAGGGGTTGGCTCGAAGCTGACGAAGGCGCAGGCCGAGAAGACGCTCTGGCGGCTGACGCAGCTCAGGAATCGGATCGAGGGCTTCGAGAATCCCGACCTCACTCGATTCCGCGAACAATTTGCGCGGCCACTGCTCGGTCAGGTGCTCGGGTTCAACGTCGAGGAGAACCCCGAAGAAACCCGTGTCCGATTACTGACGCGGCAGCCGGAGGAAGCTGCTGAGGGCGCGGCAAGTGCGCCGATTGCCGCCCTCTATCTGTGCCCGGATGACGATGAGATCGAAAGCAGGCAGACCCGAGGTTCGCTGGAGCGATTCCTGGCCGACCATGGCCTGAGCTACGGCTTCATCATCACACCGAGCCTGCTACGCCTGATCCGCCGCCTGGGCGATGGCGCAAAGGGTGCGTCCTTTGATTTCTCCATCGCGAGCGCCGTCGAAACCGAGGACACGGATTCCCTCATTGCCGCCTACCGGGTGCTCCACGCCGAGAACTTCGTGGCGGTGAACGGATCGCCGAAGCCCATCGAGCTTCTGGAAGCTGAGTCACGGAAACACAGTGCGCGGGTGTCGGAGGACTTGAAAGCGGCGGTCTTCCGTGCCGCTGAAATCCTGATCCGTGGTTTCCTCGAAGACATCCAGGCTCGACCAGAAGCCTTCAACCCGAAGCCCACGCTTGGCCAACTGCGCGACACCGCCCTGCAAACGCTCTATCGGCTGCTATTCATCCTATATGCTGAGGCCCGCGACGAACGGTTGCAGCGGCATCGACTCTACCAGAAGTCCTACTCGTTGGAACAACTGACGGATCGGCTCTTGCGCTTGCCCGAGGAGGAACTGCCGGGAAATCGCTTCGGCACTTGGCAGGCGCTCCAGGCGCTGTTCCGCATTTACGACGAGGGCCTGCCGCCCACCCCCGGTCTGGAGAATATTCCGCCTCGCGGAGGTCGGCTTTTCAGCGACAAGACGACCGAGGGTCAGG
Source organism: Verrucomicrobia bacterium ADurb.Bin006 (assembly GCA_002071485.1). Lineage (GTDB taxonomy): Bacteria > Verrucomicrobiota > Verrucomicrobiia > Limisphaerales > J093 > MWFF01. Next base: position 21,175 of record MWFF01000150.1, on the reverse strand, counting down.
TCATCGCGAAGCTAAAGCTCTCCGACCGCGTGGCCGGGAGGCTCGTGCTCACCCTGGCCACGACCAAGCCCCGGCGTGGTGTGGGTCGGGAGCGGGTGTCCTATCGTGAACTGGAGATCGAGCAGCTCGGCTCGGTGTACGAAGGCCTGCTCGAATACGAGCCACGCACCGCCGACCAGACGATGATCGAGGTCGTTGTCCAGGAGCGCGATTTCGTGCTCACGCCGGCGGAACTGAAACGGCTGTGCGAGCAGAAGCAGCTCGTACTGAAGGGCGATGCCGCCCTCGTGGCCGGTACTGAAGCGGCCCCTCTCCATCCTGATAGCGTCGAGGTTGACGAGGACGCCGCCGCCGAGGATGACGGCGAAGATAACGACGAAAATGAGGAGGAGGGCGAGGGCGGGGCGGAGGAAGATAAGGGCGTCAAGAAGGGTGCGCCCGCCCGGTTGATTCGGCGGCTGGAAAAGGGTGAGTTCTATTTCGTGTCCGGCTCGGCCCGCAAAGCCAGCGGCTCGTTCTACACGCGGGAGGAGATCGTCCAATACCTAGTGCGGAAGGCGTTGGAAGGCTTGGTCGAGGACAAGCCGGCGGCGGACATCGAATCGCTGCGGGTCATTGACCTGGCCTGTGGTTCGGCGCATTTCCTGGTCGGCGCGGCCCGGTACCTGGGCCGCAAGCTCCTCGACGCCTACCACCGCGAGCTCAAAGCTGACCCGCCGCCAGAGTTTTATCCAGACCGACCGCTCACGCCCGAAGTCCGCGAACGCTGGCAGAGCGAAGGCGAAGCCTGGTGCAAACGTCGCATCGTCGAGCGATGCCTGTTCGGGGTGGACTTGAACCCGACCGCCGTGCAGCTCGCCCAGGTTGCGCTCTGGATCGAATCGCTGGCCGGGGATCGCCCGCTGAGCTTTTTCGCGCATCACATTCGTCCAGGGAACTCGCTGCTGGGCACCTGGCTGGAGCGGCTGCACCAGCCGCCGCATCCGGCGCTGGACAGGAAGGCTGATCAGGACCAGGGCGGGTTGTTCGAGATGCAGTTCCAGCGGTTGATTCGCGAGGCGCTGGTCGAGCGCCGGCTCATTGACCAGCCGCTGCCGCCCGACTTCCGTCGGGACACGCCCGAGGAGTACGAATACAAGGCAGACCGGCTGAAGCGTTCAGATGACCTGCTGGCGCGGGCGCGGTTGTTGTTTGACCTCCGGAGCGCGGCCGCGTTTGTGCCGGAGATTTGGAGCGATTGGGCCACGCTGCTCTCGACCGACGATGTCACGGGCTACGCCATGAAGCAGGAATGGTGGGTCAGGTTCGAGGACGTGCGTCAGCGCGAGCGGTTCTTCCACTGGGAACTGGAGTTCCCCGAGGTCTTCTTCGGCGACAAACGCGGCTTCGATGTCGTGCTGGGCAACCCGCCGTGGGAGAAGGTCAAACCCGATAGAAAGGAATTCTACGGGCGAGCGGACGTTCTCATTCGCGCCTTCGTGGGCGGAGAACTGGATGCCCGCATTCGCGAACTCCACGCGCTGCATCCCGGTCTTGAAACCGATTTCGCCAACTACAGCGACCGGGTCAAGACAACCGCCGCCTGCCTCAAGCGGGGAGATTTCAAGTTTATGGACTGGGAGATTGATGGCCGCAGTACGGGAGGCGACCCGGACTTGTTCAAGTTCTTCATTGAGCGTTCCCATCAAATCCTGCGGTTCGGTGGGCGTTTGGGTTACCTGGTTCCCAGTGCGCTTTACAACAACGAAGGCTGCACCGGACTTCGCCATCTGCTACTTGAACACAGCCATGTCCACGCTTTTTACGGCTTTGAGAACCGGCACAAGCTTTTCCCGATTGACTCGCGCTACAAGTTTGTCTGCCTTGTGCTGGAAAAGGCGAGGGTCGCGTACGGCGAAACGGCTGGAGTCGAGTTCCGTGCTGCCTTCATGCGTCACGACATAGGCGAATTGGCATCCCCACCTCCTGACGTGAACGTGCTTGTGAGGCGCAGCGAACTTGAGCTTTTCTCACCTGGGACACTTGCATTCCTGGAATTTCGGGGGGAGCGTGATCGGGATATTCTGTTGCGGATGTATGGACTTCATGAAGGTCAACAACCAAGACCACTGCTTGGTCACACGGCAGCGGGCGTTTGGCAGGCCACTTTCAGCCGTGAGTTTGACATGCACAATGACCGCGACCTGTGGACGCGACCGGATGGTCGTCTTTTGTCTGCCCACGAAATCTGTGGGCTGGATTGGCCGGGTGCGGCGACTTGGAATGAAGTGCGGGCACGCATGGCCGACCAGGGGTATTGGCCGCTTTACGAGGGGAAACAAGTCGAACAGTTTCTCACAGACATCAAGCCTATCGTGCGATGGGTCAGCCTTGAACAGACGACGCGCAAGTATGGAGAGCCGCCGCTGGCCGGGCGGAAGCTTGTTTTCAGGAGGATCGCCGGAAACACTAACGAGCGAACTTGCATAGCCGCCGTTCTCCCAGAGAAATCGTGTGCGAACGACGGCTTGCCGATTCTGGAGGTCAGAGAGGCGAACCTTTATGATAGGGCCTGCACACTCCTGAACTCATTCTGCTTCGACTACGCCCTCCGCTTCAGGGTTATGACTCATGTGGACTTCACTCACATCTCCCGTGTAGCAATCCCGACAGATGAAGCCTTGCAGCGCATCAAGGTTTTGTCCACACAGAGCTGCAACGGTGTTGACCACGTCCCATTCTCGGAGCGACCGGATTTGTTTGAAGCCTTGTGGGACTCAGAGAAATCCGTGGCTCAAGCCTACGGACTGCGGGCCGTGGATTTGGAGCATCTTCTTACCACCTTCCCTGTGTTTGCGAGAAAGCGCCCGGCCTTCCATCAGTTTCTGCGCGAGCGGCTCGCGGAGTGGAAAGCCGAGGAAGGCTGAGGACGGGGGTATTGCCTCCCGTCCTCGCGAGGTGCGGATTATCGCCGTCGCTGTCGCCGCGCCAAGGCGCTGGCGGCGATGGACTTTGACTGTTTGCTGCTGTGGGGATTGCCCAGCACTCGGGCGGCTTTACTCGCCACTTTCCCGCTCGTGACCTTACACCGACTCAACTCCCTCACCTCCTTTCGTTTGGCCAGACAGGGAGCAATACATTGCAACAAATACATTGCTCATTTTTATTGCAATCTTAGTTTGGCGCTGTAGATTCTTCTCGACCGAATGAACAAGACCTCACAGGAACAGTTTCAGCGGATCGTCGGGCAGAGGGTGAAGCTCGCTCGGGAAGACGCCAGTCTGAGTCAGGATGAATCGATTTTGCGGAAGGCATGCTCAGAAAAACGAAAGGGGCCTATGCAGTTCACTCTTGCCCGTCCTTGGGTGCGATTTCGTGCAGGCCTGGAACCGAACGGGTTGCGAGCCTCGCAAGAGTGAACTGCAATGGCCGAAAACGAAATTCATAGGTTGGTTATGAAAGGAGCCTCGAAATCGGAGGGAGTGAATGAAGCCAATCCACCCAGATACGAAGTGGACTTGGTGGGCCGGGGAACACTCGACGAGGGGAACATTCTGGAGGCGGCGAAAGCCGCGAACGATTACTCCGTAAGCTTGATTAACGGAAACGACCCCAAGGGTTCGGCGACCCTTGCGAGAATTAAGGGCATTCACGGACTCTTGACCGCCGACCATGTTTGGCAGGCTCTCCGCAGAGGAGACGATGAAGAGCACTTCTGCATGGTGTTTGGCCAGCATCTCCACCGCTTCGAATACCGTTTCGAGGAATGCACACCGACCATCGTGGGGGCGTATTCACGAAACCACGAAGAGGAAGGGCCCGACTTAGCATTCATCCGTCTCGACAACATGGTGAGAGTTGGAAACCTCAAGAGTCGCAAATCGTTCTACTCGCTCGAACGTGAGAACCTTCAGATCTTCGACCAAATTCCGTATGCTCGGTGTCCTTGGTTGGTGTGGGGTGCCCCTGCTGAACAGTCCTCCAGGTCAAAGACTGAGGCTGGAGAATTAGTTGTGAGACTCGGTCACTTCACTGGCGTTTCCCATTTCAAGAAGTGCGTCAAACGAGGGAAATTCGATTACGTGGAGGCAGAGATTCCAGCCGGAAGCCACAACTTTCCGAACGATTACGGCGGTGTCAGCGGTGGTGGAGTCTGGATTCCTTATCGGCTTTCCGAAGATTCCGAAGGCAAGATCTTGAAGCCGATGATCAGTATTCTGTTGGCCGGAGTCGCCTATTACCAGTCGGATTTGGTGTCCGGTCACAGGACTCTCTTCCTGCACGGTCCGCGGTCAATTTACGAACACGTTATCGAGTGCGTTTCGCGGTGAGCTCAAGAATTAAGATGAACGACACTTCGCAAGAACGATTTCAACGGCTCGTCGGGCGGCGCATTCAAATTGCCCGGGAAGAATTGGGTTTGAGCCAAGAGGAATTGTCCAAGCAATTGGGGTTTCCCGTGCGCCAGACCCTCTCGAATATTGAAGCGGGGAAAAGGAAGGTGACCGCGGAGGAGTTGATGAAGTTCATGGCGATGCTGAAGAAGAACCTCGATTACTTCACCGATTCGTTTCTGATGATTGGCGAGGCGTCGGTTTCCTGGAGGGCCAAGGAAGCGCCCCGAACTCTAAACGAGTTCGAGAAGAAAATGTTGCCGGTCGTGGCGGTTTACCGCGAGCTGATGGCGGATTTCGGAGGAACTCGCAACGCTTTGGTGCCGCAACTGCCATTGACTTCCAAGAGTTCGTTTGAGGAAGCGATTGCGGCAGCGGACCGTTTGGCGGAGGAATGGAAGTTGGACAGAATCCCCGCGAAGACTCTAATTTCTACGGCAGAGGAACGGTTGGGACTGTTAGTTTTGATGGTGGATGCCCCCGCCGAGATTTCGGGAGCCGCGGTGCATCTCCCGGAGTTCGATGCCATCCTGATTAACCGCAATGAGACCGCCGGACGCCGGAATTACGATTTTGGCCACGAGCTATTCCACGTCCTCACGTGGCACAGCATGCCGCCGGAACATCTGGATCAGGAAGGAGGAAAGAAGAAACGGGTCGAGCAACTGGCCGATGCGTTCACTTCCACTTTGCTGATGCCCGCCCAGAGCATTCACCCAGCATGGGAGAGCCGGAATAATGCGGATGTCGAGGGCTGGCTCAAGGAGGTCGCCGAGCTCTTAGGTGTTTCTAGCAAAGCATTGTTCTGGCGGTTGGTCAATCTCGGCTATCTAAGCAAAGCCGATCTGGTGGACATCAATCTCGATGCCCTGGCTGCGGAAGGCCAGGCTACCCGGCCTAAACTCTATTCGCGCCGCTATGTCGAGTGTCTTCACAAAGGCTTGGACAAAGGATCACTTTCAGTGCGGAGGGCCGCGGGTTTGCTCGATTGTACGATTGAGGACTTGGAGGACTTGTTCCGCGATTACGGCATGGAGCCGCCCTTCGATCTGTAGCCGGCATGAAGAAGGGAGATCGAGTTCTCATCGACACGATGGTAATCATTGAAGCCCATCGGATCTCATGCTGGAACGGACTGCGTGCCTTCTATTCCCTGGAGACTGTCGAGCCATGCATAATTGAGTGCGCGACGGGCGATCGGCGGAGAAAAGAATATGTGCCGGTCGATGGGGAAAAGGTCAGAGCAGAGATTTGCGTCCATACGATAACCGAGGCGATGCGAATCGCGCTGCTCGTGAGGGATCCCAAAAGCGCCAGGCTTGATCCGGGAGAAAGGGACTTGCTCGCCTTCGCATTGAGTCTGGAAGCAGCTTGGCTCTTATGCGATCCAGACAAGGCAGCGATCCTATCGGCGCACCGGCTGGATTATTTGGATCGAGTCGTCGCGCTGGAGGAGATGGCTCTGGCTGCGGGTTTGCGGAAGGAGGGTTACGCAATGAATCACACCAAGAGATGGTTGGGTGAATTCAAAACGAAGGTTCAGTTGGGGATGGTATGAGCTTCTCCGTCGTCGGCAGCGTCAACCATCTGGTCGCCGAGTATCGGCGCTTCCTCCTGAGCACGTACCGGCTGGCCGACCCGCGCCTGCGCGAGCAGTTCGAGTCGCACATCAAGCAGGCCGACGTGCTGGTGAAAGGGCCGTATGTAACGCTGGCCAATGACTTCGCCAAGGAACATACGCTGAAGCAGCTCCATGACCTGGGCGTTGGCCACAAAGACCTCCAGCGGCTCAAGTGGAGTTTCGGCGAGAACGAGCTTTTTCTCCACCAGGAACAGTCGCTCCGCCGCGTCGAGACGCTGCAACGCAATGCCATCGTGAAGACCGGCACGGGCAGTGGCAAAACCGAGGCGTTCATGCTGCCGGTCATTTCTGCCGTTTTGAAAATGCGGGCGGAAGGCGTCAAGGGCACAAAAGCTTTCCTGCTGTATCCGATGAACGCCCTGGCCAACGACCAACTGTGTCGTCTTCGCAATCTGATTCGCGATTCTGGCGTGGGGGTAACCTTCGCCATGTACACCGGGGAGAGCGAGAGCGTGGCCGCAACTTTGGGCGAGCCGGTTGAAGGCAACGAGTTCATCCGCCGCACCGAGATTCGGGAGCAGCAGCCCGACATTCTGCTCACGAACTATAAGCAGTTGGAGTTCCTGCTGGTGCGAAAGGAAGATCGCACGCTGTTCAGTCCGAGCCTGCGCTTTCTCGTGTTGGACGAAATCCACAGCTACCGTGGCGCTCTGGCGACGGAAATCGCCTGCCTCATCCGCAGGCTCAAAGCACGGGCCGGAGTGGGCGAGGGCAGCCTGCGCTGCATCGGCACTTCTGCCACGGTGTCGCAGGGTGCCGGTGGAGACGAGGCCCTGGGGGAGTTCGCGGCGTCCCTGTTTGGAGAACCATTCTCGCCGGAAGACGTGATCGGCGAGACGCTGGTCGTCAAGCCGCCGCCCAGTCACACCTACCAACCACCGTTGGCCAAGCTCAGACCAGAGGAAATCCTGAACTTCGACCACGAGGACGATGCCAAGCTGGCGGACTTGGTCGCCAGGATTACCGGTCAATCGCTCAGTTCGTCCGGCTCGATGCCGCAGAAAATTCGTGCTGCGCTTGAAGGCAACCAACTGGTCGCCTTGCTGGAGCGCGAGTGCCGACAGCCGCGTTCGTTGGGGGAATTGATTGAAGTGCTCAAGACTTCGCCCGAGTCAGCGAAAGCGTTGACCGACCAGGAGCTGCGTACGCTTATCGAGGCTTACCTGCTGGTGGGATCAGTCGGGACGGAAAAAGACCCGCCCAGTCTGCGTCCGAAGCTGCATACTTTCTTCCAGGGTGTCTATGACGTGGGCCTCTGCATGAATCCCGCCTGCCGGACGCTGGTGAGAGATGGCTCGGAGACCTGTCCCAAGTGCCAGAGTGCCGTTCGGCCTGCCGCCCTGTGCCGAACCTGCGGTCAGGATTTCGTCAAGGTGCGGTTCGATGAAGCTGACCCGACCAAGACGCATCCCAACGACGAGTTCAGCAGCGATGAGGACACCGGTTTTATCACCCCCTGCGTTCACGTTGAACAGGCGAGCGACGACGATGACGATGACGACGAGGAGAACGGTGAGAAGACGCGCAAGCGTCAGTCGCACACCAAATCACGGCTGAAGCTTCTGCCGAAATTCGTCTGTCATCAGACCGGGAGGGTTTACGAGGAAATGCCGAGTGGCAGCGCCGCGTCAACGGTGACGGTTCAACAGGTCATGCGTGGCCGGGGCAACACCTGCCCGGTCTGCAATTCGACCTACACCAGGGGCGACATCCTCACGCTGTTGCGCTCGGGCGCGGCTTCGTCCAACTCCGTTCTCGCGACGCACCATCTGGACAAGCTGCCCGCCAAGGAGCGCAAACTGCTGATCTTCGCGGACAACCGGCAGGAGGCCGCGCATCAGGCTGGTTACATGGGCGACCGGCATCGGCAGTTTGCCGTGCGCCACGCCATCGAACAGGTTGTGCGGGATACTGGCACTACCGGTCTCGCCCTGAACATCATCGCCCACAAGCTGCTGGAGAAATTCCAGGAAATGGGGCTGGCGCGGCGCAAACTCAGCTCCGACGAGCAGAGGTTCTGGCGGAAGGCGCTGGAGTTCGAGGCGGCTGGAGAGTTCTGTCGTGCAACCCACCAACGCATTTCCCTGGAGAACCTGGCCCTGGTGGAGGTTCAGTATGAGTTCCTCGATCAGCTCGCGAGCGACAGCCGTTTCAAGGAATCGTGCGAGCGCGTCGGTTTGAAGATCAGCGATGGCGCAGTTTTGGTTCGCGCCGTTCTTGACCTCATGCGCCGCCACCGGGCCGTGGCATTCGATTTCTATCAACGATACCTCGATCTGACGAAAGAACCGTGGTCAGTCCTGGTCGCCGAGCCGTACTCAGTGGCAATCAGCGAGCATGAGCGGACAGCCCAGTATTTCATGTTGGATCGCCCCGAGGCCGTTCGCAGCGCGTCGGTGAGCGGCTGCAAGTTCAACCCGCTGGTGAAGGACTCTGACCGAGGCGGACTTGGCGGCATCATGCGGCTTGTGGTGAAGAAGGCCCGAGTGCCGGACGCTCAGGCTGAGGGATGGGTGCGGGCGCTGGTGGATTTGCTCCGCGAATACGAGATTCTTGAACCTGCTGCCATCCTTCCCGCGACTGTCCGGCGCGCCATTGGCGGGCGGGTACCGCTCCAGATCGCCTCGCGCGTCATCCGGCTCGTGTCGGCCACGACCGGCTTCAAGTGTGCAAAGTGCCAAATCTGGCGTCCCTACCGGAGCTTGGCGTGCTACGCCACGAGCCGTTGTTCTGGCGGTGTGGACGATCTGAAGCCAGCCACGGTCAACAAGGAAGGCTATTACGAGCGGCTTTACACTGCCGACGTGCCGCGCCGGTTGATCGCCATGGAGCATACCGCGCAAATTGACCAGGGTGAACGGGCCAAACGCGAGAATGCGTTCAAAGAGGGCAAGATCGAGACGCTCGTTTGCAGTCCAACACTCGAACTCGGCGTGAACATTGGCGATCTCCCGACCGTGCTGCTCCGAAACTGCCCGCCAGCGCCCGCCAACTACTTGCAGCGGGCCGGTCGAGCAGGACGCACGCTTCGCATCGGATTCATCTCCACGTTCTGCGGCGCCGGCCAACACGACCGTCACTGTTTCGATGATCCCGCCTGGCTGGTGCGGGGCGAGTTCCGACCGCCAGCGGTCAAGCTGGACAACGGGCGCATCCTGGAGCGGCATGTCCGGTCGTTTGTCCTGGAAGAACTGTCCCATGAGTTCCCGAGGATGATGGCTGAGTTTGTTGACGATCTGGATCGTCCGTCAGCCTTGACCACGGAGAGGATCACGGGGCTTCTCGAAGAAGTGAAGACCAACGCGAACGCTTTGGTCGCGGCCTCACTCACCACTTTCGGCAAGCACGACGAAGTGGACCAAGAGTTTTTCAGTGGGGTTGTTCACAAGATGCCCGAGGACGTTCAGCGCACGCTATCAAACTGGTTCGACCGGATTAAGCGGATTTTCGAGGAGTTTGAATTCTATCGGCGCATCACCGCTGATCGGCAGGCAAAACAGAAGGCTGCGTCTCGGGAGCGGGCCTATCGGGAACTGACTACCGACAACCAGACCGCCTATACGCTCAACTACTTGTCGAATGACGGCCTCCTTCCGTCGTACCAGTTCCCGACCGATACTTTCTCGCTCGAACCAGGGGTAAACGACACACCCACGCTCCGACGACCTGCCTGGGTCGCACTGTTCGAGTTCGCGCCCGGCAACCTGGTTTATGCGAATGGCCACAAGCTCAAGAGCATCCGTGCCTATTTCGAGGGGCGCAACCGGGCTGCTGCCGCTGGAACGGAGGCGGGCAATCTTGAGGCATCCGGTCGCGTCCGCCCGTTCTGCTTCTGCGGCAAGTGTGGTTTCGCAAGCGAGGAGGTCGTCAACTCGTGTCCACATTGCGATGAACCGAATCCCATGAAAAGAGACGTGGCGTTCATCGAGTCGTTTGAGGCGGAGCAGAACACGCAGATCACGTCTGCCGAGGAGGCCCGCCAGAGGGTTTATTTCGAGCGCAAAGAGAACCTCGTTCGTGACGGCGGCAACAAGGCCATCATCCATCCGTATCCGTTCTCTCACCTGGAATACCGCAAGCACAGCCGACTTCTGGTCAGCAACTGGGGCAAGAAAAGGGGCATGGATGGGGACGGGGAGATGTTCGAGTTGTGCCCGAGTTGCGGCAAGCACCACCCAGCACACATGACCAACCGGGAAACCGAGCGGTGGGACGAAGACCACGCCAAGCGGTGCAACGGTCATCCCAGGGCTTACGTCCTCGGGTACGAGTTCTCCGCCGATGCCCTGGTGCTGCCCGTGGCCAAAAGGTTGTTTCGCGATGATGAGACGCAAGCTTTTTGCCGCACGCTCGGGACTGCTCTCGTCGCTGGCGCTGCCGAGTTGCTGGAATTGGAAGCAGATGAAATCGCCTTCTTCAGCCATCCCGAGCCGGGTGCAGGTGCGACCATTACTTTCTACGAAACCGTGCCTGGCGGGGCAGGATACCTCACGACACTTGCGGCTCGGCTGCCCGAGTGGGCGAAGGTGTCCGTGGACAGGTTGTTCGCCCATGAGTGCTCAGGAGCGTGTTACGGCTGCCTCAAGAGCTACCGGAATCAGCCGTTCCACCATCTGCTCAACAAGAACCTGGTACGCGATGCCCTGTTTCAGTTCTCGACGCATGAGCGCCTTGGAGAGCCGTTCGAGGCAGCCGCCAATCAGGGTCTGAAGTTGTCGAACAAGTGGATCGAAGGGAACGTCCCTGCCCCCGAGGAAACGCCCACGAGAGACACGGTCATCGAGCGCAAGCTGTTTGAGGCAATCGCGAATGGCGGGAGACTGCCTGTGCCCGTCAAGCAGCGAGAGTTCCGGTCAGGCGATGTGCTCGTCACCGTCGCAGACCTCGCATACGAGGCGGAGAAGATCGCGATCTACTGCGATGGCTTTGCCTTCCACGAGACGCCCGAGAAGCTGGCGGCTGATGCCCAGAAGCGAAACCACCTTCAGAGCCAGGGCTGGCTGGTGTTGACGTTCTGGGGGCAGACGATCCTGCGAAGCCCCCAGCGTTGTGAGGAGCAGATTTGGCGGGCTTTTCGTCACCGTAAGGGAGAGTGAGACGCATGGGAATTGGAGAAGTACTCCAACAGTTTTGCGACAACCTGAAGATCACAAATGGTGAGTCGATTTCCTACCCCTACAGGCGCATCACCAACCAGCTAAACAGGACGTTCTTTGGATACGAGAACGATACGTACCACAGCATCTACACCGGCTCGATTTGAGTTGACGGACGAGCGGTTCAAGTGCCCCGACTCGAGTGAAGGCGGGAAATGGTACATCACCGATCCGCGTGCAGAACAGACAGCCATAAACAAGAAGAACGATACTTGGGCTGCGAGAATGCAGCCTGCATCCATAATCTACAGTCTAGTTCAGTCCGCAAATCGGCAAAGAAATGGCAAAGGCGGCCTTTCGACCGCCTTTGCCTAATCAACGTAAGTCGTTGATTGAAATTGGCGCGTCCGGCAGGACTCGAACCTGCAACCTTCTGATCCGAAGTCAGAAGCTCTATCCAATTGAGCTACGGACGCGCTCGGACGCCAACGTGTACCCGATCCGGGCCGTTATGCAATCCGCGATTTTGCCCGCCACGGCTATTGAAGAATGGCCAGCTTCAATCCTTGGGCCAGTTCCTGAGGAAGAACTTCCCCGACCCGCGCCGTGCCAACCGCACCTATCCGTGTTGGTCGCTGCTGGTGTTCATCGCCATGGCCCTGTTTGCCGGCCGTGACAACCTCGCCGCCATTCAGCGATACGCCCAGTTCCTCACCCAGGCCCAACGCGCTTGGCTTGGCTTTCCGCGCAAGAAAGGCACCACTTTCCGCAAAGTCCCCAGCTACTCCGCCCTGCGCAACCTGCTCATCCGAATCGATCCTCACCAACTGGCCGACTGCCTCAATCGTTGGCTCCAGGCCAACCTCGGCACCCTTCCCCGCGCCCTGGCCCTCGACGGCAAATGGATGCGCGATCGCGCCCTGAGCCTGTGCCTGGGAGTCCCGGCTTCAGCCGGTTCTCGCCGGAGGCCCAGGCCAAAATGAGACTGCTGCGAGGACGGTATTCCCCATTGAACCTCCGCGTCTTCTATGTTGATCTGTTCTGAAACACACTCCAGTGTTGAAATGCCTGGAGTTTGTGGGCCATTGCCAAAGGACTTGTCATGACCGCCAACAGGCAAACAGAGAAACCGCAAGCCGCAACGTGGTCGCGAAAGCCAGTCGCGGGAACTTCACGATCCTGGAATCTGGTGTTTGTCACAGCACGCGGATTATCCAGGAGGCCGTGATCGCCTGGGAGATCATGGCGTCGGCGCAGGAGAAACACCCGGAGGCGCAAGTCTGACAGCACAGCCAAGAATCAAAACGCAGTGCCGCTCGGAAATAAAGGGAAGGAAACGATGCCATGAGAAAAGCGCTGGTTCTTTGTTTTGGGTTATGGGTAACCGTTTTGGCGTCCGCCGGGGAACGGGCTGCGCTGTGGCCAGAGGGGAAGATTCCGGATTTCCAGCCCCAGCAGATCGCGGCGACCACCGAGGAAGTGAAGGCTCCGGGATTCAACGCGGCGGAACACGTGATGCCCTATCTCGACTGGTACGAGGCGCCGGCGACAAAGAACGGCGCCTGCATGCTGCTCATTTCCGGAGGCGGATATCAGAGTTGCTGCGACGGGGTGTGGATTGACTGGGTGGCAAAGAAGTTCACGGAACTCGGATTTGTCTGCGTGAGCCTCACCTACCGCACGCCGCGTCCGGAAGGGTTGCCGATCTACTGGAGCGCATGGCAAGACGGACAGCGCGCTGTCCGCCTCGTCCGTACCGAGGCGCAGAAGCGCGGCTTCGACCCGGAGAAGATCGGCGCGTTCGGGTTTTCGGCGGGCTCGCACCTGACGGTCCTGCTCGCGACGAGCGCACTCACGCCGGCGTACGGGCCAGTCGACGCGCGTGACGGGCTTCCGTGCCACGTCAACTGGGCGGTGCCGATCTACACCGCCTACGCGCTCACCGACGGACTCACCGGCCCCAATGCGCGCGAGGGCGACGCGATCGACGTCCGGCTCTCGGACGTGTTCCAGTTCGACGCGAAAACGTGTTCCATGGCGCTCTTCCACGGCGGGACGGACGCCTATTCGCCGAACGGTTCCACGCAGATCTACCGCCAGCTCCGCAGGATGAAGATTCCGGCCGAGCTCCACCTCTTCGCGGATCGTCCCCACGGCTTCATGGGCGGCGCGAACAAAGGCGAGGACGGCACCGCCTACGACCATTGGTTCGACCGCATCGCCGAGTACCTCCGCCAGATGAATTTCGACGGGCGTCTGGGCGCGGAAGAGGATTTGATGGCCCGCTATCCGAACGACGACGCGCGCGGCGAAACGCTCAAGGAGCCGCTCTGGCCGGAAGGCCGGATGCCGGACGCACAGACGAATCAGTGCCTGCCTTACCTCGAGTGGCACATGCCGATGGAGCGTAAGACAAAGGCGATCCAGATCATCTACTCCGGCGGCGGCTACAGTGGCAACAGCCCGGAAGGCTTCGAAGTCGCGCCGACGCGACGTTACCTGAACGAGAAGGGGATGACGGTCGTGACGCTGAAATACCGCACGCCGCGTCCGCTGGGCGGACTGGCCAAGCACACGACCGCGTGGCAGGACCTGCAGCGCGCCGTGCGGATCGTCCGCGGCCGGGCCGCGGTCAAGGGGCTTGATCCCGACCGCATCGGCATCATGGGCTCCTCGGCCGGCGGGCACCTGACACTCATGGGCGCGACCAGCTCGAAACGCCGTTCCTATTGGCCGATCGACGATCTCGACAAGCTCTCTTGCAGCGTGCAGTGGGCGATCGCGATCTATCCCGCGTACGCGCTTACGGACGGCGCAGATAAACCGAACGACCAGGGTGGCAACGAGGACGACGCGCGGCTCGCCCCCGAGTTCTCGTTCGACCTCGCGACGTGCCCGATCCTGTTCATCCACGGCGACGCGGACGGCTGGGCGGCGATGAATTCGGTGAAGTGCTGGGAACAGCTCCGCCGCATGGGCATCCAGTCCGATCTGCACACGCTGGCCACACGCGAGCACTGCTTTCAGAACAAGGCCGCCCCCGGAACCGGCAGCTACACTTGGATGGGGCGCATCTGGGAGTTCATGAACCACAAGGGGTTCAACAAGTAGCCGCTTTGGCCGTGCGCCGTGGAGGGAGCCTCGAGCGGTTGTTCCAAGACTGCTTGCTGCTTTTGGACCAGCAGCAGCGTCAGAGTCGCCCCTGACGCGTGCAATGGCTTGCGCGGGACCAGTTGGGTCAAGTGCGAAATGATGTCCCACTGGTGAAGCGCTTCGGCATTCGCCTGCTGCCGGAGCTTTACGCGCGCCTGAACCCCCTGCCGTTCGGGGCGGCAGCCCAGATGGAGATCGACTTGGCTGAGGACCTACGCCGGGCCGGGTACACGGTCACCGGAGGGCATTGATCTTGGTCCGTGCTGGCGCGCTCCTGATTCGCATTCCTGATTCGACATGCGGCGCGGCCGGCCTCATACTCGGGTTCGCATGAAATCAATGACGGGGTACGGGCGGGGCGAGGCGAGTCGGGATGGATGCAAGGTGACGGTCGAGATCAGTGCCGTCAACCGGCGCCAGGCCGAGGTTTCCCTGCGTTTGCCGCCCGAACTCGAGCCGCTCGAAACGCGGATTCGCGAGGAGATCAACTGGCGCGTGGCGCGCGGGCGCGTCAATGTTCGCATGACACTCCACCGCAGCGCCAAGCAATGGGCGGCGTCTGTCCGTTTCAACCGGCCTTTGGTCAAGGCGTACGCCTGCGAGTTCGAGCGCCTGGCCCGCGAACTCGGGATCGATGAGCCCGTCAGCCTGCAGGCCATGCTGCGCATCCCGGGCGTGGTCGAGTCCACGGGCGCCGACGCGGATCCCGAAGCCCTCTGGCCGGCCGTCGAGGCCGCTCTGGGCAAGGCGCTGGCCGGGCTGGGGCGGATGCGCGAACGCGAGGGGGCGCACCTGGCGAAGGATCTCAAGGCCCGGACAGCCGCCATGCGCCGTTTGAGTCTCGACATTGCGCGACAGGCCCCGGGGGTGGTCGACCGCTACCGCAAGCAACTCCTGGGACGCATTCGGCAGGCGAAGCTCGACCTGGGCGCCGACGACGACCGCCTCCTCAAGGAGGTTGTGATGTTCGCGGATCGGGCGGACATCAGCGAGGAACTCACACGCCTTCAGAGTCATTTCCGACAGTTCGACGACTGCATGCGGAGTGCCGAGCCCGTCGGGCGGACGCTCGATTTCCTGGCCCAGGAAATGAACCGCGAGGTGAACACGATCGGATCGAAGGCCAACGACAGCGGCATCTGCCAGGCGGTCGTCCGCATGAAGGCCGAACTCGAGAAAGTCCGCGAGCAGATTCAGAATCTCGAATGACCTCGTCGTCGATGCCGATCGTGCTCGTCATCTCCGCCCCTTCGGGAAGCGGCAAGACAACCGTCTGCAGCGGCCTCCTGGCTGCCGCGCCCGGCCTGGCCCGGGCCATCACCTGCACAACCCGCCCGCCCCGCCCCGGCGAACGCAACGGCGTCGATTACCACTTTCTCGACCCGGACACCTTCGGGCGACGGGTTGCGGCGGGCGACTTCCTCGAACATGCGACCGTGTATGGACACCGGTACGGCACCCTCAAGACCGAGTTGTTCGACCGCCTGAACGCGCGCCGGGACGTGTTGCTCAATGTCGATGTCCAGGGCGCGGCCGCCGTCCGCGCCGAGGCGGCCCGCAGGCCGGATTTGGCTGCGGCGCTGGTCACAGTGTTCCTCGCCCCCGTCTCGATCGACACCCTGGCCGAACGTCTCCGCAGCCGCGGCCAGGATTCCGAATCCGTGATCGGGCAGCGTCTCGCCGCGGCGCGGATGGAACTCGAACGCTGGCGCGAGTTCGATTACCTGGTCGTGAGCGGCACGATGAGCGAGGATTTGGGCTGCGTCCAGGCCATCTACACGGCCGAGAAACTGCGTTGCGCACGGATGCTCCGGCCGCCGATTTCCGAGGTTCAACTGTAGAAGTACCCCAATTCGCGCAGCGACACGAAATCGTGGCTGCGCTCGGCGGTGCGCCGGCCCAGGATCACATGGTCGACCACCTCGATCTTGAGCAACTGCCCGGCGCGGATCAGATCGCGGGTGACTTTGATATCCTGCTCGCTGGGTGTGGGATCGCCGCTGGGATGGTTGTGCGCCACCACGATCGCGGCCGCGCCGGCCGCAATCGCCGCGCGAAAGACCTCGCGCGGGTGCACCAGCAGCGTGTCGAGAGTGCCTTGAGAGAGCTTCTCGACCCGCATCAGCCTCCGGCGCGTGTTCAAGAGCACAACCTGGAAACACTCGACTTCGTACAGACGGTTGTCTTCTCGAAGCAGATCGGCCACGCGCTCCGGGGTGTCGAGCAACGGCGATTCCGCCGCCATGTCCCGCGCCATCCGCTGGGCCAAGGTGAAAGCGGCCTTCACCGCGATCGCCTTGTCCAGGCCGATCCCGCGCACTGACCGAATCTCGGCAAGCGAAGCCCGGGCGAGATTGTCGAGCCGACCGAACCGAGACAGCAACTGCTCGGCCACGGACACGGCCGATTGGCCGCGCAGACCCGTCCGCAGCAGAATAGCGAGCAGGTCCGCGTTGCTGAGGCTTTCGGCCCCGTGCTGGGCCAGGCGCTCGCGCGGACGTTCGCTGATCGGCAAATCCTTGATGCGACTCCCCGGCGCCATCGCGCGAACAGTCGACCAGGATGAGCGGAAAAGCAAGCGGGGCCGGCCCAGGCCGGCCCCGCATGGTGAAACCTGCAAGTCGAACTGTCGAACTGGATCAGTAGTCCATGTCGCCGCCGCCCATGCCGTGGCCGCCCGGACCCGACGTCTTCTTCTCCTTCTCCGGAATCTCGGTGATCAGGCACTCGGTGGTGAGCAGCAAACCGGCGATGGACGCCGCGTTCTGGAGGGCGGTGCGGGTGACCTTCTTGGGATC
The DNA here is from genome assembly GCA_002071485.1 of Verrucomicrobia bacterium ADurb.Bin006. Classification (GTDB taxonomy): domain Bacteria; phylum Verrucomicrobiota; class Verrucomicrobiia; order Limisphaerales; family J093; genus MWFF01. The sequence goes on along the minus strand of MWFF01000150.1, from coordinate 4,113 downwards.
GACCACGCCGGCCTTGACCATGTCTTCGTACTGGCCGGTGGAGACGTTGTAGCCCTCGTTGCCCTTGCGACGCTTGACTTCCTCGACCACCACGGAGCCCTCGACGCCAGCGTTGTCGGCCAGGGCGTAGGTGGGGAACACGATGGCCCGTTTGACGATGTCGATGCCAATCTTCTCGTCGTCATTGGCGCCCTTGACGGCATCGATCGCGCCGAGGCAGCGGACCAAAGCCACGCCGCCACCGGCCACGATGCCTTCTTCCACCGCCGCGCGGGTCGCGTGCAGAGCGTCCTCGACGCGCGCCTTCTTCTCCTTCATTTCGGTCTCGGTGGCCGCGCCGACGTTGATGACCGCGACGCCACCGGCGAGCTTGGCCAGGCGTTCCTGGAGCTTCTCGCGGTCGTAGTCCGAGGTCGTCTCCTCGATCTGGCGGCGGATCTGGTTGATGCGTCCCTGAATCTCGGAAGCCTTGCCGTTGCCCTCGACAATGGTGGTGTTTTCCTTGTCGACAACAATCGACTTGGCGCGACCGAGGTCGCTGATCTCGAGGTTTTCGAGCTTGATGCCCAAATCCTCGGTGATGCATCGCCCGCCGGCCAGGATCGCGATGTCTTCGAGCATGGCCTTGCGGCGGTCGCCAAACCCGGGCGCCTTGACGGCGCAGACGTTGAGCGTGCCGCGCAGCTTGTTCACCACCAGCGTCGCAAGCGCTTCCCCTTCGACTTCCTCGGCGATGATCAGGAGCGGCTTGCCCACTTTGGCGATCTTCTCGAGGATCGGCAGCATGTCTTTCAGGCTGCTGATCTTCTTCTCATAGATCAGGACGTAGGCGTCTTCGAGCTTGCACTCCATCGTCTCGGCGTTCGTGACGAAATAGGGCGACAAATAGCCCTTGTCGAATTGCATCCCCTCGACCACCTCGAGAGTGGTCTCGATCGACTTGGCTTCCTCGACCGTGATGGTGCCGTCTTTGCCCACCTTGTCCATCGCGTCGGCGATGATCTCGCCGATGGTGTTGTCCCAGTTGGCTGAGACCGTGGCCACCTGCTTGATTTCCTCCTTGTCCTTGACCTTCTTGGCGGTCTTGGCGAGCTGATCCACCGCGGCCTCGACGGCCTTGGCGATGCCGCGCTGAATGCCGATCGGGTTGGCGCCCGACGTCACGTACTTGAGGCCCTCGCGATAGATCGCTTCCGCCAGCACCGTGGCCGTCGTCGTGCCGTCGCCGGCCGCGTCGCTAGTCTTGCTGGCAACCTCGCGCACCATCTGGGCGCCCATGTTCTCAAACGGGTCCTCGAGCTCGATCTCCTTCGCGGCCGTGACACCATCCTTGGTCACGGTCGGCGATCCGAATTTCTTGTCGAGCACCACGTTGCGGCCTTTGGGCCCCAGGGTGGCGGTGACGGCCTTGGAGAGTTTGGACACGCCCTTCAAGATCGCTTGACGGGCGGCCTCATCGAAAAGGAGTTGTTTTGCTGCCATAAATCAGTTGTTCGATACGGGGTTAAAATCGTTGCGGGACTCGAATCAGTTGAGGATCGCCAGAATGTCGTCCGAATTCAGAAGTTTATACTCCTTGTCATCCAGCTTGATTTCGGTGCCGCCATACTTGCTGATCAGAACGCGGTCGCCCACCTTGACTTCAAAGGGCACTTTCTTGCCCTCGTCGTCGGTCTTGCCCGTCCCCAACGCGCGCACGACGCCTTCGGTCGGTTTTTCTTTCGCGGAATCGGGAATGATGATTCCGCCCTTCTTGGTTTCCTTCTCTTCAACCGGCTCCACCAGGACACGGTCGCCTAACGGTTTGATGTTCAGTGCCATATTCAGTTATGCTCGGTTTTGGTTCGGTTTGATCTTTGGAATCAAATCCCGCCACATTCGTGGGCGGGAAAACTCGTTAAATCCGTCAGCTCTTCTTCTCATCCACCACCTCGGCGTCAATGATCGGCCCTTCGCCTTTGCCGCCGCCTTTCGTGTCCTCGCTGGGCCCGCGCTCGTCGCCCGGCGCCTGGGAGCGGCCAGCCCTGGCCTTCTCGGCCGCCGCCTTGTAGAGCACCTCGGATACCGACCGCCACGTCTCGTTGAGCCTCTCGCTGGCCGCGCGCACCGCGCCGATGTCGCTGCCCTTGAGCGCGTCCTTCGCCGCCTTGATTGCCTCCTCGAGCTTCGCCTTGTCCTCGGCCGTGAGCTTGTCCGCGCTCTCGCGCAGCATCTTCTCGGAGCGATACACGGCGTTGTCTGTCTCGTTGCGCAGCTCGACCTCCTCGCGCTGCTTGCGGTCTTCCTCGGCGTGCAGCTCGGCGTCCTTGCGCAGCCGCTCGACTTCGTCCTTGGATAGACCGCTGCTGGCGGTGATGGTGATCTTCTGCTCTTTGCCGGTGCCCAAGTCCTTCGCGCTCACGTGCAGGATGCCGTTGGCGTCGATGTCGAACGTGACCTCGATCTGCGGCACACCGCGCGGAGCCGGCGGGATGTCGGTCAAATGGAACTTGCCGATGGCCTTGTTGTCGCGGGCGAACTGGCGCTCGCCCTGCAGGACGTGAATCTCGACGCCCGGCTGGTTGTCCGAAGCCGTCGAGAAAATCTCCGATTTGCGGGTCGGGATGGTCGTATTGCGCTCGATGAGACGCGTGAACACGCCGCCCAGTGTCTCGATGCCCAGAGACAACGGGGTGACATCGAGCAAAAGCACGTCCCTGACCTCGCCGACCAGCACGCCGCCCTGAATGCCGGCGCCAACCGCCACCACCTCGTCGGGATTCACCCCCTGGTGCGGCGGTTTGTTCACCAGGCTGTGTGCGGTCTGAACCACCCGCGGCATCCGCGTCATGCCGCCGACCAGAACCAACTCGTCAATCTTCTCGGTGGCCACGCCGGCATCCTTCAGGCAATTCCGCACCGGCCCCACGGTCCGCTCGAACAGACTGTCGCACAGTTGTTCCATCTTCGAGCGGGTCAGCTTCACACTGATGTGTTTGGGACCCGATGCGTCAGCCGTGATGAACGGCAGATTGATCTCGTATTGTTGGGCGCTCGAGAGAGCGATCTTGGCCTTCTCGGACTCCTCCTTGATCCGCTGCAAGGCGTCCGGCTGCCGGCGCAGGTCGATCCCATGCTCGCGCTTGAAGTCGTCCAGAATCCAATCCATGATCTGGTTGTCCCAGTCGTCACCGCCCAGGTGAGTGTCCCCGTTGGTGGCCTTGACCTCAAACACGCCGTCGCCGATCTCGAGAACCGAGATGTCGAACGTGCCGCCGCCCAGATCGTAGACGGCGATCTTCTCGTCTTTCTTCTTGTCCAACCCGTAGGCCAGCGATGCGGCCGTCGGCTCATTGATGATCCGGAGCACTTCCAGCCCGGCAATTCTCCCGGCGTCCTTGGTGGCTTGACGCTGCGAGTCGTTGAAGTACGCCGGCACGGTGATGACCGCTTTAGTGATCGGCTCGCCCAGACGCACCTCGGCATCGCTCTTCATCTTACCGATGATCATCGCCGAGATTTCCGGCGGGCTGAATTGCTTGGGCTTGCCGTCCACATCGACCTCGACGGCGACGTCGCCGTTGGCGGTGCGCACCACCTTGTACGGCACCCGCTTAATCTCTTCCTGAACCTCCTCGAACTTGCGGCCCATGAAACGCTTGATCGAGTACACGGTGTTGCGGGGATTCGTCACAGCCTGCCGCTTGGCGGCATCCCCCACCAACCGTTCGCCGGTCTTGGTGAATGCAACCACCGACGGTGTGGTCCGCTTGCCTTCAGAATTCTCGATGACAAGGGGTTCGCCGCCTTCCATGACCGCCATACACGAGTTGGTGGTCCCTAAATCGACGCCAATTACTTTTGCCATAGCCTGAATCGCCAATGCCAGCCAATGAGCATCCGCAGTGCCGAGTTTGTAGCCAAAAGTTTATCCACTTGATTATCAATTGATTGCATGCATTCGAACGAGATGCAGGGTCCCGGATTCAAGAGACGTAAATGCCAAATTGGCACACTTGTGCGCATGAGGTCGCAAGGCTTGGCACGATCGCGTCAAGTCTAGCAGCCTGTCGGACTTAGATCGAGAAGCAAGTGAGGGTGATGGTGGTAGGAGTCGTGGTAGCTGAGATCACG
>MWFF01000149.1 GCA_002071485.1 Verrucomicrobia bacterium ADurb.Bin006 | reverse complement strand
GTGAAACGTTGAATCCGGTTGAGGATGGTCTTAACGTGCAGTTGAATAGCTGGTCTCCTGGTTTGGGGTTTGTTGTTTCTATACAACCGCAAACTACCCGAATCTTCAGAGATCAGCTATTCACTTTTGCGCCCGTCGATCCTCGAGCGAACATTCCTCCCAGCCTCATCCGAGAAGTTTGTGTGGGCTGGCGGAAGTTGTTGGTCCGGAATGCGCAGGAACCAGTCCGAAATCTGGCGCTCCGGTCCCTCCTGCCATGCACGTGGCCGTCCTGGCAGCACCCGGGGCCCGCCCGTGTGGCCCATGGCTGACCATCCACTCAAGTATCCTCGTAACGAAGGTGTTGTGCATGAGAAGCCGGCTCCAGGGCTTGGGGAAACCCGTGAAGAAACGCTACCCCAGACGCTCAAGGAGGTGGAGGTGGGGCGGGGTCTGGGGCAGCGCCCCAGTTGGCTCGCACGGAAGCCGTTGATCCGACGCCACACACAACCCTGTCGTGATGACCCTCCTCCCACACCCCACGCCGCGGCTGCCCCTTGGTTCAGAGCGGCGAGGCGGCACTCCCCGATGGGGGTAGAGCCGCTGCGGGCCGGAGCGCAGCGCAACCTCGGTCGCGGCCCGCAGCGTGCGATTGGGGCCCCATCGGGGGATGCCGCCGGCCCTACCGAGATCCGCGAACGTTCCCTCTCTCACCCACAAATTCTGCTACAGAGCCCCTTCTCCTTCTCCAACTTGCGCCGGTGGGATGAGGACGTGGCGGCGGTGATGTCCCCGGCCAACTGCTCGATCCGGTGGGCGATCTTGCCCTGGAGCGGGATCACGTATTCCGTCCGCATCCGGGCCAGGGTGCCGTCGTGGTAGCGGTGCAAATAGACCAGGCACTGGAAGGCCCGCTGCTTGCCGCTGAAAAACAGCCAGTAGATGGGACGTTTCTTGTAGGTGGACAGGTGGTCTTTGTAGAAACCCGTGGCCAGGTAGCGGCGGATGGTGTCGCGAGGATGCTCGTCGCGGTTGGGGCCGAGGCTGTCCGCGATGAACTTCAGGTTCTCCTCCAGGTGCTCGCGAGGCCAGGCTTTGGCGATGAACTCGACGAACCGCTCCGTGGCGTCATCCGGAAACCAGGCAAGCTCGGAGAGTGGGATGATGCCGTCCGCGTCGGCGGGGAAGGTGCGGTATTGGCTCGCATCGAAGCCCTCGTTGCGGCTGTGGGCATAGACCAAACCTGGCTTGTCGAGGCTGTAGCGGCCCATCATGCAGCCGATGGAGTATGAAATGAGCCGTTGAGCATCCTGTACGCGGCTGGCACGGGCAAGAGTGATCTCGCCTTCCGTGACATCAATTGACAGCTCACCCTCCAACCCATACGCACCAACAAAAAGCCTGTTAAGCTGCCTCTCAAGGTCGTTAACCCGATCACGGCGAGCCGTTGTTGTCTTTTCCCACTTGCTCCAACTATCGCCAACAGTGCGACAGCCTGACGGTTGAAGCAAGGCCATTTGCTGGAAGTCCCACGAAGTCTCATAAAGGTCCCAATCCTCCCTGTAAATCATGACGCACTGATCCACAATGTCTGAAATCCGTGCCCGGCAGCTTGAGAGGTTTCGGGTCAATACCGGCAGTTTTGCGACATCGCCAACCTGGAAATTCAGACTCGGATTCAGCGCCTGCATGAAGTAAAGCGCCACCTTAGAACACAAAAACCCCAGCACAAAGTTTAGGTCGGATGGCTGTGGAAAGGTGCATGAACCACCGACATCAAACAGAAAGCCCTCAAACGTCTTCCGAACCCCAAAGGAAGCGGAACTTACGAACGTCCAGGTGATTGCAGGCAGGAAATAGAAAGATTCGTTCGAGATTTTCCATCCAAGGTTATCCCCTAGGTCAGGATACTTCTTCTTTGTTTCAGCCTTAATTTCGGCACCATCGCGTTCCCAGTTCACGACATAATCGTTGTTACCATACCAACGCCTAAAATCACCCCCTTTGTTGTAAGGGAACCACTTCTTTTGGGAGGCGAGTGCTTCTTGGGCGCTGCGGAAGCCGAGGCCAATTCTTGACAAAGACACTTCGTGCCAGCGCCTGAGAAAGCGGGTGTTGTCACCCGTCCTCATGCCAATTTTAGGTGGTGCGATTGTCTCTAGCAGACTGCCTTCGACAAACGCCTGGCGAGCCGCATTACAGAGCCAATACGCCACTGGCGCTCCGGGAATCTGTGAGAAATGGTCAACAACTTGATACCCAAGTCGATTGTTCCTTACAGGAAACTCAACAGGGAATCCGTCTTCTGTGATGTCCGTGTGGCGAACGTAACAAAAGTGAGCCTTGTATCCGTTGATTGGTCGACAGCGGAATATCGTTGCCGCTGTTCCAAAGTTTATGCCAAGGCTGGTCTTGCCTCTCCCTTCATAGGGCATGTGAACGAGGCTCTGTATCGTTCGATCTCTCAAGGTGTGTTCACGCATCTGCTCGTAAGAGTAGAGGAACATCCACGTCTCCATCGTAATGAGTGCGTTGTATCCGGTAGGCGTTGCCAAATCAAAACCTCGCTCAATGAACATGGAGTAGAGGTCTGCCTTGCTTCGTAAGAATTGCTCTTTAGCAAACTGTTTCAGTGAATCAGGCAGCCCCTTACCGCCCAAGTAAGGCGGGTTTGCCACGACCACATCAAAACGGCTTGCCAGCAACTCCGCCTGCTTTACCAACGACGACAAAATTGCGGCAGCTTGGTGCTCCCAGAGTTGCTGCTTAGCAATCATCGCTTCAATGCTTTGCCGCGCCGCAGGGAGTTGTGCGACCAATGCAGGCGGCACCCGGATGAGCGAGCCAAAGGTCTTCCCGTGCTCGAACAGCTTGATGAGTTCACGGAGACACGGTTCAACCTCCGCCAGCGGACTGCCCTTCGTGGGCTTGTTCAGCGTGAGTTGCTGCTTCGTATCTGGGAACAGGTCGCTGTCGGCAAACGGCAGGTTACCAGCGACGGCGGCGACACCTGGATCGAGCGTCAGGAGGCTCTCCAGCCCCTTGCTATCCTGGATGGCGAGGACGTTGGGCTGGATGCGGTCGTCGAAGATGCGCCGGTCGTCGGCGCGGGCCTTCATCAGCAGGGCGAAGGCGGCGAGTTGGGCGGCGCGGTCGTCAATCTCTAGACCGAACAGGTTCTTCTGAAGGATAAGCCGGGGGATGTCTTTGCTGCGGTAGCCGCGCTCCTGGTAGATGGCTTTGAACAGGTCATAGGCTTCGACCAGGATGTGACCGGAGCCGCAGGCGTCATCGAGCAGCGTGAGCGTTTCGGGATCGAGGGCTTTGGGTGTGATGGTCGCGAGCTGGGCCTTCACTTCGTCCGTCTGCTCGGCTGGCTCGATGTAGTATTCCATCAACTGCCGTAGAGCAGAATCTGGATAGGCAGTGAGCCATTGATGCCCAAGTGAGTTTTGCAGGAGATACTTGACGATCCAATTATGCGTGAACAGTTGCGTTTTGGCGGGAATGTCTTTGCTCGCTACAGCTTTGCCCTTCTTGAGTTCAGAGTCGATTCTGGCTTTTTCATCGTTGACGTAATGTTGGTAGAGCCAGCCGATGATTTCGACCTGCTGCCAGTCGGCCTCCTCGATTTCGTTGACGAGCTTGCGGATGACGGAATCCGAGTGCAGGAGGTTGTCCGGCAGGAGCAGTTCGGTCTCGTCCGCGATCTTCTCGAACAGGAACGGCATGGCTTGGTGGAGGGCGTTGCACTGGGCCACGAGCAGCAGCCGGTAAAGCTCAGCCTCCTTGGTGCCGTCGAGTTTGAGATTGATGACCTGCTGGGCGTCCAGCCCGGGCAGCGTGACGTGCTCGGCGTGTTCGACGATCTCCGGCGTGGCCTTGCCTTCGGGATGGCTCAGCACCCGGTAGCCGTGATCCAGGTAGCCGTGCAGCTCCATGTAACGGAGCGCGACGAAGCGGTTGAACCAGGTATAAGCCATCGCCTCCATGACCTGGTCGAAGCCCTGGCGCTGGATGCGGCCCTCCAACGACCGGCGCTGCTGCACCACGACCTTCGGGAAAGCCCTGCCGCCGATGATGACCACGTCGCCCGTCTCCTGCATCGGCTCGGTGCGCTTGGGCGTGAGGCCGAAGAACGCGGCCCGATCCGTGACCGCCCGGATGAAGTCGAGCCGGGCTTTCGGAGCGTAGGTTTTGAGAGCGGAGCGGTTCATGGATGATTCAGCAGGAGAACGATGTTTGCGCAATGGCGGCGGCGGTGGTCGTGGTGGTGCGGCCAATCACTCGCGGCTGGTTTTCAGCGAGTTGGCTCACCGGATAAAGATTCGATAAAGATTCAGGCATGGATTTTGTGGATAAATCTCGTGGGAGGTATCTTTATTTCCGGGCACGCCATTCGGGCTTCTTTTTCGAGCCGTGGTTCACGATGGTTTTGTCCTTGCGAGACATCGCCGCGAGCAGGTTCTTGACCTTGACGACCTGCTGCTGCGGTGTCAGCACGTCTGAGAGTTTGCCCTTGAGCAGGCGGTCAACGTCAGCCCGGCTGGCGGAGCCGTATTCAGCCAGGTAGTCGAGAATCATCTTCTTGTAGTGGGCGTCATCGAAGGCGCGGTTGCGGATGTATTGGGCCTTGTCGCCGGTGAGGGCGTCAATCATGTCCAGGCTCACCATCGCTTCGGCGAGCAGGCGGTTGCGGTAGTGGCGCGGGATACGGTCCCGGAACAGGTAATCCTCTAGCGAACCTTCAAAGAAGCTGCCCGCGTTCTCGAAGATCAACCGGTCGGTCTTCTCCACGACGATGATGCGGGCCTGGCGGCTGTAGTCCTGGTGGGCGATGCAGTTGTTGAGGGCCTCCAGCACGACCTTGCGGGGTTTGTCCTGAACGCCCAGAACCAGCCAGCCTGCCGATTCGCCTTTGAGGTTGGCTTCATTGCACAGCGCAACGAAGTATTTGCCGAGATCATCGGAGTCCAGGTTCGACCTGGCCTCTTTGAACTCCACCCACTCAGTCTCGGCGGGGAGCTTGAGAAGCTCATCGAGCTTGGCTTTGTGGTCGGCTGATTTCATCGCGTCAGCGTATCTGGATTCTCTGGTTGTTGGCGATGGCGGCTTCGAGCCGCTGGCGCAGGTCTTTGATGAACGCCTCCACGTCGTCGGGGGTTTCCAGGTAGGATTTGTTTACAATTTCGGCGGGTTTGATGACGCACCGCGCCTTCACTACCGGCGCGAGCGGCTCCGTCTTTCCCGGCTGGGCCGGTGGCGGGGCTTTGGCCTTTAGCGCGGCCTCGATCCGGCTGATGGCGGCGTCCAGGGCGTTGACCGCCTCAGCCTGCGCTTGGGCGATATGCGCCAAGCTCTGCTCATGCTCGACCTGTTTACGCAGGTCTTGCACCGGCTGAAGACAGGCGGTCTTCAGCCCGGCGTCCGCCTGCACGGCGTCCAACTCCTTGGCGATCTCGGAGGACTGCACGTCAATGGTTGCCAGGGCCTCGGTGCGGCGGGCGGACACCAAGGCGTCGTTCACCTCGCTGACCGTCTGGATCAGGCCGTCGCCCTCTTTGATGAGGCTGTAGGGAGAGGGCGCGTTCAGGATGTCGTGGATGCGCTTCAGCGCGGGTGCGGCCTTGGGATCGCGCTCCAGTTCCAGCCGGTTGAGCTGAAAACGGTCGGATGCTTTCCGCAGCTTCTCCCAAGCGGGCTTCTGGTGGTCGTAGAAATTCTTCAGATCGTGGTAGTCGTCCGCCAGCTCCAACAGCTCGGCCTTGAGCGCGTTGAACCGCTCGATGAACTTGAAGCTGTCCTCCTCGCCCGTGATCTTGGCGATGGTCCGCAGGCCATCCGCGATCTCTGTCTGGCCGGGGTAATTGCCGGTTTCAGCCAGCGGCTTGTAGCCCTGAAGGTCGGTCTCCCAGTGCTTCAGCTTCCCGCTCAAGAATGTAAATAAACCCTCCTCGCTCTCCGGCCCCATCTCCGAAAACACGTCCTTGCCCAGGGCGCGGGTGGTCTGGAGCAGCTTGATATCCACGTTCCGGCGCTGCACCAGGACGATCTTCCGCCACTTGGCCGGAGCGCTGATCTCGCCATAGACCTTCTCGGTGGGCACCACCGCGCCGTTCATCACCACCTGGACTTCGCCCAGGACCACCAGCCGGGCGACCAGGAGCACAACTTCCCAGTCCGGCCAGCCATAGGGGCGGATGCCGTAACGGGTCTCGATCATGTCGTGGAGGACGATCGTGCGGCTGGCCCTGGTGCAGAGGTCCACGTAGCTCCGGACTTCATCCAGGGCCTGCGGGTTGGCTTCTTCGGTCTGGACGGCCAGCGTCTGCTGGGCGATGTCGTTGCTGCGGAGCACGGCCTGGATTTCGCGCTGCGGGTCGGAGTTCAGCCGCTTGAGCAGGCCCATCTTCGGGAACGTGTTTTGAATCAGGTAATCCAGGGCCTGGTTCATGGCGTTGGCGGCGTCCTCGGCCTTCAGGGTCAGCTTGCTGCCCGCCGCGTAGTAGTCCGCTTCGACCAACAGGATGGACAGCAGGTTGACCATGCGCTCGCGCCGGTTGCGGTTGTCATCGGCGCAGTCATGCAGGATGCGGAGGGTGGTCTTGGGCAGCGAGCCATCGTTCTTCCGGGCGATGTATTTTTCCGTCTTCAGGTAGGTGCGAAGCTCGCGCCCCAGGCTTTCGTCGTCGTTCAGCCGGAGCAGGATTTGTCCACCCTCATTGGTGCTGGTCAGGATGCACCGGGCGTTGTCGTAGAGCTTGTAGTCGTCGCCCATGGGGCTGACGACCGAGATGACCAGGCCGTTCTCGACGCGCCTGCCGACCGGGTGGAGGTCGCATAGACAGTTGAACGGAAAATCCTTTCCGTTGACCGCGTAACGATGCTTGCGGTTGCCCTTGAGCACGTCGTCGAAGATGAGTTCGCCCAGGAGCTTGGCCTCCTCGCCGCTGCTGAGGTCCACGGACTTGATTTCGCGGTTGATGTCGCGCTCTTCATTGGTCAGGAAGAAGTAGTTGTCGCCGCTGCGGCTGATGAGGGTTTCCTTTTCAAGGCGCTGGAGGCTTTCCTCGATCTTCCGGCGCAGGGCCAACCGGTCGGCGTCGATCTCGTCAATGCAGAGGGTGACCAGGTTGTTGACGTTGCCTTTGATCTCCTCGACGTAGCGGATCAGGAACAACACCTGGAGCAGCTTGATGTCAAACGGCTCCAGGCTGGGGTTGGTCTCGGCCTGGTCAATGGTGCGCTTCACCGACGTATCCAGAAAGCTCTCGATGGACGGGTAGAACCGCCAGAACGGCACCAGCACGCCCACGGCCTGATCGGCGACCTGTTTGGCGGCGGACTGGAAGGCGTCCAGGATCGAGCGTTCGCCGCGTGACAGGTGCAGGCCCGTGGCCCCGGCTTTACGGATTGCCTCGAACACCTTTTGAACCAGTTGGAACTGGTAGGGGGCGAACGGGTAGTTCCGCACGAAATCGTCGGCGTCCTTGAACGCCTTCATCGTGGGGCCGACGTTGGTGAAGCTGAGCTGGTTCTTCAGGATGTCGCCCTTGGCCGCGTGGAGTTTCCGCAGGCCGTCCTCGACGTTGCCGCCGTGCTTTGCCAGGAGGCGCTCCTGGATGACCTCGTCCACGTTGGCGCTGGACAGGGATAGCCGGGTTTTGAAGCGGCCCTGGATTTTCGAGAAGTCGTTGGCCGCGCCCTTCTTCATCTCGCCGAGCACGGCATCAATGTCCTCCTGGCTGGTCACGACCACCCAGGCCCGACCGGCACAGGCGGTGCCCAGGTCTTCGGTGATGGTCTGCAGGTTCAGCATCCGCTGCGTGTCCTGGCCTACAAACTGGCCCATTTCGTCCACCAGAAAGATCAGGCGATGGTTTGGCCCCTTGGAATCCAGGTATTCCTTCACCCACCCGCAGAAGTTCTCGATGGTCAGCGGGAACGACTTTTCCATGTTGTCGAACCATTTGTGGCTGGCGTCCTCGCTCTGGCCCAGGGCGTGGGACAGGGCCTTGACCACCGCGTCGCGGTTGAAGGCGTAGGCGTCGCGCTCATCCACCCATTTGTGACCGGCAGCGAGTTCGTAGGCGGCGTGGAAGGTATCGAGCCGGTGCTTGCTGGCCAGGTAACGCTCCATGTGCGCGATCCAGGGGTGGTCGCCGCTGTAGCCCAGCATCTCGTTGAACACGCGCAGAAACACCGTGAGGATCGCGTCCCGCCCAGAGCGGTTGTCGGCCTTCGAGTCGATGTTGAACAGGATCACGTCGGTCGTGGCGGCGACGGCACGCTTGATGTCGCCGTAGAGCATTGCGTCGTGAATCTTGGTATCGAAGAACTCAACTGTCTGCCGGGTCTGGTCGTTGGCCTTGAGCTGCCGATTGCCCAAGATGTAGGACAGCACCTTCAAGAAATGCGATTTGCCACTGCCGAAAAACCCTGACATCCAGACGCCGATCTTGCCGGAGATGGTGGGATCGTTTGGGTGGTCGAAGGCGTCGGTGTAGGTCGTAAAGAACCGGCGCAGGTGCTGATCCAGTTCCTTCGTGACGACGAACTCGTCCAGTTCCTGCCAGACCACGGCGTCGTCGAGCTGCTCGGCCTTCACAACCCCGTTGATGGGGCGGTTGATGTCGCGGGTGAATAGTTCTTTGATCCTCATGGTTGGCTCCTGGAAATCATGGCACCAGTTTGAAGGCCCGGTAGTAGTTTCGGCTTTCGACTATGCCGAACAGTTGCACGGTGAGCTGATCGTATTTGCCGGGGTAAAACATGACCAGTGGCGTATTGCCCATCACCGGATGAAGGTTGTTCAGCAGCGCATGCGACCGGAGCAGGGGCCAGACGCTGCCGACGCCCGACACGAGCACCAGGTCATGCTGGCTGGGTTGGGCCGCGTCGGCGAAGACCTGGGCCAGCCGGGACTCGTGGAGCGGGGCTCTCAGCGCCTTGAACACGGTTTTGTCGCCCTGAGTCCGCTGCATCTGGATGGCGCGATCCAGCAGGTTCCGCGACTTCAGGTGGTCGATGACCAGATCGAAAAGGTTGACATGTTTGACTCGGAGGCCCGGTTTCGACTTGGGCAGGTGGTCGAGGAGGAACTGGATGTGCTCCCGGACGCGCAGTTCATCCTCGGCGGAATAATCGAACACGTAGAACCCGATTTCGTTGCCCAGGCCGCTGCCGCTCAGCAGCTCGTCGGAAATGAGCTTGGGCAGGATGCGGTTCAAACGCTCTGTGAGTTGGTCCTTCATGTGCCTACGGTGATGCAGCGGAGGACGTAGTCCTCGTGGTTTCGTTCCAGGTAGCCGATGACCTCGGCGATGATGTGCGCCCGCTGGAGCAACATCGTCCGCGTGTCCTTGATGTATCCAGCCTGGGCCAGCATCTGGAACACGGACGACCCCATCCGCCTGGTCGTGGACTCCTGCCACTGCGGCATCTGGGGGTCGCGCCCCCGGCAGTCCTCCAGATAGTCGCACCAGAGCTTCTTCGTCAGGGCCTTGGCGAAGCGCCGATACTGGTCACGGACGACCAAGTCCAGGAAGTCACCCAGGAGGTAGCTGTGCTTGACCGCCGCCGCCAGCACCGCGTGCGTGGCGACAACCACGGTGCCATCACAAACCATCCGCCACAGCTCTGGCGACGTGGTTTCCAACCGCTGCCGGATGAGCCTGGCCAGCCGGATTGCGGTTGCTGGGTTCCGGGCCTTCAACACGTTGTCCTTCGTGATCGCCTGTTTCCATCCGGCTTCGTCCACCGCGCGCAGCAGGAGATCGGCAATGACCCGGCTCTCGGCGATCTTCAACGACCCCGCCGTGATGTCGGCGCGGTAGCGACCTGCTGCGTCCGAGCAGGCAGTGCCCACGCGGGGCGGCGACCCTGGAGTCGCAGGGGCAATGTCTGGACGGGCAGTCATCATGCAGCCGTCGGCGCCTCGAGGCCGCCGGCGTTCTCGCGCCGCGCTTTGGGATTCTGGGCGGACGCAGTCAACGCCCGCCCTTTGTCGGCAAGGGCCATTATCCCCCTGCTGGGCGAGGCTCGGCTCGTTAACATGGCCGCAAGCCTAGAGTATATCCCAGTATTGTTCAGCCGTTTTCTTTTCGCTCGCTCAGCCACCGAACGGCCCAGCGGGTGTCTCCGCATCACGTGAGGAAGGCGGGCTACCCCAGCCATGCGGTGCACGCTGGCGCCACCACTCGTGGAGGCGCTGTCAGCATGCTGTACGGCCCGCCATGCTCCCGCAAGGACGCTCGGCCCGGCCTTGTCGTCCTCATTCGCTGAACCGCCGCCGTCGTTGGCGCAGCGAGGTCATCGAGCTGCCGGTGGATTCGCTCTTCGGCAAACGAAAGAAGGCCATGTGCATCACCCGGTCCTCGTGGACCAACGCCGACCCAACCAATCCCGGTTTCTGGTACCGGTAGTCCCTGCCGTAGCCGACCGATTCAAAGGCCTTTTTCCTCACTATCGCCGGCTTCGTGCAGGAAGGCCTGGGCAGCGGCAGCGGCTTTCGCGACCTCGACTGCACCCGGCTTGGGCTCGATCAGGGCGCCGATCACGTAACTCTTCAGCAGTTTCGGGTGCAGTTTGGCATAGGCGTCGGCGTGGGCGATGAAATCGAATCCGGCCACCTCGCCGTCGATCACTACGAACAGGCCTGTCTGCCCGGCAGTGGGTGCGAGAACGCGGGCACACGCCTCGAGCTCGGCTGCGCGGGCTTTGAACACGTCCTGCATAGCATGTGTGGGAGAGTTCACACCGGCGCTGCAGGCCAGAGCGGCGACCTCGCGCCAGACTTCTCCCTGAGCTCTTCGCCGTCCAGGAGCAGGATGGGCCGGTCGCTTTGGCTGATGACCTTGAGTTCGGGCACCGAACCGCCTTCGGAGGCCTCGGTCACGATGACGCAGTGCCCGGCCAGGGCTTCGCTGAGCGTCAGGTACGGCGCGGGGCCCGCATCCGGGCCGAGCAAAGGAAAGACGACAATGTTGCGGTGTGTTTGCGGTGGGCCGAAAGCGATTCGACCGAGATAAGCTGCGGTAGCTGCATTCATGTTGTTTTGCCTTTCCGGGTGCGGCGACTCGGAACCGACGCACTGGCGCACCGACGCACTGACGCACCGACGCACTGACGCACCGATCTCCGAACTCCGAACTCCAATCTTCCATTTGCACTCTACACTTCCCGCCCCCACCTCCCGGCCTGACGTGCGTCGCCAAGATCGTCTCGTACTGTTCGCCTGCACGATTACGCGAGGGGGACTGACATCCGTTGACACCCCCTTCATACAAAGTTTTGGCAGAATTACAGCGGGTGGCGGCGTTTGGGGGACGGGTTGATGGCGGGTGGTTGAGGGGTTGACGGGCAACCGGTTGGACGTTGGATGTTGAGCGTTGCACGTTGAGCGTTAACGATTTAGACGATTTCCCAATCGCCGATCGACCGGGAAAGGGGCCTCGCGCCGGCTGCCGATGGGACCCGAACCTCCAACGTCCAACGTCCAACGTTCAACGTTCAACGTTCAACGTTCAACGCTCAGTTCACGGCCGGCCAACAGGAGGCGTTCAGCCAGAACCAGGGCGTCCACCGGCCAAAACTGCTCTGGTCTCGTACTGTTCGCCTGCACGATTACGCGAGGGGGACTGACATCCGTTGACACCCCCTTCATACAAAGTTTTGGCAGAATTACAGCGGGTGGCGGCGTTTGGGGGGCGGGTTGATGGCGGGTGGTTGATGGTTGACGGGCAACCGGTTGGACGTTGGATGTTGTGCGTTAACTATTTAGACGATTTCCCAATCGCCGATCGACCGGGAAAGGGGCCTCGCGCCGGCTGCCGATGGGGCCCGAACCTCCAACGTCCAACGTCCAACGTTCAACGTTCAACGCTCAGTTCACGGCCGGCCAACAGGAGGCGTTCAGCCAGCACCAGGGCCCGGATTGAACGGCGGAATGCAAAAGAGGAGCCAATGGCGAGAGTGTGTCTTTCAGTCTGTTTCGCGTTGTCCGCCAGCTTGCGATTCGCCTCCCAGGCAGTCGGAAATTCGCGCTGGGGTCGGCGTCCGATCTGGTTCATCCTCACCCGCAAGATGTACAGCACATTCACCCACCTGAAACGGCCTTGCCTGGCCCGCATCCTCGCCCTCGTTCTGCTCTTCAGCAACCCGATCAACGGTTTGCAGTTGCGCGCCGCCGATCCGGCTTCGCCCCCGACCAGGAACTACTGGGGAGACACGAATCGGTTTCTGGATCAACAGGCCGTCGTCCTGCTCGGAGCGGCTCAGGAGCTTCTGGAGCAGTCGCCGCCCGCCCTCCCGGAACCGGCCCAACGCCGAACCGCGCTGCTCCTGCTCGACGCGGTGCTCCACGATGCGGACGCTCCCAAGCGCGCCCCGGTGCAGGAGTTCTTCCAGCGCCGCATGGCCCAGGCGGTCCTGGAGATCGAGCAGACACGCGTCGAGCGCGGTGCAATCATCTGGAAGCTTTACGATCACGCCTTTGTGGTTCGCACCCGGACGGTCACCCTCGCCTTCGACCTGACTCGGGCGCACTCGGCGGGGGTAGCGGAGTTCGCCATGCCCGACGCCCTGGCCGCGCGGTTTGCGAGCCCCTGCGATGCGCTCTTCATCAGTCATCTGCACGGCGATCACGCCGACGACTGGGTGGCGCAGCAGTTCATCAGCCAAGGCAAGCCGGTCGTTGTCCCCGCCGAGCTGTGGTCGGACATGCCCTTCCATGACAAGCTCCGGCACCTGTCCGCGAACTCGAACCAGACGCACGCCTTACCTGTCCAGGAAGGCCGACAGACCCTCGATGTGGTTGTGTTTCCTGGGCATCAAGGGACGGCCATTGTGAACCATGTGTTCTGGGTGCGCACCCCCGAAGGCCTTTCCTTTTGCCACCTGGGCGACCAGTCCAACACAGAGGATTTCGTCTGGATCGATTGTTTGGCCGATCATGGCCCGCTCGATATCCTGTTCCCCAACTGCTGGACACCCGATCCGCTGCGCGTGATCCGCGGGGCGAAGCCGGCGCTGGTGATTCCTGGACACGAGAACGAACTCGGGCACTCGATTGACCATCGCGAACCGTATTGGCTAACGTACGAGCGTTTTGCCGGAGCCGCTGCGCCGTGCGTTGTCATGACTTGGGGGGAGGCGTTTCGTTATCGGATCGACCCTAAAACCGACGAATCCCGCTGAGGGTCTGTGCAAGAATTGATCGGAGTAGTCTTTGCACATACCCTAAGCAGGCTTGTCACGGCCCGTGGCTGTCCGGTATCACAGCGGGACCGTGCTGAACTCGAGTTTCACTGCCCTCGATTACATCGTGGTGCTGGTGTACCTGGCCGCGATCACCGCCTTCGGCATTTTCCGAGGCGGGCGCCAGACCTCGGCGCAGGACTATTTTCTCGGGCGCGAGGAGACTCCCTGGTGGATCGTCTGTTTCTCGATTGTGGCGGCCGAGACCAGCGCGCTGACGTTCATCAGCATCCCGGGCCTGGCGTATCTGACGAACCTGACGTTTCTGCAGGTGGCGATCGGCTATCTGATTGGGCGGATTGTGGTGAGCTACCTTCTGCTGCCCGCCTACTTCCGCGGCGAACTTTCGACCGCGTATGCCTTTCTCGAGCATCGGTTCGGGTGCAAGACGCGGAGTTTTGCGGCCATCGTGTTCCTGTTCACGCGGATCGCGGCGGATGGCGTGCGGCTCTTTGCCACCGCGATACCGCTCAAATTCGTGCTCGATGTCAACTACCCGACGGCCATCGTCATCCTGGCGGCGGTGGCTCTGGCTTACACCTACTTCGGCGGTGTGCGCGGGGTGATCTGGGTCGATGCGGTGCAGATGCTGGTCTACGTTGGCGGCGCCGCCACTGCGCTGGTGTTTCTCATCGTCCGAGCCGAGGGCGGCTGGAGCGGGATCAGCCTGGCCGCCTTCGAGGCGGGGAAGTTCCAGGTGATCGATTGGGGATTGGGCGCCGGGTTCTTCCAGAAGCCGTACACGCTCATCGCCGGACTCGTGGGGGGTGCGCTGCTGTCGATGGCGTCCCACGGCACCGATCAACTGATTGTCCAACGGCTCCTCGCCACGCGATCCTTGGCGGCCGGCCGGAAGGCCCTGATCGGCAGCGGGATTATCATCGTCTTTCAGTTCGCGCTGTTCCTGGTCGTTGGCCTGCTGCTGTTCGGCCATTACGGCGCCGCCACGGTCGCGGAGCTCGGTCTGCGACGCGCCGACGAGATTTTTCCGAAGTATATCATCGAAGGTCTGCCGCCCGGCATTTTGGGGTTTATCATTGCGGGGCTTCTCGCTGCCGCGCTGTCCACCCTCGCGGGATCGATGAGTTCCCTGTCCTCATCCACCCTGCTCGATCTGTATCGTCCCCTGAGCGGCAGCACAATGGACGATGCGCGCGCGCTTTGGCTCTCCCGGCGGATCACGGCAGGCTGGGCGGTTTTGCTCGTCGGCTCGGCGTTGTTCTTCATGAACACGAGCCAGACGGTCGTCGAGCTGGCGCTCAGCATTGCCTCGTTCACCTACGGCGGGCTTCTGGGCACGTTCCTGCTGGGTGTGCTACTGCACAAGGCGCGGCAGGAGGACGCCCTGGCGGCATTCGTTGGAGGCATTCTCGTGATGGTCTCCGTGATCGGTCTCAAGGCGGTTGCGTGGACCTGGTTCACCTTGGTGGGGGTCCTGGCCACTCTGCTGATCGGGACCCTGCTGAGCCGGTTGAGCCGGCCGGACGCAATGTCCTAACCCGGCTTTCTCACCGCTTGGAGGAGTAATCTGAAATCCGGGCTGCGGCAAAACCGCGCCGGGACAGGCGGCAATGAGAGTCTGGTTGTGGACGGAAACGCCGTTGCGAACCAACACTCCGTTGCCTTCGTCCCTCGCTCGATTCCGGCACGGTTTCGCCTGGCGAGCGCGCACGAGCGCACCTTTCGATGACATCGGCTCCGCGTTCTTCAGAAGTTGGCGAGAAATGCGCGCCAGATGGAGGTCAGTTTTCCAGCGCGGTCTGCTGAAGCGCGGCACCGACGTGCGCCGGATGCAGTTCGAGCGCCTGGGCAAAAGCGGCTTTCGCATCGTCCCTGCGCCCGAGGCCGAGCTGCCCCAGGCCCATCAGGTAATAGGCGCGCGCTTTGCGGACGCGTTCGGATTCTCGTTCGCCGAATTTGGCGAAGTAATCGACCTGTTCGCCGCCCTCGATTTGTCGTTGTCCGGCGCTCACCAAATCCTCGAATCGCCGCCTGGCATCGTCGGCGCGGCCCAGTTTTGCCAGGGCGAGCGCTTGGGCGAATCGGATTTCGGAGGGGCCGGATTCCGGGCTGTTGACGGAGAGTGCGAAGCATTCGGCGGCCTTTGCCATGTTGCCGAGGGCTTCGTACGCGACGCCTCTGTACCAGTGGACTTGGGCTGTTTTGCGGTCGCGGTAGGGTCTGCCCACTTCAAGGTTGGGGGGGTAAAGGAGGGCTGCGTCGTAATCCTCGAGGGCCTGGGCGGCGCGACCCGATGCCAGGCGGGCGTGGCCGCGATGGAGGAGGGCGTCGACGTAGATGGTGTGGATTTCGCCGCGGCCTTCCCAGTTGTGGAACCGACGGGTGGTGAGCAACTCGATCGCGCGATCGTGCCGGCCGGCCGCGGTCAGCAGAACGATCTCGCGGGTCAAGGCGTCGTCGCGCAGGACGACGGTGTCATGATGATTGGTGAGCATGGCCAGCCGCTGTGCGACCGGTTTTCCGGCCGCCTCGTATTGCAGGTCGAGTTCGTAGAGAAAGCGCGGTTCTTTGGGGTTGAGCGCGACGGCTTGTTCGAGACTGCTGACGGCTCGATCCACATCCTGGCGCGTTTGCGCATAGGCCAGGCCGAGGTTGCGGTGGACGAGCGGAAAGGCATCGGCGATTTCGCGCGACTTTTCCCAGGCGGCGATCGCGGCTTCGGGTCGATGGTCGTAGAGCAGATTGCCCAGATAATACCAGGCCCGGGCGTCTTCGGGGTTCCATTCGAGCGCTTTCCTGAGGATTCGTTCCTCTTCGAGGCGGAACGGGAAGCAGAAGTCGGGGGATTGCCGGGCGGCGTGGGTGTAGAGCTTGAGGGATTGGATTCTGCCGGCCATTTCGTGGGCGTAGGCGAGGTGATAGAAGATCAGGGGATGGGCGTCCGCGGCGTCGAGATTGCCCTTGAGGTGGCGTTCGAGCACGTCGATCACCTCGGTCCAGAGACCGGCGGCGGCGTAGTCGCTGGCCAATTCGAGCCACGGCTGCGCTTGCCGGGGCATGGTGGCGTCGAGCCAGGCGAATGCGCGGTCGGCGGCGTCGGTCCGCCCTCTCTGGCGCAAGGCCAGGCCGAGTTCGTGAGCGGCCAGGAAATCGAGCGGATCGAAGGCGAGCGCGGCCTGAGCGGTTTCCTCGGCTTCATCGGCGCGGCTGAGGCGTCGCAGCAGCGCGGATTTAAGCCCGCGGGCTTTTGTGTTGAAGCCGCTTCTGGCCAGAGCGTCGTTGGCATGTTCGAGGGCCTTGGCGAATCGGCCGCGGTGGGCGTCGATCTCGGCGAGGGCGTGGAAGGCCGCCGCCTGCCAGGCGTGGTTCCAGGCGGCGCCCTGAAACGCGTCATAGGCCGCGTCGAGTTCTCCCCGGGCCTTGAGGACGACCCCGAGATAGTACTGGGCCTCGCCGTCCTTGGGCCGGATGTAATTGGCCGTCGCGCGCTCGATGGCGGTGCGGAGGTGGAGTTCGGCGGCATCCCAACGGCCCGCCTTGGCGTGCAGCAGGCCGAGCGCGGTGTTGGCGCGGTAGTCGCCGGGATCGCGTCGGATGGCTTCCTCGTAATAAGGCGCGGGTTCGAACGACGGGCTGTAGAGTTGCTCGATTCGCAATCCCGTGAGGTAGAGGTCCTCGATGGACGCGATGTCCTTGGGTGGAAGAGGACGGCGGACGGGGTCCGGCAGGGGCGGATCGTCGGGACGGGGCGTCGGGGGATGCCAGCGGACCAGT
The DNA here is from genome assembly GCA_002071485.1 of Verrucomicrobia bacterium ADurb.Bin006. Taxonomy (GTDB): domain Bacteria; phylum Verrucomicrobiota; class Verrucomicrobiia; order Limisphaerales; family J093; genus MWFF01. The sequence continues at coordinate 4,668 of MWFF01000149.1, read as the reverse complement.
ACGCGCCCATCCGCGGCGACCAGTGAAGCGCGGAGTTGGTCGGGGGCGACTTCGGCATCGATCGGCCGTGTCATGACGAACGGCTGCCGGGGACTGATCGTGAGGTTGGTTTCGAATAAGGTCTGGTCCTCGAGTTCGAGCCGGGCGCAGGCGTTGGGGAATTCCGCGGTTGCGTTGAGTGAAAGGCGGGCGACGCGGTTGGTGAGTTCGAGGTTGAGCGCGGCGTCGAGTGTGGCGGCCTTAACGCCGCCCAGCTCGCGTATGGGATACCAGTAGTGCTTCCAGGATTTGACTTCGCCGGGCTGAATCCAACTGTAATCGGGCTGGTTATCCGAGAACGCACCCGCCATAAGTTCGAGGTAGGGGCCATCGGTGTCGGTCAGGATGCCGCTCCACAGTTCACCCTCGGGTCCGGTCCCCCACTCGAAGAACTTCTTGCCCGGCACCACGTGATGGTCGGCGTAGTGCAGGACCCCCGCGCGGCGTCCGTGGTCGTATCCGCCGAAGAAATCCTGGTCTGAGTGGAAGCAGAAGAAGGAGATGGGAGAGGGGTGGTTTCTCCACCAACTGATGTCGACGCCGCGGGAGTAATCTACGCCGCCATAGGTCTCGCGGGCGATTGGCCAGTGGGCGAACTCGGGTTTGCCATGCTGCACGGCGAAAGCGGCGTCGGGCGGGAACAGGACCTGGTAGTGTTCGTTGGCGTGGACGGCGGGATTGATCCAGAAGAGGAACGCATGGGCGAAAGGCGTGCGGTTGAAGAGCCGCATCGTCATTTCGATGTAGGAGCGGTCCGGGTGCAATGACAGGCCGACGATCCATTTCAGACGGTGGCGCCACTCGATTTCGCCCACCCAGACTGTCTTGCTGCCGTCGGCGTCGGTCTGCGTGGTGACCTCGACCGGCATGAAGCTCGTCGCGCGATGGTGATGCGGGAAGTTCCACTCGACTCCGCCCGAAATCCAGGCGCCGAGCATCCCAATCAACGCGGGCTTGATGACCGATTGCCGGTAGAAGAAATCGTATCCATTGCTCTTGTCGACGGCGCTGAAGAGGCGTCCGCCCAATTCGGGCAGGACAGTGATCTGAAGGCAGTTGTTCTCGAGGACCAGTGCGCGATAGGATTGGTCCTCCTTGATCTCGGTCAAGCGGTCCTGGACGGGGTAGGGATAGAACGTGGCTCGCGCGCCCTGGTAGGTGCGGCCCTGGTAGAAACGCGGATTCGGGTCGGGCGGAGCCACCCGATACGTCGGACGGACCAGTCGGGTCTCGGTCAATTGCACCTCACCGGCCGCGCCGGGCCAACCCATGCCCACACAGAGCGAAATGGCTGCCGCGAGCACGGATGTCCATCGACTCGAGCGGCGGAGGAACGGGGATTGGGAGGATGCCGCAAGCGCGGCGCGCAGTGCGCCGCGCCGCGCCTTCGGAACCATGGAAAGGACGGTGGAGGGACGAGGGCACGCGCGGACGACCGTGGTGTTCATAGATGCCGGCGATTTTGCGCCCGGCCTTCAGGAAGACGAGCACAATCGACGCTCTTAGGGTCCGTGCAAAAACTAATCGGAAGTGATTTTTGCACAGACGCTAAGACGTTGTGTCCGCCAGGCGGTCGAAGCTCTCCTCGATGAACGTCGTGTTCTGGATGCGGGCCAGCTTCGCATAGAGGCCCCCCAAGGCCACAAGTTCGTCGTGGCGCCCGCGCTCGATGATCTCGCCGCGGCGCAGGACGAGGATTTGATCCGCGTTGACGATGGTGCTGAGGCGATGGGCGATCACGAAGCTGGTGCGTCCCTGCATGAGACGTTCGAGGGCCTCCTGGATGAGGCGTTCCGTGGCGGTGTCGACGCTTGCCGTCGCCTCGTCGAGGATGAGAATCGGCGCGTCCATCAGCAGGGCGCGAGCGATGCTCACTCGCTGCTTCTCGCCAACACTCAGTTTCACGCCGCGCTCGCCGATGCGCGACTCGTACCCGTCGGGGAGGCGGCTGATGAACTCGTGACAGTTGGCGGCGCGGGCGGCGGCGACGAGGTCGGCCTCGGAAGCCTCGATGCGCCCGTAGAGGATGTTCTCGCGGAGGGTGCCGTTGAACAGGAACGCCTCCTGGGTCACCACAGCAATCTGGGCGCGCAGTGTCGCCAGCGGCAGCGTCCGGATATCGTGGCCGTCGATCAGAATGCGTCCGCTATCCAGTTGGTAGAAGGCCGGGAGCAGCCCGACCAGAGTCGACTTGCCCGCGCCGGTTGGGCCCACCAGCGCAACCATCTCGCCGGGCCGGGCGCGCAACGCAATGTTGCGCAGCGCAGTCTTGCCTTCGGCGTAGGCGAAACTGACCTGATCGTACATCACCTCACCGCGCGCGCGCCACGAGGGGGGAACCGAGGGCGCGGCGAGGCCGGAGGAATGATCGCTGACGCCGGCGCGGGCGAGCTGGTCCGCCGGTTCGCCGGTCGCCATCCGCTCCTCGGGGGTGTCGAGGATGTCGAAGACGCGGGCGGCGGCGGCGCGGGCGGCCTGGAGCATCTGATTGAGGCCGTGGAGGCGCCCGATCGGCTCGTAGAAGAACATGCCGGCGTAGAGCATGAAGGCGACGAGTTGGCCGACTTCCATGCGGCCTTTCAAGACCAGGGCTCCACCGACCCACAACACCAGGCCGATCCCGGCGGCCCCGATGAACTGCATGGCCGGTCCGTACCAGGACCAGGCGCGCATGACGACGAGCGTGCCTTCGCGCAAGTCGTCGGCCCGGTCGGCAAACCGCGTGTCCTCGTGGGTCTGGCGGCCGAAGGCCTTGATCTGGCGGATGCCCTGGAGGTTATCCATCAACAGCGCGTTCATGGCGCTCGATGCCTCGCGTTGTCGGCGGTAACGCCGATGCGCCGTGGTGGTGTACCAGAGCGCGCCCGCCACCAGGAGCGGCATCGGGGTCAAGGCGACCAGCATGAGGGTCGGATTGTAGCTCGTCATGAACACCAGAGCGCCGGCGATGCTCAAGAGAGCGACCGCCCCCTGTTCGGTGCCGTCGATGAGCAGGCGCTCGACATTGTTGACGTCCTCGATCACGCGCGTCATGAGGTCGCCCGAGGCCCGTTGGTCGAACCAGTGCACGGGCAGGCGCTGCAGCCGCGCGTAGACCGCGCGGCGCATGTCGTAGATCACGTTCTGTTCAAGCCGGTTGTTGATTCGGATGCGAAGGCAATTGAAAGCCTCGCGCAGGAAGAACGCCCCCAGAAGACCGACGGCCGCCGGAGTCAGGGCCTCGACGCGCCGCTTCGCGATGACCTCGTCGATCAGGTAGCGCGTCAGCTTGGGATAGAGCAACCCGAAACCGAGCGAGACGATCGCGCATCCGATCGTCGCCACCACCAGCCACCAATACGGGCGCAAGTAAACAGCCACCCTGCGAACGACTTCCCGCGTCGTCCGGGGTTGCGACTGGAAACTGGGATCCGTGTGAGCGCCCCAACCGTGCCGCCTCATGCGATTGCCCGTTGCATAGCCCGGTTTTAGGCCAATGCGGCGGAGATGAGAAACCTTTTCGCCTCGCGGAGTTCGGCCCTCCGAGAGAGATCGGCCTCCTGAATGGGCAGGCGCATGCGAATGAAACAGGAGCTGCGGCGCGGGTGCCGACATGCGAGTCCGACGCGGCTTATGACGCCACGTGAACGCATCGCCGCAGCCCTCGATCACCGGGAGACCGCAGAGTTGCCGGCTGACTTCCGAGGGAGATTCCAAACCGGCATCGCCGTCGGTCTTGTCTATCAGCTCCGACAAGGCCAGGAGTGGTATGTGAGCACCGTGGAGGACGCTGATGCATTGTTGCGGCGGGCCGAATGCGCACGGTTATTTCATTTAAATTCCTGAAGGGTTGCTGTTGTTGAGGTTAGAAATAGCGCTTGTCAATTGGCGTGGTTTGGTGCGTAGTAGGCGTGCGATGATCTCGACAAACCAGGAACTGTTCAGTGCCGATCCGCCCGTTTCCTTTCTGAAAAAACTACAACCTCAACTGCAACCTCTCGGCCCTACGCATCTGCCTGATCGCGCTCAAGGCGGACCTTCACCCCGAGGCTTCTTGGCCGGCCCTGCAGGAGCGCTGCCAGAACAATCCCCAAATCCCTTTCCAGATGCTCGTCAAGCACCGCTCCAAATGAAAAGACCATGGCACGGAGGGGATGAGGCTCCAAAGAGCACTGGACAGCGCGGCGTGCACGCCTTTCAGAGGGATCACCGTCTCGGCGTCAATCTGTGTTCCGCCCTGAATCGGTGTGGAGTCCGTCCCTCACAGATTCGGGGAGGAACACAGATTGCCCGGTCATGGCCTTCTCCGTGTCCTCGGCGTCTCTGTGGTTCATTCCGTACGGTGACAGTCAGCGAGGGGGATCAACCACAGAGGCACAGAGAGCGCGGAGATCGGAGATGGGAGATGGGAGATCGGGTATCGACTGCCGGAGCTGATTTTCTCGCTGACGCACCTCCGTTGAAGCGGCTCGTCTTGCGGCGGAGGTCTTCAGCCGCAAAATGAAGTGACAGGTTCTTTATTGATCGCGCTCAAGGCGGACCTTCACCCCGAGGCTTCTTGGCCCGCCCTGCAGGAGCGCTGCCAGAACAATCCCCAAATCCCTTTCCAGATACTCGTCAAGCACCGCTCCAAATGAAAAGACCGTGGTG
>MWFF01000148.1 GCA_002071485.1 Verrucomicrobia bacterium ADurb.Bin006 | reverse complement strand
CGATGGTCCAGAGCGCACCCATGCTGGGGCCTTGACGCAGGCGCAGCGAGCCTTGGGAGGTGTCGGCCAGTTTGGCCAGTGAGTCAGCGGGTTGGGCCAGGGCGCGGCGGACGGCCTCCAGGACATGGGGTGGCAGGTGGGTCAAGACGGCGAGGGTCTTGGATTTGACGGAGGAGCCGACGCGGAAAGACTCTCGCAAGAGGATGGAGGTGTAGGACTTGCCGTGCTTGCCTTTGGAGACGACTTGGGCGATGAACATGTCTACATAGTATACATCTATTGATCAATGTCAATATAATTATTCAAGAATTATGTGAATAATCACCTGCCTACATTTGGGACAAAGTTGAAGGTGCATGAAACCCGCGTCAGATCGAGGCCCAATGAAGGTTTAGGGCCAAAAATTCACTGGAATATCCGTCGGAAAGCCGTGAATTCCAGTCGTTCCCAAACCGCTGTCGCTGATTCAAGGGTCGAATTCGCGCTTGCGAGCCGGCCATCGGAGTGGTAAATGAGATTTCGCTTCGTTCGAGAGCGGGTGTGGTTCAATGGTAGAACGCGGGCTTCCCAAGCCTGAAGCGAGGGTTCGATTCCCTTCACCCGCTCCAATCATCGGCAAAGACTTCGCAATTTCAGGTTGATCGTGGTTCCAGGCACACCGGCAAATGGTTTGCCGACAACCGCCAAGCAATCTCCCGCCGGTTGAAATGAGCGCGAAAAAACCAAGAATCCAGGATTGACCTGGGTCTTCGTCTTCGATATAAATCGTAGGCACATCCGATTTTGTTGCCGATGGTTTATGGCGGCCAAGAAATCATCCAAAGCGGAACAAACGCTGCGACTGGTGAAGCGGCTGGGCATGGCGCGTCCCAAGGACGCCGCCCCGTATGGCATTGAGCCGTTCCATTTTCGGCGGTTGCTGCATCAGGGCAAGCTGGCCCAAGTGGCGCGGGGCATCTATCGCCTGGCCGAGCACGAACCCAGCACTCACCCACATCACCGGCTCGCGGAAGCCGCCAAGCGCGTGCCCCACGCTGTGGTGTGCCTCCAGTCCGCCCTGCAATTCCACCGCCTGGCCAAGCAAACCCCTCCCGAAGTTTGGCTGGCCATCGATCGCAAGGCCCGGAGACCTTCCGTCGAGGGCATGGCAATCCGCTTCGTGAGGTTTTCCGGCGCGGCTCTGCTCGAGGGCACCGAGGAGCATTCCATCGAAAACGTGCCGGTGAGGGTGACATCCTGCGCCAAAACCGTTGTCGATCTGTTCAAGTATCGGAACAAGATCGGGCGGAACATTGCCCTGGAGGCACTGCGAAATTGTTTGCGTAAACAGAAATGTTCAATGGATGAACTCTGGCGGTTCGCCATTGTCTGCCGGGTCGAAACCGTGATCGGGCCCTACCTGGAGGCCCTGGCATGAGTCTCACCGCCAACGACATCATCGACGGTGTAGTCCTGACCGGCTCCCAATTCAATACGGCGTGAACTTCTGGAACGACAAGCCCCAGATCATCACATCGATGGACTTGGCCAAGCGGGACGAAATTCTGCCGAGCGTCCGCCAGGCCGACGACTGGGACTTGATAATTGTCGACGAGGCGCATCGAATGTCGGCGCGGGACACCGAGCACAAGAGCGAGCGTTATCGGCTGGGCGAGCTGCTGCGCGAAAAGACGGCGCACTTTCTTTTGTTGACGGCCACACCGCACAAGGGCGACCCGACCAATTTCAGCCTGTTCCTCCAGTTGCTCGACCAGGAAGCATACGCGGACGTGAAATCCATCCACGACGCGATGGATCGCTGGGAAGCCGCCTGCTACCTCCGGCGCACGAAGGAAGTGATGCATGAGATCAAGCTGAGTCGGCTCGAGGCCCAGTTGACCGAGCAGGGCATCTTCGCCGACCCCAACCTGCGGCTGCTGATTTTCACCGAATACAAAGACACGCTCGATTACCTGGTCAGCAAGTTCAGGTCGTGGAATCTGACGGTGGGCCTGATTCACGGCAGCATGAAGCCGGGCAGCCGGGATGAGGAAGAGACGCGGCTGTGGGCAGAGCGCAACTTCTGGGATTTGAAGACCCAGGTGCTGGTTGCGACCGAGGCCGCAGGCGAAGGCATCAACCTCCAATGCTGCCACGTCCTGTTCAACTACGACATCCCGTGGAATCCGAACCGGCTGGAGCAACGCATGGGGCGCATTCACCGCTACGGCCAGACCAAGGATTGCCTGATCTTCAATTTCTTCGCGCAAAACACCGTCGAGGGCCGCGTGCTCCAGAAGCTCGTCGAGAAGCTCCAGGAGATTCGCGATGCGCTGGATGACGATGCCGTGTTCAACAAGCACCTGGTCGCACAGGATCAGGGCGATCCCAGTGCCATCGGTCTGGCGGAGCTGGAAGCACAGAAACTTCACGAACTCGAACGTCGCCGCGACCTGCGGCTGACCGAGTTGGCCCGGCAGCGCAGCCTGTCGCTCCAGGGTGTCGAGCGTATTGGCGTGGCTGTGGCGATGCCTCACCCGGAGCGAAACGTCCCCGCGCATACTCACCTAAAAACCGACCCTGAAACCGAGAGAAAGGCTGTCGAGACCATCATCGCCTACGAAAAGGCACGCGGCTGCAAAATTGAGGATGTTCAGAATCAAAATCTCGGCTTCGACTTGCGGAGTCTGGACCCGCTCACCGGCGAACTGCGGCTGATCGAAGCCAAAGGAATCGGCGCGGCGACCGGCACCATCTTCCTTTCGCCAAATGAAAAGCGGATCGCGGAAGACCGGCGTGATCTCTACTGGCTCTACATCGTTACGCACTGCGACACTGAACCCCAGCTACAGGAACCGATCCGGGACCCCGCTCGGTTCCCTTGGCACGAAGTCAAGAAAGTTGAGCATTATCGGCTGGAGGTGAACGCTATGACCCAGCCGATGCAGATGCGGGAAGAATCCCCGCCCTACGGCGCAGACTACCTGTCAAAATGACACCCCAAGAATTTCAATCCCTGCTCAAGGGCGAAGAAGGTCGTCACTTGGAATTCAAAGCCGCCCAGAATCGTTACGACTTCGAGGAATTGGTGCGCTATTGCGTCGCGTTGGCTAACGAAGGCGGGGGCCAGATGATTCTAGGCGTGTCGGACCAGAAACCGCGACGAGTGGTTGGCACTTCTGCGTTTCGCCCACCGCAACGCACGGAACAGGGTTTGACGGACCGGCTGCGTCTGAAAATTCAGGCCGAGGAACTCATTGATCCCGCAGGTCGCGTGCTCATCTTCCATGTCCCCAGCCGTCCGCTGGGCATCCCCATCGCCTACTGCGGCGCCTACTGGATGCGTTCGGGAGAGGGACTTGTACCAATGACACCGGACATGCTCAAACGCATATTTGCTGAAAGCGGTCCCGATTATTCCGCTGAAGTCTGTCCCCAAGCCAAGCCCGTGGACCTTTTGCCCGCAGCCGTCGAAGATTTCCGGCGTCGTTGGCAGAGGAAGTCGGCCAACCCCAAGTTGTCCAGCCTGACTTACGAGCAACTTCTGGCTGACGCCGAGTTAACCGTGGACGGCCAGCTTACCTATGCGGCGCTGATTCTGTTCGGCTCTCGACAGGCACTGGGCAGGCACCTCGCTCAAGCCGAGGTCATTTTCGAGTATCGCTCCAGCGAAGCCCCGGTGGCGTATCAGCGGCGGTTGGAGTTTCGCCAAGGTTTCTTCTCGTTTGCCGATGAATTATGGACCACGATCAATCTCCGCAACGACCGCCAGAGCTACCAAGATGGCTTGTTCCGTTACGACCTGCCGACTTTTAGCGAAGGCGTCGTGCGTGAGGCGATCCTCAATGCCGTCGGCCATCGGGACTACCGGCACGGCGGTTCCATCTTCGTGAAACAGTTCCCCCGCTATCTGGAAATCACTAACCCCGGCGGTTTCCCGACCGGCATAACCCCGGAAAATATTCTCGATCACCAGAACCCCCGAAACCGTCGCCTCGCCGAAACCTTTGCTCGCTGTGGCTTGATCGAACGCTCCGGCCAAGGCATGAATCGCATCTATGAGGAAACCATCCGCCAGAGCAAACCTCTTCCGGACTTCTCCGGCTCTGACGAATACCAAGTCCGGCTGATCCTGCGCGGCGAGGTCCAGAATCCGGCGTTCATTCGATACTTGGAACAGGTCGGCCAGGAACGCCTTTCCAACTTCACGACGCATGATTTCGTGGTGTTGGACCACCTTCAGCGCCAGCTACCCGTTCCGCCCTTGCTTCGTCCGCGCTTGGCCGGTCTGCTCCGAGTAGGCGTCATCGAAAAGGCGGGGCGCAACCGTTTCATTCTTTCCCGCAGCCTCTACGCCCACATCGGGCAGAAAGGCGCCTATACCCGTGTCCGCGGTTTGAGCGACGCCGAGAATTCGACGCTGCTCCTCAAACACATCACCGATAACGCCGCCAAGGGCAGCCCTCTGACCGAACTGCTCCAAGTCGTTCCCAGCCTCGCTCCACGGCACGTCCAGTACCTCCTCAAGCGCCTCAAAGATGAGGGCAAAATCACTGCTGTCGGAGGACGCCGGTGGGCCAGATGGTTTGCGGTTAAAAACACAAACCCAAAGCTTGTTGCTTAACCATGTTTTTAGAATTTGCAAAACCCATTGAATTGCTGGGCTTTCTAAAAACGCACCGTCTCCGTTCGTGTCTATATGGATGGCTTGAACCGTTGTTTTCCCTATGATCCCCACCACCTGCAAACGCCTCATCGAAGTCGACTTTCCGATTGCGAAAGTCAGCGAGCACTCGGCGCGGGAGAAATCCATCCGGTATGGGCATCCGTCCACGCTGCATTTATGGTGGGCGCGGCGTCCGTTGGCGGCTTGCCGGGCGATGCTACTGGGGCTGCTCCTGCCCGCGCCCACGGAGGCGAATTGCCCGGCGGATTTCATTCGATAAAAGACGAGATCATAGGTCAAGGGCGTCCGTGGCCGACAAGCTGGCCACGATCTACCTGCCGTCGATGTAGTGCCGAGGCCGCTCGCGTCTCCACGCCGCCGGCAAACTATTCTCCAAGAAAGACAAGAGTGTAAAAAAAGATGGATTGAGGCTTGTCGGCGTTGCGGCTTTTGGCGTAAAATCGGGCTCCAGTTCCAGCGGTTACGGGCAAGACCATGAGCCGAAGCGGCATCCAACCCGGTTTTCTTGCCAAAGCTCAGAGACCTTTGTGCAACAAGGCGATGAGGGGCATGAGGAGGGCATCCTAGTTGCCTGAACCCAGCACCCATCCGGGGACACCATGAACGTTTTCAACCTGCGCGATCGACTCGTCACCGACTATTCGGAATACGTCCGCAGCTACATCGCCATTCGTGACGAGCGCATCAGCAAGCACGTCGCGCAGCGCCTCGACGAAGGGATGCTCTGGCCGGAGCCGCTGATCCAGCTCAACCCGTCGTTCGAGCCGGGAGCATGGATTGATGCGCTTGTGCAAGAGGGCGTTCTCCATGCCGAATGCGCGAACGTTTTTCGCAAAAACAAGACGCCAACCTCGCTGGGCGACAAGATGCGGCTGCACCGACACCAGGAGGAGGCGGCTCGGATTGCCAAGCTCGGCGTCAACTACGTTCTGACCACCGGCACTGGCTCCGGCAAGAGCCTGGCCTACATCGTGCCCATCGTGGATCACGTCCTGCGGCGCGGGTCGGGCAAGGGCATTCAGGCGATCATCGTTTACCCGATGAACGCTTTGGCCAACAGCCAGAATGGCGAGCTGACCAAATTCCTCTGTCACGGCTACCCCAATGGCCGGCCGCCTGTGCGATTCGCCCAATACACAGGCCAGGAAGACGACGTGACCCGCGACGAAATTGTAAACCAACCTCCCGACATCCTGCTGACGAACTACGTGATGCTGGAATACATCCTCACACGCCCGTTCGAGAGGAAGCTCATCGACGCCGCCAAAGGACTGCGGTTCCTCGTGCTCGACGAATTGCATACCTACCGGGGCAGGCAGGGGGCGGACGTGGCCATGCTCGTGCGCCGGGTGAAGAACGCCTTGTCCGCCGAAGCTCTCCAGGTCGTAGGCACGTCCGCGACCCTGGCCGGAGCTGGAACCTTCGATCAGCAGCGCCAGGAAGTAGCGGCTCTGGCCGGCCGATTGTTCGGTTCGACCGTCAAGCCTGAGCACGTCATCGGCGAAACCCTGCGCCGGACGACTCCGCTCAAGAACCTCGAGAATCCGGCGTTCGTCCAGTCCCTCAAGAATCACCTGGCGAACCCGGCACCGGCTTCCAGTTTTGACGATTTTGTAAACAATTCTCTCTCAATCTGGGTCGAATCCACGCTCGGCTTGCGGGACGAGCCAGGCACCGGACGACTGGTGCGGGCGATTCCACGCCGGATCAGCGGCCCGGAGGGTGCGGCGCCGGCATTGGCACAACTGACCGGCGTTGACGCGACCGCCTGCGAAAAGGCTATCGAGTCAACCCTGATGGCGGGCTACCAGCACAAGAACCCCGATACCGGCTTTCCGGCCTTCGCGTTTCGGCTCCATCAATTCATCAGCAAGGGCGACACGGTTTACGCCTCGCTCGAACCGGAGGCCCAACGCTACGTCACCACTCACGCCCAACAATTCGTGCCGGATGGCACCCGCGAGCGCATCCTGCTGCCGTTGGCCTTTTGCCGCGAGTGTGGCCAGGAGTTCTACACGGTGCGGTTGAAGCGCGATCCGAAAGCCGGGCGCGATCGAGTGGTTCTGCGCGAGCTGGATGACCGCTTCAACGAAGTCGACAGCATTGGCGGCTTCATTTACTTCAACACCACCGATCCCTGGCCGGAGGAGGACAGTGCCGAGTTTGCCGAGCGGCTGCCGGAAGACTGGGTTGAGGAGAAGAACGGCGCTTTGATCGTCCGGCGCGACCGGAGGAAGTATCTGCCCCAGAGAATCCGCCTGGATACCCAGGGCCGGGTTCATCCCGAAGGACTTCGCTGCCACTTTATTCCCGCGCCTTTCCGCTTCTGCCCCTGCTGCCGCGTGACCTATGGGATGCACGTCAAATCCGACTACGGCGCCTTGGCGGAGTTGAGCACTGAGGGTCGGAGCACGGCGACTACTATTCTGACTCAAGCCGCCATCCTGGCGCTACGACGGGAAGGCACGCTCAAGGAGCACGCACAAAAGCTGCTCAGCTTCACCGACAATCGGCAGGATGCCGCGCTCCAGGCCGGACACTTCAACGATTTCATCGAGATCAGCCTGATTCGCGCCGCGCTCTACCAGGCGGTGCTCAAGGCTGGGACGACCGGTATTCGCCACGAGGAACTTACGCACAAGGTCTTTGAGGCCCTGAGCCTTCCCAACACTCTGTTCGCCGTGAACCCCGATGTTCGTTACGCACAGGAAGACAACCTCAAGCGGGCCTTTCGGGAAGTCCTGGGCTATCGCATTTACCGTGACCTGAAACGCGGCTGGCGTGTGACCTCGCCCAACCTGGAACAGTGCGGCCTGCTGGAAATCCGTTACCCGGTGCTGGACGACCTCTGCCAAAATCAAGACGACTGGAAGAATCTCCATCCCGCGCTCGCGAGTTCATCGGTGGACACGCGCAAGCACATCTGCAAAGTCCTGCTCGACTTCATGCGGCGTGAGCTGGCGATCAAGGTCGATTACCTGAAACCCGATTACCAGGATCAGATCAAACAGCTTTCCAGTCAGCACCTGATTGCGCCGTGGGTTATCGACGATAAGGAGCAACTCGAGCACGCCTCGATCCTGTTCCCCCGCTCGAGCCGGCCCAACGATTACGGCGGCAACACGTATCTGTCGGCACGGGGCGGCTTCAGCAAGTTCCTCAAGTCGTCCAAAACACTGCCGGATTACCAGGGATCGCGGAAGGTGGACGACATCGCGGCCATCATTCAGCACCTGATCGATGTGCTGTGCATCGCGGGCCTGGTCGAAAAGGTCGCGGAAGCCGCAGGCCCGGAGGATGCAAACGGCTACCAACTCTCCGCCTCCGGCATGGTCTGGACAGTCGGTGACGGCACCATGTCGTTCCACGATCCGATCCGGGTCATCAACGCCCCGGACACCGGTCGGCGCACGAACCCATTCTTTGTAAACTTTTATCGCTCGACTGCGATCAACACGCGGGGTCTGGAGGCCCGCGAACACACCGCCCAGGTGGACGCCGAAGATCGCCAGCTCCGCGAGCGCCGTTTCAAGCGCGGCAGCGCCCCGGCCGACAAGGACGATCCACGGGGGCTGCCGGTGCTGTTCTGTTCGCCGACGATGGAGCTGGGTGTTGACATTTCCGAGCTGAATGTCGTCAACCTTCGGAACATCCCGCCCACACCGGCCAATTACGCCCAGCGCAGTGGCCGCGCCGGTCGCAGCGGTCAGCCTGCGCTGGTCTTCGCCTACTGCACCACCGGCAGCTCGCACGACCAATACTTCTTCAAGCGGCCCGACAGCATGGTCGCCGGGGCCGTAACGCCGCCCCGGCTTGACCTGGCCAACGAAGACCTCATCCGCGCACACCTGCATTCGGTCTGGCTGGCGGAGACCCGGATGTCCCTGCACAAATCACTCAAAGAACTGCTGGATGTGTCCGGCGACAACCCGTCGCTCGACCTGCTGCCTTCGGTGAAGGCGGACATAATGGCCGACCAACCGCGCCTCATGGCCAAGGTTCGCGCCGGGGACATCCTGGCCAGCGTCAAGGACGACCTGGCTGCCTCCGACTGGTATTCCGAAAAGTGGATCGACGAGGTCTTCAACCAGGTTCACCTGCACTTCGACCGGGCCTGTGAACGCTGGCGCGGCCTGTATTGGGCCGCTATCAAGCAGTCCAAGACCCAGAGCGCAGTCATTTTGGATGCCACGCGGAACGCCGACGAAAAGGCCCAGGCCAGGCGGCTGCGGCAGGAAGCCGAATCGCAACTCAGTTTGCTCTGCGACATCCAGAACATCGCCCAGTCAGACTTCTACAGCTACCGCTACTTCGCCAGCGAAGGCTTTCTGCCCGGCTACAACTTCCCGCGCCTGCCGCTCTCGGCCTTCATCCCGGCTCGGCGCACCGGCAGAAAGGACGAGTTCATCTCGCGGCCTCGGTTCCTGGCCATCGCCGAGTTCGCCCCTCGCGCCTTCGTCTATCACGAGGGCGCCCGCTACATCATCAACGGTGTCATCCTGCCGGTCGGCCACGACGACGTGCTGACGCACCGGGTGAAGCTCTGCCCGAACTGTGGTTACCTCCATCCGGTCACTAACGCCGGCAACGCCGACGTGTGCGAACGCTGCCAGGGCGGTCTGGAGCAGCCCATGGCCCAGTTGTTCCGCATGGAGAACGTGGTGACCAAGCGCCGGGACAACATCAACTGCGACGAGGAAGAGCGCCGCCGCATGGGCTACGAGATCATCACCGGCGTCCGGTTCTCGCGCCCTGGAGGGGCACCGTCGTTCAAACTGGCCGGCGTCCAGATCGACGGCAAGGAGGTCATGCGGCTCATCTATGGCCACGCCGCCACGCTCTGGCGCATCAACCTGGGCTTCCGCCGCCGCAAAGACCGCGACCTGCTCGGTTTCAACCTGGATACGGAGCGTGGCTACTGGGAAAAGAACGAAACCAACCCGGATGACGAGGCTGACCCAATGTCCCCGGCCATTCGGCGCGTGATCCCATTCGTGGAAGACCACCGCAACGCCCTGTTGATCGAACCAGTCACCGCCTTGGAGGAAAACCTTAGCGCCTCACTGCAATCGGCGATCAAGCACGCCATCCAGGTGGAATATGAACTGGAGGACAGCGAGCTGGCAGCCGAACCACTGCCCGACCGCGACACGCGCAACCTGATCCTGCTCTACGAAGCCGCCGAAGGCGGGGCGGGAGTTCTTCGCCGGCTCGTCACCGAACCCAGCGCCTTTGCCCGCGTCTGCCGCCGCGCCTTGGACATCTGCCATTTCGATCCCGACACTGGCGCGGACAAGGGCAAGGCCCCGCGCTCGAAGGAGAACTGCGAAGCCGCCTGTTACGACTGCCTGATGACCTATGCCAACCAGATGGATCACCCGCTGCTCGACCGCAAGAGCATCCGCGATCTGCTGATGTCGCTGGCTAAGGCCAAAGTGCTCTGCGCTCCCGCGCCGATCCCCCGCGCTGCTCACCTGGAAAGCCTGATGAAGCAGTGCAACACGAAGCTCGAGCGGGAATGGCTGGCGCTACTCGAGCAGCACAACCTCCGCCTGCCCACGCACGCGCAGCGCCTGTTCCGGGACTGTGGCACGCGCCCCGACTTCTACTACGAGGATTTCAAGGCTGCGATCTACGTGGATGGCCCTCCGCACGATTTCCCCGACCGACAGCAACGTGACGCGGCCCAGACCGACAAGATGGAAGACGCCGGTCACACCGTTGTCAGGTTCAGGCACACGGACAACTGGCAGAACGTCATCGCCGAGTTCCCCAGCATCTTCGGAAAGGAGAAATGAGCTTCGCCCCTGGATCACTGGTTAGGGCTCGCGGACGCGAATGGGTGGTCTTGCCCGAAAGCGAAGGCGACTGGCTCATGGTGCGGCCCCTGGGCGGCACGGATGAGGAGGAGACCGGCATTTTGACTACGCTCGAACCCGTCGAGCCTGCCCAGTTCGATCTGCCCAATCCCGACCAGCCGGGCGATTACCTGTCCAGCCAGTTGCTCCGGGATGCCGTCCGGTTGGGCTTCCGATCCAGTGCCGGGCCATTCCGCTCCTTCGCCAAAATCAACGTCGAGCCTCGCCCCTACCAACTGGTGCCGCTCATGCTGGCGCTCAAGCTCGATCCCGTCCGCATCCTGGTCTCCGACGACGTGGGCATCGGCAAAACGGTCGAGGCCCTGCTGATCGCCCGTGAGCTGTTGGATCGTGGCGAAGTCCGGCGCCTGGCGGTGCTCTGTCCGCCGCACCTGGCCGAGCAGTGGCAACGGGAGCTGCGCGATAAGTTCCACATCGACGCCGAGCTGGTGCTGCCGAGCACGGCCAATCGGCTCGAACGCGATTGCCTGGTCGGGCAATCCCTGTTCGACGTTCACCCCTTCGTGGTCGTCTCGCTCGATTTCATCAAGAGCGACCGCCGTCGTGACGAATTTCTCCGCACCTGCCCGAAGCTGGTCGTAGTGGATGAGGCACACACCTGCGCCTTCGGCTTTGCCGGGCGCGGTGGTCGGCATCAGCGATACGAACTGCTGAAACGACTGGCCGAAGACCCGGAGCGACACGTCATCCTGGTCAGCGCGGTGCCCCACAGCGGCAACGAGGAAGCGTTCCGTTCACTGCTCTCCCTGGTGAACCCGGATTTCGCCAACCTGCCCAACGATCTCACCGGCAAAGAAAACGAAGCCCATCGGCGCAAGCTCGCCGCCTATTTCGTCCAGCGCCGCCGCGCCGACATCCGCCATTTCCTGAACGCCGACACCCCTTTCCCGGAGCGGTTGGTTACTGAAAGTGCCTATCAGCTCGCGCCCGAATACAAGGAGCTGTTTCGCCGAGTTCTTCGGTTCATCTCGGAACGGATTCAGGACGGCAAGCTGACCGCCTTCCGCAGGCGGGTGCGCTGGTGGTCGGCGTTGGCGCTGTTGCGCTGCCTGGGCAGCAGTCCCGCCGCCGCCGCCGCTACGCTCCGCAGCCGGGCCAGTGTGGGCGACGCTCAGGACGAGCAGACCGCCGACGAAATCGGTCGCCAGACGGTAATGGACATCTCGCTCGAAGATTCAGCCGAGGCCATTGACGTGACTCCCGGCTCCGAGACGACCGAAGACCAGGAAGACGAGAACACCAAGACCCGGCGTCGGCTCCTGGAACTGGCCCAGATTGCCGACAGCCTCAAGGGTGACAAAGACACCAAGTTCCAAAAGCTGGTGGACTTGGTGAAATCTCTGCTCAAGGAAGGCTTCAATCCCATCGTCTTCTGCCGGTTCATCGAGACGGCGGACTATGTCGCCGAGCGCCTCCGCGACCGGTTGCCCAAAGACGTGGAGGTCGTCTCCGTCACCGGCACCCTGCCGCCGGCGGAGCGCGAGCAGCGCGTGCTCGGCATGGGCAAATCCGAGAGGCGCGTCCTGGTCTGCACGGACTGCCTCAGCGAAGGCATCAATCTCCAGGATCACTTCAACGCGGTGATCCACTATGACCTGAGCTGGAACCCGACCCGGCACGAGCAGCGGGAAGGCCGCGTGGATCGCTACGGCCAGGCCAGCAGGCAGGTCAAGGTCGTCACCTACTACAGCACGGACAACCAGATTGACGGCATTGTCCTGAACGTCCTTCTCCGCAAGCACAAGACCATCCGCAGTTCCCTGGGCATCTCGGTGCCGGTGCCGGTGGACAGCAATCAGGTCATGGAGGCCATCCTGGAGGGTCTGCTGCTCAAGGAAAAGGGCCTGGGCACATCCGAGACCGAGCAGCTCCAGTTCAACATCGACTTCTTCAAGCCCAAGCAGGACAGCCTACACTCGGAGTGGGACAACGTGGCCGAGCGCGAAAAACGCTCCCGCACGATGTTCGCCCAGGAATCCATCAAGGTGGACGAGGTTCAACGCGAGCTGAACGAGGTTCGTGCGGCCATCGGCTCCGGGGTGGATGTGTTGCGCTTCGTGAAAGTGAGCAGCGAAACCCATCGGGCCACGTTCTCCGGCAGCGATCCCTACCGGCTCAATTTCAAGGAATCACCGCGTCCCCTGCGTGAAGTGCTGCGCCAGCCGGACGAGATCAAAGTCCGGTTCGAGCTGCCCATCAAGGAAGGCCAGCTTTATCTCAGTCGGACCCATCCGCTCGTCGAAGCCTTGTCCACCTACGTCATGGACACCGCGTTCGACAATCTCAGTCAGGGTGTCGCCAAACGCTGCGGCGTGATCCGCACCGCCCAGGTCAAACAGCGCACCACGCTGCTGCTGCTCCGGTTACGTTACCACATCATCAGCACCGGCAAGCTGGGCGAGCAGGCCCTGCTGGCGGAGGATTGCCAGGTCGCCGCCTTCAGCGGCTCGCCCAAGAGCGCGATCTGGCTGCCGCACAACGAAGCCGAAGCCCTGCTCCAGATCACGCCCGACACCAATGTCGCGCCCGACATCGCCCGGCAACAGCTCCGTTCGATCATCACTGACATCGGGAATATCCAGGGCCAACTCAACCAGTTGGCGGAAAAGCGAGGCGCGGAGCTTCTCGACGCCCACAAGCGGGTCCGTCTGCATCGCGGCGTCAGCCATCGCCTCGAAACCAAGCTGCCACCCGACATCCTGGGCTTTTACCTTTACCTCCCGTAGCCATGCACTCTTTCCGCAACCAGCGCCTTTCCAAGATTGCCCTGCCGCAGAGCACGGTCTGGCTCCTGGCAGACATCTCGGAGTCCAAGGGCAAGCAACAGCTCTACACCCGGCAGTCTCCGCAGTTGCTGAAGGCCCTGCGCGAGATGGCGATGGTGCAAAGCGTCGAATCGTCCAACCGAATCGAGGGTGTCACCGTGGAGGCCGACCGCCTGCGCCCCCTCGTCCTGGGCAAGGCCCGACCCAAAGATCGGCCCGAACACGAAATCCTGGGTTATCGCCGCGCACTGAACGAAGTCCATACCCAGGCCGGGAAACTTGTGATCAGCGCGGAGACCATGCGCCGGTTCCACAAGCTCGGCCAGGAGGGCAGTGGTGACGCCGGACAGTTCAAGAAGGTGGACAACGAGATCGTCGAGCTGCGACCGGACGCCCCGCCCGTGATCCGGTTCAAGTGCGTGAAGGCCAAGGACACTCCCGCCGCTGTGGACGAGCTGTGCCTGCTTTACCGCCATGCGCTCGATCAGGAGAACGTGCCGCCGCTGGTCGCCCTGTGCGCCCTGGTGTTCGATTTCCTCTGCATCCATCCCTTCCGCGACGGCAACGGGCGGGTGTCCCGGCTTTTGACCCTGCTGGCGCTCTACCAGCACGGTTACGAGGTCGGGCGCTACATCAGCATCGAGCGGCTGATCGAGGAGGCCAAAGAGGATTACTATCGCGTGCTCCAGCAGAGTTCCCAAGGCTGGCACGCGGCGAAACACGATCTGGTGCCGTGGCTCGACTACTCCTTGGCCATCATCCGCCGCGCCTATAACGAGTTCGCGGACCGCGCCGGGCGGATCGAGAAACAACGAGGGGCGAAGACGGCCCTGGTCGAATCCGTCATCGACTCCTTTGGCGGGCAGTTCACGTTGACCGACCTCGAACGGGCCTGCCCCGGCGTCAGCCGCGACATGATCCGACGCCTGCTCTGGCAGATGCGGAAGGCCGGACGGGTCGTGTGCCTGGGACGCGGCCCCGGCGCGGCCTGGGAAAAGGCCAAAGGCTGAAGGCTAAACGCTAAAGGATGCAATATACGCTTTAAGATGTAAAAAAGAGTGTAATGGAAATGCCGAAGCCATGAGTGAACAACCGCCAGACCTGAAGCCACGAACGAAGCAGTTCGCCATTCGTATCGTGAAGCTTTACACGGCGTTGCCTCGCACCGATGTCGTCGCCCAGGTCTTGGGCAAACAAGTGCTGCGTTCTGGCACATCCGTTGGCGCGAACTACCGGGAAGCCTCCCGCGCCCGCTCCAAAGCGGAGTTCATCTCGAAGATTGGAGACTGCCTGAAGGAAATTGACGAAACCGAATACTGGCTCGAACTGCTGGTGGACACCGGGTGTGTTCCACCGAAGAGGATGGATGACTTGCTGGACGAAACCCGCCAGCTCATCGCCATTTTCACGACCATCGACAAGAAATCCAAATACACTGGGAGAACACTTTAGCCTTTAGCCTTCAGCCTTTAGCCTTGCCATGCGATCCCGCGACCAACTGTTCGAGACCCTCACCACCGAGGGGGCGCTGCTGCCGTCCGATTTCCTCCAGCACCTGGCGCAGCGCGACCGTGAGGTTCCGGGCCTGTCGCCGGACGCCTACCACCTGGGCAGCGGCGAACGCATCAACGAAGCCATCAGCCGGTCGTGGAATCGCCTCCTGGCCATCTGGAAGAACTTCGCAAGCGCGGTCGCGGAGCTTCCGGCCTCCGACCTGGGCACGACGCTCACCCGTGAGAAATGGATGCTGCCCTTCTTCCAGGAGCTGGGCTATGGCCGGTTGTCCATCGCCAGGCCCTTCGAGTTCGAGGGCCGTCGCTACTCCATCTCACACATCTGGCAGAACACTCCCATCCACCTCGTCAGCTTCCGGGCCGACCTCTCAAGCCGCCTTCGGCGGTTTGCTTTCGAACACCGGCAGCAGCTTGTTGAAATGATCGTAGATAACCTTTGCCAAACCCGCTCCCATCCCGACCGCCTCCGCCTTCAGGAGCCGCTTCCCAATTAGCAGGTTTAGCCACTTCTCCGGCGGCAGCATGGCGATGACCTGCCCGAAGTCTCCGAGCTTCACCATCTGTTCCGCTCCGTCCCGAACCCACGCATAGCCAGCCGTCACGGGGCGCATCTCGCCCCAGAACGCGTCTTTGTCCAAATTCGGGTACGGGTTGCTCAGGAACGCCTCCTCCGCCATGAGAGTCTGCCACAGCCATTCCACATGCGCGGCCGGCTTGAGCCACTCCACGAACCGATTCCAATCCTCCCGCGGGTCGCCGGCCTTGTTCGAACGTTCCACATACAGACCAAAGAGGATCTCATCGGCCCAAATCCGGACGAAGAACTTGGTCTGGAAGATGGGCTCAACCAGGTTCCGCCGCTTCACCGTGGTCCAATGAACTTCCGGCCGCTTGTACACCGCCCAGGAGTTGAACGGCTCCGTTATATGCATCCCCTTGGCGACGGCCCCGCCAAGTTGCTCCCGCGACCGCCAGTGGGTCCCCGTGACATCCTCTGTGAAATCCTCCTCCCGCAATCCTTTGAAGTACCCCCCAAACCAGTCCGGCGCCCGGAAGCCGCTCTTCTTTTTGGTCACCGGCGCGGTCATCTCCCGCTCCATATTCCGCATGATCCTGGCCTGCAACTCTACGTCCGTAGTGATTTCCTCGCCGTTGTCCCAGCGGATCCGCATCGTCGCTCCCTCAAGGGACACCACCTCGAACGGCCCCTTTCTGTTCTCGTACCGCTGCCCAACCTCGAAAATTAGATCATCGTCAGATGCCATGACCGTACCGTTACGTCGGACCGTTAGGACTGTCGATCCCATTTCAACCCCCTCCTGATTCACACGACACCGCATGTCCGGTGTCAGAACCCCTCGGCTAGCCAGCAATCGTCACTCGATAATCTCCGTCCAGTGCCAGAAACGCTGCGTCCATCGCATATTCACCGGGCGGTGTCCGGAGCTTTCCCGCAAAGATACAAGGTCCAACATACTGAGGTGAGCCATTCACCGTTCGATCAATTCTCGTTGCCAGGAACCGGGTTAAATGGCACGTCGGCGTTATGGAGTGACCCCGTAAAAAAAGCGAATCCGAAATTTCAAGTGCGCCCGCGTTACTGGGTCGCGGAAGGCGAAGTGCTGGCAAGGTTGGCGAATGGCGAATCGCGAATGGCGAATGGCGGGAAAAGCGCCGTGCCCCACTCGCCACTCGCCACTCACCATTCGCTTCCGCAATGGCTGGTCGGTTTCCGCGATATGTGCCGCGCGACGGACGAACGCACGGCGATTTTCAGCTTTCTGCCGCGGGTTGCTGTCGGTCACACGATGCCACTTGTTTTCAGCAGCGCATCACCTGAATTGCAGCTTTGCCTTTGCGGAAATTTCGACAGCTTGGTTTTCGATTACGTCACGCGGCAAAAACCTGGCGGCACCCATTTGACCTACGGGTATTTGAACCAGCTTCCCGTTCTTCCGCCGAGTTTCTACGGACCGGCGGACGTGGCGTATGTGGGGGCGCGGGTGTTGGAGTTGGTCTATACGGCGGAGGACCTGCGGCCTCTGTTCGAGGCGGTGCGAATGGCGAATGGGGAATGGCGAGTGGGGCCGGACCATTCGCCACTCGCCACTCGCCACTCGCCATTCACCTGGGACGAAACCCGCCGCGCCCAACTCCGCGCCGAACTGGACGCCTGGTTTGCCCGCGCCTACGGCCTGACCCGCGACGAGTTGCGCTACATCTTCGATCCGTCTGATGTGTATGGTCCGGATTTCCCCGGCGAGACCTTCCGCGTGCTCAAGGAAAAGGAACTCGCCAAATTCGGCGAATACCGCACGCGGCGGCTGGTGCTGGAGGCGTGGGACGCTTCGGAAAGACGGGGAGACGCGGAGACACGGAGAGCGTGAGACGGAGCGCGGCTGTGTGCGGAGCATCAGCCGCAGCCCGGGTGAACTTGCCTAAATTGGCCTGCTTGACCGCGCGGTCAAGTTTGGCACAGGCGCGATGGCCTGTCATTCGGAACGAAACGGTGCTAAAATGAGGCGTTGAAGCAGATGGCCGAAATGACTAAGATGCACGTATGAACTTCCGATTCGACACGGACAAAGCGACAGAGGTGGCTTGCCTCTTTTTGCAGAAGGCCGGCGGGCGGATGAACATCATGAAGCTGGTGAAGCTGGTCTATCTGCTGGACCGCCTGTCGCTGGACCGGCGGGGCATCCCGGTCGTCGGCGGGGACTACCTCTCCATGCGCAACGGCCCGGTCACGAGCGAACTGCTCGACATCGTCAATGCCGGAAAACTTTTCGGTGAAGCGGACACGCGCTGGGAACAGTGCATCAGCGACCGGCGCAATCACGACGTGCAACTGGAGGAGATGCCGCCGCGCGAACACGTGTCAGACGCGGAAGCCGTCTTGGCTGACGCAATCTGGGCCGAGCACGGCGCGAAAGATCAGTGGCAACTTGTCGAGTGGTGTCACACACACTGCCCGGAATGGACGCCCGTGACACGCGGCTGCGCGCCCATTGCCGTGGAACGTATCGCCATCGCGCTGGGCAAAGCGCCGGAAGTGGTGCAACGGCTCAGGCAGGAAGCGGCGGAGTTGAATCTGCTGGGCGAAATCTTCGCCCCAGCATGATCGGCCTCGGCACAGCCCTCAAAAGCACGGAGCCCCCTTTTCACCGCTGCCTGGTGATTTCCGATCCCAACGCCTGCGACGGTGTCGTCGTGCTGGTGCGGATCACCACGGATGACGGAACCTGGCCGGATCGCGATTGTATTCTGACGCCGGAAGAATGGGATCAATTGGAACACGCGAGCACGGTGGCGTATTCGACGTGCAAGTTCGGGAAGGCGGGCGCGGCTTTGGAGAACGCCATCGCCAGAGGATTGTTCATGAAAATTCCTTCGCCTTCCGCTGGCGTCTTGAAACGCATCATTTCCGCAGCGCAAACCGCGCAAGGCTTGCCACCCGGAGCACGGCGGTATTTGCCGCAGATGTGACGGCGGGTTTGAACCGCGCATGAGCAGCTTCAACCTCCACGCCACCGTCCTCGACAATTATCGCGATTTCGTCCGCTCGTTCTTCACGGTTGCTGAAGATCGCGAGGCGCGGCGCGCCCAACTCCGCGCCGAACTGGACGCCTGGTATGCCCGCGCCTACGGCCTGACCCGCGACGAATTGCGCTACATCCTCGACCCGGCGGATGTCCACGGCCCGGATTTCCCCGGCGAAACCTTCCGCGTGCTCAAGGAAAAGGAACTCGCCAAATTCGGCGAATACCGCACCCGCCGTCTCGTGCTGGAGGCGTGGGATAAATTGCCGGCGCCATGAAAACGGCCCAAATTCCTGAACGTCGGCTTGACCGAAAGGCGAAAGTTGCCGACATTCCGGTGCAGATAAAAAGGCCCGTTCATTCGTCCTTGATCAAAGCGTGCCGCAAGGCGTCACGAGTGATAAGGGCCATTTCTTGATGGTGGACATCATCGGGGTGGTGACGGGTGACAGCCACCTCGTGCCGACGTTCCGTTTCGCCCGGCGTAAAGGCGTGCGGGTGGTTTTGGATCACATGGGCCACGACGTTCCACTCCAGCTCCTTCACCAGCCTGTTCCGCCCAAAGGCACAGGCCGGCGGAGCGCAGCGGAGCGGAGCGAAGTCCGCCGCGAAGCGGTTGATCCCAACTTCCACCCCAACCGCTGCCCTCGGACCTTGAAGCCACCCGCCCAGTTCACTCTAAAAGCCCCTCTTCGCCCGCTCAGCCCGCTCATTTTTCTTCCGATTGGAGTTGACACAGCCACTAAAGTCCTGGAACATCCGACATCTTCATTTCGACCAGTGGATTAAGAACGGACATCCATGGACGAAGACCAACGAAAGCACTTGGAGTTGATTCAGGCCGTCATCACGCGGATGGCCGGCAACTCATTCTTGATTCGCGGGTGGTCGGTCACGCTTGTTTCGGCGCTGTTCGCACTGGCAGCAAAGGACGCAGAGCGCGCGTTCGTCGTCGTGAGCTATTTCCCGTGTGTGATGTTCTGGTGTCTTGACGCATACTATCTGTCGCAGGAGCGAAAGTTCCGCTCGCTGTATGAGGCGGCACGCAAAGCTCCCAGCACCGACTTCGGCATGAACACGAAAGTTGCGGAACAACCTCGCGACACTTGGTCGTCCGCGTTTCTCTCGACGACGATGCTCATTTTCCACGGAGCGATCATTGCCGTAATAAGTCTCGTGATGTGGAAGTTGGCGCGATGAAAACCAAGAGAACACGGCATTTCTAAAGGAGTAGTTACATGGCACGACGAGCATTTTACAGCTTTCATTTCGATGCGGACAATTGGCGCGCGTCCCAAGTTCGCAACATTGGCGCGATTGAAGGCAACTCGCCTGCGTCTGACAACGATTGGGAAGCGGTCAAAAAAGGTGGCGATGCTGCAATCCAGCAGTGGATTGACAATCAGCTTTCTGGGCGAGGCTGCACGATAGTTTTGATTGGCTCAGCGACTGCCGGACGAAAGTGGATCAACTACGAGATCGAGAAGTCGTGGAGTGATGGCAAGGGCGTTCTTGGCATTTTCATTCACCGTCTCAAAGACCGAAATGGCCAGCAGTCGTCAAAAGGAGCAAACCCGTTTGATCGATTTACATTGCAGCCTGACAACTCCAAGCTGTCCAGAATCGTAAAAGCTTACGACCCGCCGTATTTGGACAGTTCGGATGTTTACAAATACATTGCAGACAACCTCGCTGCTTGGGTTGAAGATGCGATTGCCTCAAGAAACAAGTACTGACGTGAGAACCCTCGGCTGCCAAAAGCTGGATGTCGTCAACCAGACGGGGAGCAAGATCGTCGGCTGGCGCGGCCAGTTCAGGCCGGTTTTTTCTTCGGCTCGGCCAGTTGATTGTATCCGTCAGACGAACGGGCACTGGCGCTGAGGGCGCGCGCTGTGGTTTAACCTGGGGGATGAATGCATCGTCTCGTCAGAAACTCACTCCTCGTGAAAGCACTCCGACTCCCACCGACCAACGGGCGCAATGGTTGGATCGGTTCCATCGCAGTGGGCTGAGCCAAGAGGGATTCGCGCGCCGCTACGGCCTGAAAGTGAGCCGGCTACGCTACTGGCTCTATCATCCGCGCTGGCGTCGAGCGTCGGCAAGCGCAGCACCACGATGGCAGGAAATCCGGGTCAACGGTTGGCCCGCCACGCCGAGCTGGGGTGCGGAGATCAGCCTGCCGGGTGGCTGCACGGTCCGCCTCCAGACCGAGCTGGCACGTGAGTTGGTGACCCCCCTGTTGGCGCCCGTGCGCTGAGCCATGTTCGCCTGGACGCCGGCGACGCGGATTTTCGTGGCCCTGGATCCGGTCGATTTACGTCAATCGTTTAACGGGCTCTGTGCGTGGGTGCAGCAACGCCTAGCGCAAGACCCGCTCTCGGGTCACCTCTACGTCTTCACCAATCGGCAACGCAATCGACTCAAGAT
>MWFF01000147.1 GCA_002071485.1 Verrucomicrobia bacterium ADurb.Bin006 | reverse complement strand
GGCGCTACCGCCGACAGACGGGCTTGCAGTTGCGCTTCGCCCACTCCTTCGGGCAAGGGCCACTCCAAACCCGCGGCCTCGGCCCGCAACAGGTAATCGCCAACGGTGCTGGAGGCCAGGCCACAACTGCGGGCGATTTCGCGTATCGAGAGATGGTGCTCATGTTTAAGACGCAGGATTTCGATGACTTGACGCATAACGAGTACTTTTTTGGGCATAAGGCGGTCAGTTTCGGCCGCCGAGCCGCCCATTCAACGTTTTGCGCCACCTCCTCCAAGAGGACCTACTCACGATCCCTTGCCACCGCCCCACTCAGGGCGGTGCCCAACACTGTCCGGATGCCCCGGAACGTTGTCCGGATCGGACCGGAACTCTGTCCGGACCGTCCCGGATTGCTGTCCGGATGCCGCCGGAATCCTGTCCGGCAAACTCCGGAGCGCTGTCCGACATCGACCGGATTCCTGTCCGGATTCAATCGGAATCGGTGTCCGAATGCCGCCGGAATACGCACTGTGCGGGTTAGTCAAGGAAAAAGTTTGCTCCCAACGGGGAAACGGCACGGTTATTTCATTTAAATTCCTGAAGGGTTGCTGTTGTTGAGGTTGGAAATAATGCATGTCATTTGGCGTGGTTTGGTGCGTAGTAGGCGTGCGATGATCTCGACAAACCACCAACTGTTCAGTGCCGATCCGCCCGTTTCCTTTCTCAAGAATCTAAAGGTTCGGGCTCTGGAACCGGAGCAATACCAGCGGGCGGGCGAACTGCTCGACCGCGAACACTATCTGGGCGACATGCCTCAGGGACGCGGAACATGAGGGGGGCGCGGCTCGTCCCCCGGCAAAAGGAGTTGGGCATTGTGTTCGCGGGCGACGAGGCCCTGCCTGCCCTGCCTGCCGCCTGCCTGCCGCCTGCCTGCCGCCTGCCTGCCGGTAGGCAGGGTAGGCAGGGCAGGCAGGACAGGCAGGCGTCGCCCCTCCTGCGTGCGCCAGGTTCATGTTCACTGGGCAGCTCCGCTAGGAACAGGTGGCTACCCGTGACCTGAGGCGTTGAGAGTCGAGAGTCGAGAGTTGGGCGTTGAACGTTTCAGGTTCATGTGGGCAAGGCGCATTAAATCGTTGAATGTCAACGCTCCCCATGGACATCGTTCAGCGCCGCCAGTCCCCCGCTGTCGTTGGCGTCCGTTTCGCGGCTTTAGCCCTGTTCGCCCAAAGACGGCACCCCGCGCTGCACGAGCACCGGACAGCGCGGCGTGCATGCCATTCAAATAAGGAACCTGTCACTTTATCCGTCTCGGCGTCAATCTGTGTTCCGTGCTGAATCGGAGATAAGGAACCATAAGGAACCAGATAAGAAACCATAAAGAACCTGTCACTTTATCTACTCGACACTGCTGAAGGAGGTCGATCGGCTCTCCGAACCTGTACCTTGAGGTCGGAAAAGACTGGCTTGCTCTCGCACCACCGCCACGACTCACTGCGTCTCCCCGTCGCCGGTCAGACCGGCAAGTTGCGTTTCTAAGCAACACCGCAACCAGTACTGTTTCTCATTGCTCCCTTCAGCCACACTGAAATCGTCCGGTTGCGATCGAATTGACTTGCCAGGAGGGGGGGGATAGTAGACGCGAACAAGCAAAGCACGATTCACCCTGAACCAAGCCCTGGTCGGGCTGTGTCCTTTATGAGACTTGTGGTTCTCTCTGCCTCACTGGCCGGAGCTTTCGCCCTTCTCCCCATGCCGCTTGGACAGCTTGCCGACCCAGTGCCACCGGCCGAGGCGACGGCGGATTCACCCACCGATGGTCCTCATCACCGGACGGTTCAGTGGGTCCATCAGGAAACCACTCCCGAAGGTCAGAACCTCGCGATCACCAACACCTACGTCGAGCTTGGCCTGGGGCTTAATCGTTGGGATGCAGACCGTGGGGATTGGGTGCTCGCCCAGGCGGAGTTCGAACAGACGGCTGACGGCTACTTCATCGCTCGGCAAACGCAGCATCAGGTCATCCTCAGCCCGGACCTGGCGGTCGAGGGGGCGATGGATTTCCTGACCCCGGACGGCCAGCGGTTGCGCTCGACGCCACTGGGGATCGCGTTGCTCGACACCCAGTCGGGTATGAGCGTGATGCTGGGCGAAATCACCTCCTGCCAGGCCGAATGGCTGGCGCCGGGCGAAGTGATCTACCGCGGGGCCTTCGAGGGCCTGAACGCGCATGTCCGCTACCGACTCAGTCTGTCCGGTTTCGAACAGGACATCCTGCTCGAGGATGAGATCGGGCCGGAACTGGTGGCGGAGTTGGGGCTGGATCCGGGGTCCACCCGCGCGCTGGTGCTGACCGAGGTGTTCGAGGGACCGGAGCCGGAGCGGGTGGATGTGGGGCCGGGAATCGAGCGGTTGAGCTTCGGGGCGATGCACATCGATCCAGGCCAGGCGTTTCGGATCGAGTCCGACCGGGCGGAGGCGAGCGCGCCGGTGCGGCCGAGTTGGGAACTGATCGAGGGGCGGCGGTTCTTGGTGGAATGGGTGGATTACGTGGCGTTGGGGCCATTGATGGATGCGTTGCCCAAGCCGGACCAGGGACGGATCGATACGCTCAAATCGCGGGTGCGACGGACAGCGTCGGTGACGCCCAAGCGGCTCGCACCCCGGCATGCACACCTCGAGGGAAACGGCGGGAGCCCTGTGGCCAAGCCGGGCGAGGAGGAATGGTGGCTGCGCTCGTCAGAGCGCGGAAGGGCGGAGCGTGGCGGAGACAGCCACGCGCTCAGGAGCGCAGCCACGAGGTCCGATGACGGCGCTTGGCCTGGGCGCAGCCCCGCCCGCCCCCACGGCTGGGGCACTGGTGTTGAGTTGGCCAGCTTGCGACCCTGGGCCTCGCGGTTGGCTGCCACGCAGAGGCCCTCGCGCGGGCTGGTCCTGGACTACGCCCTGCAACTGAGTACGGGGCAGAGCAACCACGTGTTCAAGGGGGATACGACCTACTACGTGAGCGTGACGGCGGCTCTCCCGCTCAAAGGCCTGACGACGTTCGAGGGCGGCACTGTGATCAAATTCACCAACGGGGCCAAGCTCAAGATCGAAGGCCCTATCGCCTGGCAGGGAACCGCCTATCGTCCCGTGGTCCTGACGGCCCGGGATGATGCGAGCGTGGGTGACGCGGTCCAGTACGCGAACAACCTCAGCGGCTACTACGCGGGGGTGGCGTTGGAGATCGACCGGACGACCAATGCGACTGCGGCCATCTTGCAGCACTTCCGGATCGCGCACGCGCAAACGGCCATCGCGATCAGCGGACAGGCGGGGCACGTGTTCAGTCATGGTCAACTGGTCAACTGCCAGCGTGGATTCACAGTGACCAACGCCGAGTTCGCCCTGCGCAACGTGCTGCTGGCCAACGTGCTGACGAACTTCACCGGGTCGGGTTCGACCGGTCGCTGCGAGCATCTGACCGTCAACACCGCCAGTTGGCTGAACCACAACAACGCCTGCGCGTGGCTCTATCTCACCAACTGCCTGTTGGCCGGGGTGACGAATGCGGGGACCGTGACGGCCAGTGTTGGCGGCGTGAGCCTGGGCAGCGCCAGCGGCGTGTTCCAGACCGTGGGCCAAGGGGCCAACTATCTGGCGGCGGACAGTCCGTACCGCAACTACAGCGGAGCCTCGACGAGCATCAACAGCGAATTGGCCGCGACGCTGAAGTCGCTCACGACCTATCCGCCCCTGGTCCTGAGCAACGACTTCACCTCCTCCGTGACGCTCAGTCCGCAAGCCCAGCGCGACGCCGCAGCGCGGGACCTGGGATACCATTACGCGCCATTAGACTATTGCTGGAGCGGGTTGAACCTGACCAGCGCGACGCTGCTGCTGACCAATGGGGTGGCGGTGGGAATGTATGGCAGCTGCGGAACCACGCTGCGGACGGGCGCGAAGTTCATCAGCGAGGGCAGGCCGTCCATGCTGAACCGCTTGGTGCAGTATCAAGCGGTCCAGGAACAACCGGTGGTTTGGGGCACGTCCGGCTCGGGTGCGGGCGTTCTGAGCTTGAACGCCTCCAGTCCGCCGGAGGTGCGCCTGCGATTCACGGACGTGTCGGTGCTGGCCCATGTGGCGGCCAAGCGGCACCTGATCGCCGGGCTCGGCGGGAGCATCTTGAGCACGCTTGCCCTGAGCGACTCGCAGATCCGGGGTGTGAACATCTCGGTCTGGGCATATGCCCCGGGGATGGCCATTAGCTGGAGGAACAACCTGATGCAGCGTTGCCTGCTCTACTGCTATCAAGTGGACATTCCTGGCTATTACGGCTTTACCCTGGACGCGTACAACAACCTCTTTCTCAATGGCAGTCTAACCTTCAGCAAAGGCGATACGCGCACGGCGTGGACGCTCAAAGACAACGCGTTCGACAACGCC
>MWFF01000146.1 GCA_002071485.1 Verrucomicrobia bacterium ADurb.Bin006 | reverse complement strand
GCTGCGCACCAAGCTGGCCACCGGCAGAGCGTGGATGCTCAAGGAGACCTTCGAGGACTTCTGGCACTATCGCTCTCTGACCTGGGCCAGGGCGTTCCTGAGTGTCTGGACCGAGCGCGCCCTGCGCAGCCGTATTGAACCCATGCGCAAAGTCGCGCGCATGCTTCGCGCGCACGAACAACTCATCCTCAACTGGTTTCGGGCCAAGGGAGAAATCTCCAACGGCCCCGTCGAGGGTCTGAACAACAAGATCCGAGTGGTGACCAGAAGATCCTATGGATTCCGCACGTATCATGCGATGGAAACCGCTCTCTACCACAATCTTGGACGACTACCCGAACCGCCACTCACCCACAGATTCTGCTGACGAGACTTTTTTTATATCGCGCTTGCGCGTCGGGGTCGGCTTGGGCAATCACCGGACGCGGCTTACGCCGACGGAAACCCAACTGCCGGAAAATGCGCTGACATTGTCGAACACCAAGCTCCAGGTCGCACTTCACGCGCAAGTGATGGGCCAGCAACTTGCCGTCCCATAGATTCTGCCCATACCCCAAGGTGCGCGGCGACTGACGCAAGACCCGTTCGAGTTGCGTCCACTGAGCTGGACCCAGGCGTGTCGGACGTCCAGGGCGTTGCCCTTCGTGCAGCCCGGCGAATCCGTCTTGGTTGAAAGCATGCACCCAGCGCTGCACGGTGACGGGGTCCTGGCCCAAGTGGTCGGCGACTTCATAGCACGTCATGCCCCGGCTGACCAAGAGCACACCGTGAAGTCGGTGGTCATAGCGCGACTCCTCCGAACGGAGGATCTCTTGTTGCACCGCAATTTGCATGACTTGGGCATCTTCGATTTGCAGTTTACGCATAGGTACTTCTGGATTGATTTTCGCCGAAAACTGGCAAAAACACCTCCAGAAGTCAAGGCGATTATGCTGCATTATTTATGTCGCTCTGTATAACTGCCATCCGGGTCGGTCCCGGAAAACAGGAACATTCTGCATCAAGTACCCGCCGCCCCTCCCGTACCTGCCGATTGCTCGTCCGGCTCAGCGCCACCGCCGGCGTCAACCGCAATTCGTCCCCCATCATCCGTTACCCGGCTGCTCGGCTGCAGGCGGACCCGAATGGACAAACGCGCTGGGAAATATGCGGGCTAACCGATACCCGCACCTCGCGATGGGGTGCGATTTCTGGAAAGAAGAGGGCTCAGTTGCCGCCAGAGAGTAATAGCTGGCGACTGTGCCTCCGCGCCGCCGCAGTCGCAGCGTGGACGAGAAGACCAGCGCCGGCTGCGTCCGTAACCGGGGAAACCTGGTCGTGGGCGTCAACACAGACAAAACAGAGCAACACCATGCAAACCATCCGCCTGTTCAAAAGGGCATTGGCCCATATCAGAACGCGCATCACCATGCTAAGCTGCCTGGCCACGCTGGTCGTGGCGGCACTCGCGCTCATCGCCCTGTCCCCGGCGGTCATCGCCCAAGGCGTTGACCGCAGGGACGAAACCAATCCGAACTGGCCGCCATCGGCGACCATGAACACGGAGACTGTCTATCCAAAACGGGTCGGCCTGGGCCGAACGCCGTTTCGGCCCACAACCCTCAACGAGGTGTCTCACGCTCCAAACCCGCGAGATGCGGCGACTCGCATTGACGCCACCAACCGGAAAACAACGCCGCACGACCTCGACGCCTACCGCAAGGACGGGCAGCCCGGCGTGGGCTACAGCCGATTGTCCCCCGACCCGCGTGATGCCGCGGCGGATCGAACTGGACGCACGCTCGTCGAGCAGGCGCTTGACGGGCAGTTTCTGAACAACGACCCAAGGTCCTTGGTCTATTTGGCGAACAGTGCGCGCGCGATGAAGCTGAGTTCTCTGACGCGCAACTGGGAATGGGCGTTCGGCTCCGACAGATTCATCCGGATTTGCGGGTCCGGTTCGTTGGTGGCCAGCGTGGGTGCCGGAACTGCCAGCCACACCTTCACAACGAAGGTGGTGGGCACGTTCTTCAGGCGAACGCGTGAGCTCGGCAATGCCTCACTCCGATCGATTGCGCCTGCTTCGCCCTCGGCGGTGAGGAACGCCAACCTCACTGTCAGGGTGCTGGGCAGGTCGATTGTCGACGAGACCGTGAGTGACACGAAGCCCTTTGTTAAGCCCTTGAAACGGTGGCATTTGGCTCCGCAGCGGGAATGGTGGAGCGGATCGATCTCCGTGCCATGGATTGGCATGGCCATGGCCTTCAAGATGACCAGCGACCCGGTGACAGTGACACCGCGTGTTGCCATCGGGAATGCCTCGGCAGCGGGCGAAGTCGCACTGCGCTCCGGGTTGGAGACTTTGGGCGAAGTCCCCTTGGCTAGCCTCTGGGGTTTTGCCTCAATCTTGGCCCGCATTCACTTCCGTCCGGTCGATGGTCAGCTCATCGGCGGAGAGTCTGTCGGCCTGGTGTGGGACGGGGCTGGCCGTCCGCTGCTGCGTGATGCACGCTACGCTCGCACGGAGATTTCATACGGGGCCGTGAATCTGAAGGTGAAAGCCCAATGGGGGTTCAAGGTGTTCGGTTGGACCCTGTGGGACGAGGACAAGACGCTTTGGTCTGTTTTCAAGCATGATGGGCATCGGTCGAGCCGCGAGGTGCTGTCCTATGTGCGCCAGGTCGCTCTGCGGTAACTTGTAGTCCTGCTGAAGCCCTCAGTCACTACGTCTATGAAGCTTCCCTTTAAACTCGTCTGTGGCGCCGCCGTCTTGGCCGCGCTCATTGTGGCCGGCCGCCTCTTCTGGCCCGGCCGGCCTGTCGCACTGCCGCCGGAACTTCCTTCCCATAGGGAACGTGGGCCTGAGCCCCCCCCTTTGGGTCCACCTCTGGTTTCACGGGGTAGCGGTACCGCATCAGTAATTGCTGCTGAGGCTAGCCGCTTGGCGGCATTGCCGCCCTCGCTTTCTCGTGATGCGGCCGTCGCGGCCTTCATCGCTGACCTCGCCGATCCGGGCGTCTGCGCTTCTATCGCGACGAACCTCCCCGCCTTCGGCCATTCGCTGGTCGGTGCTGCCCTTCGTCGCTGGGTGGAACTTGACGCCCCGGGTGCCATCCACGAGTACGCACTGGCGGCACCCCAGCGCGACTTTCGTCTGGCTAATCTTGGCTGGATGTTTCGCGATTACGCCGAGCAGGATGCGGCGGCGGCGCTCAATTTCGCGAAGTCGCTCACTGGGCTCACCGAAACGGAGAGGCATTCAAGTGTCGCCGCAACGCTGCCTGCGTTAGCCAGAACTAACCCTGACTCAGCCATCGCCGAACTGCGGGATCTGCCCGCCTCGATAGCGGGCGGGCCAGCGTACGAAGTCTATGGTGAGCTGGCACGCCAGCGCTCTGCTGCCGACGTTTTTGGGGAAGCGAGCGAGCTGCAAGGCGTTGCCCGTGCGCTTGCTCAGCAGGCCGTCATCAAGGTGGCGGCTGCCGCTGATCCGCAGGCGGCGGTACAGTTGTGGTTCAGCGCTGATACTGCGGCTCGTCATGACCTTACGCGCGCGTTGGCTGACGGATTTCGCGACGCGGGGGTGGAGCCGAAGGCGATGGCCGAATGGCTGCTTCAGCATGCTCCCGAGCGCGGCGCTGAGTCGGTGAGGGCGGAAGCGCTCAGTCGGTTGGCCGAGCAAGACGCCGCCAGTGCGCACGCCCTGCTCTCCCAGCAGCCGCCTGGGCAGCGCGACTCGCTGGCTGCAGCGGTGGCCAGCATGCTCGATCCAGGCGCGGGGCTGCTGTTTGCTCGTCAGATCTCCCGTGAGGACCAGCGGTTGACCGCGATGGCTGAAGTGGCTTCCCGGCTCGCCTCATCGGACCCGGCACAGCTCTACGCCGAGGTGGGAAAAGACCCCGAGTTCGCCAGAGCCGCCCTTTCAGCAGTTGTGGATGCCCTGGTCTACGAGGACAGCGCCCGCGCGACGACTTACGTTGCCTCTCTGCCCGCTGACCTACGCGGTGAGGCAGCAATCCATCTTGTGGAGAGGGTGTCGGATACCTCGCCCGACCGTGCGATCACGTTGGCGGCTGCTCTGATCCCCGATCCGGACGCGCGGAACCTCGGCGTGGCGTCAGCCTACGCGGCGGCCATTGTTGATCAATCGGTTTCGCGCCTGCAGCAGCTCCCGCCGATTCCCGACGGGGTGGACTGCGATCAAGTTCTGGCATCCGTCGTTCCTCTGGTTTCGTTCCGCAATCCGGAAGTGGCCTGGTCGGTAGCGTCGTCCATCGCGGATGACTCGTTGCGGCTGAACGCCATCCATGAGGTCTTTGTCGCGATTGCCCAGGTCGAATCGCCGGAGCATGCCCGGCAGCGCCTGGCCAGCGCCGGGCTCCCTCAGGCGATAGCAGACCAGATCCTGAATCAACTACCTCCCATCCAGTGAGCAATGCTCAACCGGATGCCGGGCGCCCCGCGCCCGGCATCCATCAACACGCAACCTCAACCATCTACTGCCCATGTCACTTCCAGACATAGTCCCTCTCTTGATCGCGCTCATCCCCTACGTCTTGGTTCACGCGGTGATTGTCTCGGCTCTGCTCAGTCTGCGCCGTCGCCTGTCGCCGGAACACCGGCTCGTTTCCCGGTGGCTGTTAGTTGCCACCGCCACCCCTTTGTTCGGCCCCATTGTTTCGTCGGTGGCTCTGGCCTCGCTTGCGCGCTGCATGCAGCGCGCCACCGCTGCCCTGGCCGCGTTCCGGTCAGATTGCGGTCATGCCGCCGGTATTGCGTACGGATTGTTCTACTTCGCCGCCGCCTGGATTCAGTCACCGGCGCTTGGCGCTTTGTCTCTCGCGTTACTCGTGGCGTACTTTTGGCAAATGCTCTCCGCCTTGCGGGCGCTGCGCCGTACGAGCGGGCAGTACATGCCTCTGCCAATCACTCCGTAACACAACATCACAACAACAAACGAAACACACAAATGAAAAACCACGTTGTATTCACAGTCGCGTGCGCTGCTCCCATCGGGGCAATCCTGTTCGTGTCAGCGTGCGCCTACGGCGGTAACAATGCTGCATTCATCGTGCAGTCCGTGCCTCCGACCATGGAGGCCGGCACCAGACGGCAAGTGCAGATTGTGATGAAGAACACCGGTACAACCGTCTGGACCGAGAACGGCGGTGTGGGTTCCTTCCGTCTCGGCAGCCAGAATCCGGGGAACAACACGGTCTGGGGTTGGGAGAATCGCGTGAAATTGGCGCGTGGCGAATCAGTGAGGCCCAAGGGCATTAAGACGTTCACCTTCGAAATCGTGGCGCCAGTCACTCCGGGCCGGTACAACTTCCAGTGGCAAATGGTGCATGAGGGCGTGAGCCACTGGTTTGGGGCGAGGACGCCGAATGTCGCGATCGCCGTAACCGAGGCGACCGTGTCGTTTGGATTCGACTCGACGCGCGTCCATACGACGAGAGTGCGCGGCGCAAACCTTCATCAGGGCATCGGCGGCATTTACCTCATCGGATCGGCTGATGGTTCTGATGCTCAGGGCCGTAGTGTGGGGTCCATCGGCGGCTCCAACGGTTACATGAAGAGCGACAACCCTTCACTTGTTCCGCCACCGCCTTTCAGACTGACCTGGACACGGGTTTCGGAAAACAAGCTGGGCTTCAAAGCGGAGGTTGGGCCCGCACCGATTCGTTTTGCCACGATGTCCATGCCCTTTGACTTCGACCAGCACATGGTGGACTCATTCGCCTTCAATGGAAAATCCTATCGGCTGCAATGCACAACGAGTGACGGCACCAAGAAAGGCTCCGGAGGACGCTACGACACCGCCATACCTCCGAAGTGCGAGATTCGCAATGTTCAGGGTCAACTGTTGGGGCTGGTAGGTGCGGCCATGACCGGGCAGCCGACAACATGGGGTGAAGTGTCCGGCAGATTCGGCAAGGTGCGCGTCACAGTTACGCGCGCGCAGCGCTACCTGCAAATGATCTTTCACAACCACTTCGGTACCCACAACCTGGAACTGTCCTTCGGTGCGTTGGCGAAAGGAGAGTCCGCCATGGTGGAGGGCATCATTGAAGTCACGCCGAAGCCCTAGTCCTGCAGCGAGTCGAACGCCCAAGCCGCCCTGGGAAACCGGGGCGGCCGGCTCTTTTGCGCGGTCCAGCACAAGGGCGCGCATTGTGGCCATGCAGTCCACCAGGCCCCAATGCCGCACTCACTACTCCACCCGCCGAATAGCGGACTGGATCACCAGGTGCTCGTCCTGCGGGGCGCTCACTAGGGCTGCCTGGTAGTTCTTGAGGGCGTCCGCGCGATTACCCTGCTTCTCCAACGCCACGCCGAGGCCGAACATGGCTCGATGGTCGGTCGCTTTCTTCTGGATGGCCGACTCGAACGCTCGCTGCGCGGCCGGCCAGTCCTGTCGCTGCAGGGCCTTGACACCTTCGACGCACTGCTTGTTCTTGGAAGACCGGACCTTAAACTGGATCTCCTTGCCGCTGCGGTTGATGGACGTAACGGTAGCTTCCTCCGTCTTACCGGAGAAAATCCTTTCGACGGACTGGGCGGTCGAGTTGGCCCCGTCCTGGACAGAGCTGCAGCCGGAACAAAACAGCGCCAGGGCTGCGCAACTCAGAACCATGACTGTTAAGGGTGGTTTCATGGCAGGGACTACTTCGTTGGTGAGTTGGCCGTCTTCTGGCTCATTCGCAGGATGATTTGTGACACAAGTGTGTCGTCATTATCGAGCGCGGCCTCTTGCAGCGCCTTGATCTCGGCGAGCAGATCCGTCTTCAGTGCAGCGGTCTTGCCGCTGGCATCATTGGCTGGAACGCGCATGTTCTCCACGACCGTCTTCAGCCTGCCAATCTCCTGGCCTGTCCGGTTCCAGTCCTTGCTTTGCGCCGCCTTCTGCACGGCGGAGAATCGCGCCTGGAAGTTCGCTTCGTTTCCCAGGGACAACATCTTCAACAGGCTTCCGATGCCGCCCACGCTGACCCTTGTGTCCATCCCTCCGGAGCTCAGGTTTTGGCCACCAGCGGACGCGACCACACTGGCGATGTTCAGCGTAGCAATGAACTCCTTCGGAAGCCCGCTTTCCGCAGCAACACGGCTCGCCTTGGCCGGATCGGCCTGGACACCCCAACCGAATTGGAAACTCTGCGCCAGGGCAATAATACCGAATGGACTGCGGGTGTCGTAGGCCTCTTCCGCCCACAGCCTCGCCCTTTGGTCGTTGCGCTTTCCAGCCAGCCCTCGGCCATAAACCAGCGTCAAGATGTTCATGGCCAGAGGATCACCTACGCTTGCCCGGGCCTCGTACCGGCTCACCTCGTCCTCGCTTAAGACCGGGGCGGCACCGCCATCCCGGCCGGCCAGCTCCGCCTTCGCCCTGACCTCGGCCAGTTCGTTCGTGGTCACCGCGCGTCCGTACCTGGCCAGGCTTTCTGGCGGCGCCTTCGCAGGCCGGTAATAGCTCTGAAGACTCGTCGGAATGAAGACCATGTCACCTTTGCTGGAGATCAACAACCGATGCTGAGGCGTCGAGGCCCGCCCTTGAAATTGCAGTTCGGCCACCGTGATGGCGGTGTCCCGCAACTCGGTGAAGACGGCAATGCCCGAGCGGTGGCGGAAGCGCAGGTCCTTCAACGCCTCGAGCAGGCCGTAGGTGAACAGGCCGTGGTTGACCGGTTCGCCCAGCACCGTCTCCACTTCCACGGCCAGTTCGTCTTTGCAGCCTGCGGTCATCACCTGCACGGTAGGATGGGACAACATGTCCGGCGTGTTGTTCTCAATCGTGTAGTAGCAATTCGTGGCCCCCGCGGCGTAGCCAGAGAAACAGCAGTCCAGCACCAGCAGCCGATGTCGGGCATTCAGCCCCGTCACCCGCTCCACCAGCTCCGCCATGGGGATCGCTTCCTCGCGGTACGCCTCCGCCGATGAATCCCCCTTCAGGCTGCGAATCGCCGGCACCAGGAACCCGTCGCTGCCGAACTCCCCTCGCGCCTTCGTCGCGCCATGCCCGGAAAAATAGAAGATGAAGTCGTCCTCGGGCCTCAGTTTGGCCTGGATATCTTGGAACCTGGCCCAGACCACGCCGCGCGTCGCGTTGGCTCCCACCAGCAGGTCGGTCGTAAAGCCGAAGCTCGTCTGAAACAGGTGGGCCACGGCGCGCGCGTCGCTTTCCGCAAAACGCAGCGGGCGGAAGCCGCTCCCGGCGGGGTAACCATTGACGCCGACCGCCAACACGTAAACCCGCGCGTACGGCGGTTGGTTGGTGGCCGCGTCCGCGGCGATTGATTTCCATTCCCCAAGGACACTCGCGACCAAGCTAGCCGCCGCGCCCAACCAGATCAGACGACGGCAGATGCAGTTCATCGGTCGTTGGAATTTCATGACCGACAGATTGGAAAAAACGCCAGCATCCAGTCAACGGAAATTCTGTGCTTCTTCGACGTTTTCAGTGGAATCAGTAGCATGGGATGCGGAGCTTACCTGCCACGAAATAGAGCATGGTGA
>MWFF01000145.1 GCA_002071485.1 Verrucomicrobia bacterium ADurb.Bin006 | reverse complement strand
CGCATTCTCGAACTCGCCGCTCATCGTGATCGCGCCCTCCGGACACACATCCGCGCAGCGCCCGCAATACGTGCACCGGCGCCCCAGATACTTGAGTATGCGGATCTCCTGGCAGACGTCGTAGACCAGAATCTCCCGCGCCGGACAGTTGTTTGCGCAGCCCGCACAGCCAATGCACTTGGTGGCATCGAAGATTGGACGGCCCCGGAACCGGGGCGGAGGCGGCGCGGGCGCGGCCGGATAGGGCAGCGTCACGCGCCCGGCGTTCCAACCGACCATGACTTCCCGGATCTTGCTGAGCAACGAGGTCATCGGCATGTTCCTTTCCCGCACGGTGGGAGCTGCGGTTTCATAGGCCGTAACAGGCGAGGACCAGCGCCCCCACGGCCAACACCAGCAGACGCGCGAAGTGCCGCAGCGCCTGGTCGATTCGGTATCGTGCGTGACTGGCCGCCACGGCAGTCACCAGCAGCACCATCGCCAACACTTTCCCCCAAAACACAAGCCAGCCGAATGGAAATGCCCAGCCGCTTCCCCAAGGCACAAAAAGCGCCACAAACAGCGCGCTGTAGACCAACAGCTTGACCATCTGCGCATACTTGAACAGCGCGAGCTTGGGTCCCGAGTACTCGATCAAGGCCCCTTCCATGATCTCCGTTTCCGCCTCGGCAACGTCAAAGGGCAGCCGCTGGACAAAGGCCGGAAATGCCAGCGCCATCGTCGCCAGAAGGATCAGCCCCGACCACGGGATGCCGCCCGCGCCGTACACCGATCCGTCAAGCACCCGGTCCACCTGGCAGGACCCGGTCTGGACCGCTCCAGCCACCAGGCTCACCGCAAACAGCGGTTCGAGGGCCATCATCGTCATCATCTCCCGGCTCGAACCCAGCAGCGCGTACGTCGATCCCGCCCCCCACCCGGCGAGCAATGTGCATATGCCCGCCAGCGTGATCAGGTAAACCAGGAGAATCACGTCCCCCGCCCCCGTCAGCGGCGTCCGAAAACCCAGAGGCAGCAGACACGCCACCGTCAGCACCGTCGCCAAGGCCAGGTAACCCGCGCCCCGCTGGACGTGCGGGGTCTCGCCCGATTCGATGTCTTCCTTGCCCAAAAGCTTGAGCAGATCGAAATAGGGCTGGAGCAGCGGCGGCCCCTGGCGCGACTGAAGCCGGGCAGTCACCTTGCGCAACACGCCTTCGCCCAGCGGCGCCAGCGCCAACACCAGGCCCGCGTTCGCCACGCATCCGAGTATGCTCAGTAACTCCATGGCCTCTCCTTCAACGGCGTCCCGCGCGCGCCAGGCGCGCCAGCTCCTCCGCCGACCAGACGCGCGTCGTCGAGGTCGCCAGATCCACAATCTCGAAGCGGTCCGTGCAGGAAAAGCAGGGATCGATGCTTCCCAGCGTGATCGTCATGTCAGCCAGTTGCTGGTCCTTGATCATGGCCGGCACAGCCTGCAGGTTCTGGTAGGTCGGCGCCCGCACACGCCACCGGCGCGGACGATGGTTCTCGCCCGTGATCACGAAATGATGGCTCTCGCCCCGCGGCGCCTCGACCGATGACAACCCGTAGCGCCCCACGGGCAATTCGTCCGTGATCGCCAACTGGATCGGACCCGGCTCCATCTTGTCGAGGCACTGGCGAATGATCTCGATGGACTGGAGCACTTCCTTCATCCGCACCACGATGCGCGCCCAGACATCCCCGCCCTCGTGCGTCACAACCTCGAACTCGACCCGGTCATAGGCCGCGTATGGATGATCCCGCCGGCAATCCAGAGGCACGCCCGCGGCCCGCGCCACCGGCCCGATCAACGACAGTTCCTGGACCAGGCTCCGGTCCGCCACGCCCACGCCGCGCGCGCGCTGCTGCACGTTCTTGTCCCCGAGCACCGCCTTGATCACGGCGCGCCATTCGGCTTCGAGCGTATCGAGGACGCGGCGCAACTCGGCGATCAGTTCGAGGGTCAGATCCCACCGCACCCCCCCGATGAGGCAGAGGGCGTAGGTCTTCCGGTTGCCGCTGATCTTCTCGGCAATCCACATGACCGGTTCGCGGATGCGGAAGCTCTGCATGAACAGCGTGTCGAAGCCCAGGATGTGACACGCCAGCCCCACCCACAACAAGTGGCTGTGCAACCGCTCGATCTCGAGCATGATCGTCCGGATGTACTCGGCCCGCGGCGGCGCCCGCAGCACCGCCGCCTCCTCGACCGCCTGAGCGTAGGCCACGTTGTGCACGCAGCCGCAGATCCCGCAAATCCGCTCCGCCGCCATCGGAATGTCGTTGTAGCT
Organism: Verrucomicrobia bacterium ADurb.Bin006; assembly: GCA_002071485.1. GTDB lineage: Bacteria > Verrucomicrobiota > Verrucomicrobiia > Limisphaerales > J093 > MWFF01. The sequence goes on along the minus strand of MWFF01000145.1, from coordinate 5,742 downwards.
CAGAACAGACTCGGCGAGCTTCTCGATTCCGCGATGGACCATGAACCCCCGGTATTCGCACCCGCGAACCACCTCGCCCTCGACATAGAGCCGGAAATGCGCCGGCTCGTCCAACGTCGGATGAAACGGTCCGAACGGCACCACCGTGCATCCCGGCGGCGGCTCGCCAAACTTGAACGCGCGCTCCGGATCGTACCCCTCGGGCACGAAGTTCCATGCCACATCCTTGCGCAACGGATGCGCCCCCTCAGGCCATCCGTCGGGCAGGATCAGGCGCTTCGGCTCGACATGGCCCACCGGTTCGATCCCCACCAAATCGCGAAGCTCGCGCTCCGCCCAGTTCGCCGCCGGCACGTCCGGGGTGATGCTGTCCAGTCGCGGATCGCCCTCCGGCACGTGGGTGACCACGCTGCCCAGCAAATGCGCGGCGTCGAAGGCGAAGTCGTGCGCCACGAGATACTGCCCTGAGAAAGGACGATCATCCGCACCTATGCTGATCACGTACCGCGCCCCCAAGTCCCGAAACACATGACGGCACACGGCGCGAATCGCATCGCGTTCGACGTGGATGAAGATCCGGTCGTCCGCCGGGGTGTCCACGCGCAGCAACGCCGGGCCCAGCATCTCCTTCAACCGATTTAAAAGGTCGCGTGCTACCATGGCATGTTTGACAATTCTGGAATGAGAGGCGCCGTTGCGGCCTTCGAGTCGGACAACCCGGATTGCCTTGGCGAGGCGGCGTCGAGAAGGATTTGCGCCAACGCCGACACGGCGGCAGCCACCGGCGCCGAAAGGCCGCGGCCCGCCCGCAACGATTCGGGCTGCACACCCAGCAGCCAAACCCGTTTCGAGCCATCCGCCTCGAGCCAGCGTGCCCAGGCGCCCAAAGACATACGATGAGTCGACACCTGGGGGAAACGGGCCCGGATCTCGTCGCCTTCGAGCCATACCGCCGATCCCGGGTGCCCGCCGAAGTCAACGGCATCCAGAAACACAAATCGGTCGACGTCCAGGCGCCCCAGCGCCGCCCCCCACCGCTCGAGCGCGGTCCCCGCAAGCACCACGCTGTGCGTCCCGGCGTCAAACACCTCGTCCTCCCCGCGCCGCGCCGCCCCCGGATGCAGCCCGGTCCGCAAGGCCTCCGCCAGGCGCATCCCCGCCCCGTCGTCGCCCTGGTCGGCATTGCCCAGGCCGACGAAACAAACGCGTCCGCTCAGGCAGGGTTCGAGTTGGGCGCGCAGATCAGGCATCAGATATCCTCGCCGAGTTTCTTGATTTGTTCGTAAGTGAATACCGGGCCGTCCACGCAGACGTACGCGACGCCGATGCAGCAATGGCCGCACTTGCCCACGCCGCACTTCATGTAGCGTTCGAGCGTCGACATGATCTGGTCCTCCCGAAACCCCATGTCCAGCAGATCGCGAATGACGAACCGGAACATGACCGGCGGTCCGCACACGAAGGCGACCGTGTTCTCGACCGGCACATGGACGCCTGGACGCTTGAACAGGCTCCCGACCACACCCACATTGCCCGTCCAGCCGTCGGACGCGCGATCGACCGTCAGTTGACACTCGATCCCGGCGGCCTGTTCCCAGGCCCGCAGGTTGGGGAGGTACATCAGCTCGCGCGGCGTCTTGGCGCCGTAATAGATCTGAATGCGCTCGTAGCGCTCGCGATGCGCCAGCGCATAGACGATGCACGAGCGGAGCGGAATCAGCCCTATCCCGCCGGCCACAAACACCAGGTTCTTCCCCGCATAATCGTCCATCGGGAAACCGTTGCCGTACGGACCCCGCACCGCGAAGCGGTCGCCGGGCTGCAAGCGATGGAGCGCAGCCGTGCAGCCCCCGACCGTCCGGATGGTGAAGAACATCTCGTTCTCGGTCGGACTCGGAGGCAGCGAGGCCGGGAATTCGCCCGCGCCGAAGATTGACACCTGCGCGAACTGGCCCGGACGGAATTTCTTGAACGCCGCCTGGTCCGCGGGATCCTCGAAGTGCCAGACAAACGTCCGCACTTCGTGGATCTCGTCCACGACACGGTCCAGTTGGACCACTTTGGGCAAATAGATGTTCTCGGTCGAACTCACGCGGTGACCTTTGCACTCGGAACCGTCGAAGACTCGTCGAGGGGCGGCGCGGCGATCGCCGTGGCCCGGCGGATCATCTCGACAACGCTGGGCATGCCCACATCGCCATGACACACCGCCGCGCAGCGCCCGCAACCCACACAGGCCATCGACAGCTCCCGCTGGATGAAATAATGCGCCAGCTTGCGGAAAAACCGTCGATTGCGCCGGTCATGCACCGCCCGCCGCGGATTGAATCCGCCCGCCATCCGCGTGAAGCCCTTCAGGGCGCATGAATCCCACATCCGCACCCGCTCGTATTCCTCTTTGCCGGTGCGCCGGTCGCTCACGGTGAAGCAGGTGCAGGCGGGGCAGACAAACGTGCACGCCCCGCACTCGAGACAGCGGTTCCCAATCTCCTCCCACGTCTTGTCGAGCACGTCGCCGCGCGAGATGTACCGCACCGTCGCCGCGAACCAACTGGTCGTGCTCCGGAACCGCCCGCGGACCTCCGTCAGAATCGCCCGCCGCCGCTCGACATGCGCCGCCGTGGCCGGACGGAAGAACGGAGCGCTGAAGAGATCCTCGCCCGCCGCGGTCCCGGCCACCGCCAGATACTCTCCGCCCCCCAGATCCATCAGTTGCAGATCAAACGCGTCGCGCGCCGCGGGCCCGGTATCCGCACAGACACAGAAACAGTTGTCGTCGATGTCGACCTCCGGATCGGTGCAAACCATGTTCACGACGAACAGATTCCGCCGCCGCCGTTCGTAATAAGCATCCACATACTCCCGCCCCAGATAGAAGCGGTCCAGATGCCGGACGCCCGCCACGTCGCAGGACCGGACGCCAAAGAGCGCCAGAGGCGTCTCCGCATAGTCCGGCTGGAAATTCCAAAGGCCGGCCGCCGACCGCCGCATCCGCATCAGGCGCTCGATGTGCGGGAGGACATAGCGCTTGGGCGGATAGAGCGGATTGGGCACGTGCAGGCGGATCCGGTCCCGATTGACGTCCGTGACGACATCGAAATAGCTGTCCCGGCCCCGCCCGCAGAACGGGGCGATCACCTGGCGGTCCTGACGCAGCAGGTCCACCAGCCTCAAGACGTCCGCCTCGCCGATCACACGCGCTCTCATAGCGAATCCACCCGTTCCAACCGCACGAAAACAGGCTCGTCGAGGTCGCCCAAACCGCTGCGCGCCCGCCCCGTCAGATCCCGCTCGACCTCCCGCACGAAAAAGGGGACGTAAATCGTCCCGCTCCGCACTTCCCGCGTCACCCGGGCCGTCGTCAGAGCCGTTCCTTCCTCGGCCACCAGCCGGATGCGACCGCCATCCCGTATCTTCAGGGCGGCGGCATCTTCATCGCTGATTTCGACGAATCCTTCCGGATAATCGAGCAGCAGCACCCGCAGTTCGCGACGCAGCGTTTCGCTGTGTTTCACCAGCACGTTTTGGTGCCAGTAATACAACGAATGCCCGAAAATCAACGCAAAGGGGTAAGCCGCCGGCTGCCGAGCCACCTCGGCCGGCGGCGCGATGGAGCGGAACCGGAAGCACTGGCCGGGAATGCCCGTGTCGAAGAGATAAGGCGTGCCGAGCGGACGGTCCTTGGTGCAGGGCCACTGGCGCCCGTAATCGCGCCCGAGATTCTCATGGCTCACGCCGCCGTACTCGGGCACCACCGTGCTGATCTCGTCCATGACGCACGCACTCGACTCGTAGGCCCAGTCGGCGCCCAGACTCCGCGCCAGGAGCATCAACTGCCGCCAAACCGGCATCGGCCCGTCGGGAGAAGGCAGCACCTGGCGGGCGAGTTGGATGCGGCGATCGGTGCTGGTAAAGGAGACCTCCTCCTCGCCATAGGCCACCACCGGCAGGACGACATGGGCCTGCGCCGCCGCCGCGACCGGGAAGAGATGCTGCACGACCACCAACTCCATTCGCGCCAGGGTGTCCGCCACATTGTTCGAAGCGGCCGATGTCACCGGATCGTACCGGCTGAGCCAAAGCGCCTTGACCGTCGAGCCCTTCCCGTTCTCGAACATATCGCGCGCCCCCAGACCGGGCTGGGCCGACAGCGGCGTGTTCCAAGCCTGCTCGAACGTCCGCCGCGCCGCGGCGTCGGCCACATCCCGGTAGCCCGGCAGCCATTGGGGCGAGACCCCCATGTCGCACACCCCCTGCAAGTTGTTGTGCTCGGTCAACGCGTAGACCCCGGCCCCCGGCCGCCCGACATTGCCGGTCAGCAGGACCAGGTTCACCACCGACCGGATGCTGTCCTCGCTGCGCGCCTCGGCGCCGGTCGAATAGAGCCACGCCGCGGCGCGCGCCCGCCCGTAGGCCAGAGCCGCCCCCTCGATCAACTCGGGCGCGACACCCGAAGCCTCGGCCGCCGCCAGCAGATCGAAGCGGCCCACCGCCGCGACGAAGGCGTCGTAGTCCTCACAATGCGCCTTGACAAAGGACTGGTTCATCAGCCCGCGGTCCACAATCACCTTGGCCATCGCCCCGTAGACCAACACCTCCGTGCCCGGACGCACCTGCAGAAAGTAGTCCGCATGCTCGGCCAGGCGATGGCGCCGCGGATCGATCACGATCAGCTTCGCCCCGTCGAGTTTGGCGCGGATGACGATGCCGCCAATGGTCGGCAACTGCATGCCCAGGTCCACCCCGTCCACGACGATCGCATCGCTGCGGAACAGCTCACCGATCGAGTTGGTGGTTGCCGAGACGCCGAGCATGTCGCGCAGGACGCTGATGCTGTTGTTGCAGTAGGGACCGGAACCGTGATCGACGTTGTTGGTGCCCACCACCGCCCGCGCGAGCTTCTGCAACAGATAACTCTCCTCGTTCGAACAGCGCGGCATGTTGAAGAACGCAAGCGCGTCCGGCCCGTAACGCGCCCGGATCTCCTTGATCCGATCCGCGATGTAGCCCAGGGCCTCGTCCCACGTCGCCTCGACCAACCGCCCGTCGCGCCGCAGCAGGGGCGATCGCAGCCGCTCGGGCGAACTCGCCACTTCATGCACGTGCCAGCCGCGCACGCAGATCCGGCCCCTGTTCGTGGGATGCGAGAGGCTGGGATAGGCCCCGGTCACCCGGTCATTCGCCGCTTCCAGGTAAATCCCGCACCCGACACCGCAAAAGGTGCATGTCGTCAGCGTTTGTCCCATGTCGGTTTCGCTTCGCCGGACCCCGCTCGCCTCATCGTGGCGACCGCGGGCCGTTCGTGCACGCGCATCCCGGCCTCGTTTCTCGTACCAATCGTGCCGATCGGGCACGCGCCGATCCGGCATGCGCGCGGCGAACCTAAAGTGACCCGCTGAAAATGCCAACTCCGATTTGCACTCGAGTTGCGCCCGCCGAATCGCGGTGAGTCAGGTCGCCCGGTGAGGGCGCCGGGCCTGCAACGAATGCAGACTCCCGCTGTACGCCGCGTGCCCCCACGCGGCGCAAGCCCAGTCGCCCGGTGAGGGCACCGGGCCTACAACGAATGCAGACTCCCGCTGTAGGCCGCGTGCCCCCACGCGGCACAAGCCCAGTCGCCCGGTGAGGGCACCGGGCCTACAACGAATGCAGACTCCCGCTGCAGGCCGCGTGCCCCCACGCGGCACAAGCCCAGTCGCCCGGTGAGGGCACCGGGCCTACAACGAATGCAGACTCCCGCTG
>MWFF01000144.1 GCA_002071485.1 Verrucomicrobia bacterium ADurb.Bin006 | reverse complement strand
CCGGTGGTGCGGGTACGCGGAGGCCGTTGGGGGGAATGGATTGGCGCGCAAGGGGTTGGGGAGCATCTATGGGTGGGGGGATTGGGAGAGGGTGGGGAGGGAATATCGGCAGGTGCTTTTGGTGAGCAGCGGGAGTGCTGGGAGTGCGGGCAAGGTGGTGCTGGATGCGGAGGGAATCCGGCGTGAGTTGAAGAGGAAGGGGCAGTTGAAGCTGGGCCAGGTGTTGCGGCTGCGGGTGAGGTATTTCAGCGACGGAGTGGTGCTGGGGTCGCGGAACTACGTGAACGAGGTATTCCGGGAGTACCGGGATCGGTTTGGGGCGAGGCGGCGTGACGGGGCGCGACCGATGCGGGGCTTGGGAGCGTTGGAGGAGTTGGCGACGATGCGGGATTTGAAGGTGAATGTCGTGGGATAGAGAAAGTGGCAGGTTCTTAATTTGACAGTGGTTTGTCGAGATCATCGCACGCCTACTACGCCCCAAACCACGCCAATTGATGAGCGCTATTTCCAACTTCAACAACAGCAACCCTTCAGGAATTTTTATGAAATAACCGTGACGTCGTCGCGCTCCCTGACTTTCAGCTTGCGAAGAGGCCGTCCAGATGGCTAGACTCGGCCACTTTTATGGCAGCCATTGGCCGATTTCAGAAGGGCGACGAGGTGTTCCATGCCAAGGTCGTCGACGGCGAGCTGTTCCGACTGCTCGGCGACGTCTTCGGGTCGCCGTCCTTCGAGAAAAAGCCGGTATCGCCCAAAGGGGTGAAGACTCTGGTGCCGGTTGTTCCCTCGAAAGTGATTGCGGTGGGGCTGAACTATGCCGATCATGCGCGGGAGACCGGCAAGCCGCTGCCCAAGGAGCCGTTATTCTGGTTCAAGGCTCCGACCTCGCTCATTGCGGATGGCGCCAAGATCGAGATTCCGTTCCCATCGCATCGGGTCGATTTCGAGGCTGAGCTGGCGATTGTGATTGGCCGGCGTGTGCGCAACGTCACGCCCGCGGCGGCGGCCCGGTATATCTTCGGTTACACGGCGGCGCAAGATATCAGCGATCGGACCATTCAGAACGCGGAGAGCCAGTGGGCGCGCTGCAAGTCGTTCGACACCTTCACCCCGGTCGGTCCGTCTGTGGAGACGAAGATCGATCCGCACGATCTGACCATTCAGCTTTTTCAGAACGGGCAGTTGCGGCAGAACTCGAACACCAGCCAGCTCCTCTTCAACTGCTACAGGCTCGTCAGCTTCATCTCAACCAACCTGACCCTGCTCCCCGGGGACTTGATCCTGACCGGCACGCCCAGCGGCGTGGGCCCAATCGAGTCGGGCGACCGTCTCGAGGTCCGCATCCAAGGCCTGGCCCCGCTGGTCAACACCGTCAAGTGAGCAGGGTCATGCGCTGGACGTCCACCTTCATTCCCACTCTCAAGGAAAATCCGGCTGACGCCGAGATTATTTCCCATCAGTTGCTGGTTCGCGCAGGACTGGTGCGCAAGCTCACGGGGGGGCTCTACACGTTCCTGCCGATGGGCTTGCGGGCGCTGCGCAAGATCGAGCAGATCGTGCGCGAAGAGATGAACCGGGCGGGGGCCATCGAGGTCTTCATGCCCGCGCTGCAGCCTCCAGACATCTGGCAGCAGAGCGGCCGCTACGTCTCGGCGCGCGAGGTTCTTTACAAGGTGCGGGACCGCGCCAACAAAGAATGGCTGCTCGGCCCCACGCACGAGGAGGTGATCACCACCCTTGTCGCCGGCGAGATCAGCTCCTACCGCCAACTGCCGCGCAACTTCTACCAGATTCAAACCAAGTTCCGCGATGAAATCCGCCCGCGCTTCGGCCTGATGCGCGCCAAGGAGTTCATCATGAAGGACGCCTACAGTTTCGACGTCAGCGACGAAGCCGCGCAGGCCAGTTACCAGAAGATGTACGACGCCTACACGCGCATCTTCCGCCGCTGCGGCCTCCGGGCCATGGCGGTCGAGGCCGATACCGGGGTGATCGGCGGCAAGTTCTCGCACGAGTTCATGGTCCCGGCCGCATCGGGCGAAAATGAGGTCGTCTACTGCGAATCGGGCCAGTACGCCGCGAACATCGAAAAAGCGGCCAGCCGCGGCCCGGTGATTCCAACGCCCCAAGCCGACAGCGGAGCGGCGCTCGAGAAGTTCCCGACGCCGGGCGTGGTCACGATCGAGGCGCTGAGCCGGGCGCCGCACCACGTGGCGCCCCACCAGCAGATCAAGACCCTGGTCTATGTGGTCGAGAGCAAGCTGGCGCTCGTGCTTCTTCGTGGGGACGATCAGCTCAACGAGGCCAAACTCGCCGGCGCGCTCGGCACCAACCAGCTCCGCCCGGCAACCGCCGACGAGATCGCGCCCGTGCTGGGGGCGCATCCGGGCAGCTTGGGCGCGATCGCCGACACCCTCAAAGGCGAGGCCGCCTCCCTGCCCGTCTATGCGGACGAGGCGTTGCGGGGCGCGGGCGGCATGACCACCGGCGCGAATGAGGACGGTCACCACTTCCGGCACGTCCGGATCGAACGCGATATCCGCGTGACCCGCTGGGCGGACCTGCGCACCGTGCAGGCGGGCGAGTTGTGCGTCGCGAGCGGTCAGCCGCTCAAGGTCCGGCGCGCCATCGAGGTGGGCCACGTTTTCAAACTGGGCACCAAGTACAGCGAGAAACTCAACGCCCTGTACCTGGACGAATCGGGGACGCAACACCCTTGCGTGATGGGGTGTTACGGCATCGGCGTCACACGCACCCTCCAAGCGGTGATCGAACAATCCCACGATAAGGACGGCATCGTCTGGCCGCTCTCCGTCGCCCCGTTCGAGGTCTGCATCACCCCGCTGAGCGTCGCGCCCAACAGCCCAGTCATGCAGTGCGCGGAGCGGGTCTATGCAGCCCTCATCGAGGCCGGGATCGAGGTGATTCTTGATGATCGCGATGATCGTCCGGGGGTGAAATTCAAAGACGCCGATCTGGTCGGGTTTCCGCTCCGGGTGGCTGTGGGAGAGAAATCCCTGGCACGGGGCGAAATCGAGATCAAACCGCGCGGCGGCGCCGTCAACCCTGTCAAGATCGAGTCTGCGGTTGAGGCCGTCCGGAAGTGGATCGAGACAGCGCGCGCCGAGTTGGGAATGGGAATGGCCCAGAGCCGATAGTACCGTCTGCGAGTCGGATACAGCGGGAGCTTCCATCCGTTGTAGGACCGGTGCCCTCACCGGGCGACAGAATACCGACAAGAATCCGATGCACGGTTCACGGGGCGGGTTGACATTCAGACGGTTGAGAGCGCACGGAGGATCAAGATCTGAAATCTGAAATCTCAAATCTGAACCCGCCGGGTTCACGGGAGGACGCTGTGCGAGGAGACGCACAGTTGCCACGCGGCAAGTGGGTAACTAGCCTGGATTTCCACGGACCGGAATTGAGCTAAGTTTTCGAGGTTTTAGGCGGGCCGGTGTAGGTGGTCAGC
>MWFF01000143.1 GCA_002071485.1 Verrucomicrobia bacterium ADurb.Bin006 | reverse complement strand
CTCGAACAGCTCTGCGTTATGGAACTGGTTCACTCGGGCAGCGGCAAGGTCGTGGCGCGCCAGGTGCCCGAACCCAGTGCCCGCCAGCAGCAACTGCTCCAGGCACTGAAGTTGGTGCTTCCGGCGACGGTGCCCGAAGCCCAAGTGACCGTAGGCACGCGCAAGAAAATCAACCACGTGCGTAAACCCCTTGAAAAATAAGGCCGAAACCACGATTCCGGCATCAGATCTTAATGGAACTTCCGCTGCGTCATGGAGCTGGTTCACTCGGGCAGCGGCAAGGTCGTGGCGCGTCAGGTGCCCGAACCCAGTGCCCGGCAGCAGCAACTGCTCCAGGCACTGAAGTTGGTTCTTCCGGCGACGGTGCCCGAAGCCCAAGTCACCGTAGGCACGCGCAAGAAAATCAACCACGTGCGTAAACCCCTTGGAAAATAAGGCCGAAACCACGATTCCGGCATCAGGTCTTAATGTAACTTCCGCTGCAGCGGTAGACCACAGGACGCGGGCCTGAGGGTGCGGGCTGGGGCGCTCGGCGCATCACTTTGTTCCCAGCCAGGCTGAAATCCTGGCCGAGAACCTCATCGCCCCGGGGAGAGTGTCGGGCGCCGCAAAAGGCCTTCGGGCCCACGGCACGCCGGTTCTCATCGCAGGGGTCTGGAACCAGCCGCCCAGACAGGCTGCGCAATCCCCTCCCCAAATCCAGATGAATCAGCCGTGCCTGGCCGATCGATAGGGTCACTTTTGAGTTTCGAGAATTCGACGCTCCGGGTTACTCTTGCACTCGTGAATACTCTATCTCGCCGCTTCTCTCTCCTGGTCGTGTGTTGCCTGATCCTGTTGACGACCGTCTCAGCCAGCCCCGCTGAACCGCCCGCGGAGCGGACAGCCGCATCACAGAAGGCGGAACGGTCGGAAGCGATCGCGCGTTTTCAGAAAGCCTGCGCTGAAGCCGGCCAGCCCGCCGCCACGTTCCTGGTCGGCTTGGCCAGTTCGATGGAGAAGCTGCTCCCGCGCGACACGCCGTTCGAGCTGAAGCCGGCGCGGGAGATCAATGTCAGCCTGGCACGCAATGAGAAGGAGAGTTTCCAAATTGCCGTAGTGCCCGTGGCCGCCGAGTTGAAGAAGGTCGCGGTGAGTGTCGGCGACTTGAAATCCGCCACCGACGCCGTGTTCCCGCGCGCTCAGGTTGAGTGCGCCGTGGTCGGTTATGTGGAGACCAAGGCCCTCCCCCCCTATGGGACGTCGCACATCGGTTGGTGGCCCGACCCGATCCTTGACTTCCTCGGCCCCGTCGATGTCGCCGCCGGCGATCTGCAGAGCTTCTGGATTCGTGTGCGCGCGTCCAAAGACCAGGTGCCGGGCGTCTACCGCGGCACGCTCACCGTGTCGGCGGAGGGCGTCGCGCCCCAGGCCTTTCCACTGACACTTCGGGTGCGCTCGTTCACCGTGCCGACACACAGCCCGCTCCCCGTCGCGATCACATTCGGGCCGCACGACTATCCGGCAGACGAAAAGCAGCCGTTGACGGGCGAGTGGCGCAGTTCGCCCGAGTATCCGGTCAATGCCTGGAAGAAGCACAAGCTCGCCTGGGCCGAGATGCTGGCGGATTACTACATCAACTACGACAGCCTGTATCGACACGGCCCGCCGGACTTCGAGGTGGTCAAACATCTGCACGAGCGCGGGCAGTTGGTGGCCTTTAACCTGGGCAACTTCGACGGTCTGGCGCGCGGCGGAGCCGCGGCGAGCGATGCCCTGAACGGCTTGCGGACCGCCTACGAGCAAGCCGTCCAAATGGGCGTCCTCGATCACGCCTACATCTATGGGTTCGACGAATGCAAACCCGAGCGGTTCCCGCAACTCGAGAAGACGGCCCAGACCCTGCGGCGCGAGTTTCCCGGCGCTCTCCTGATGACCACGAGCTACGACGACAGCTACGGCCTGGACACCGTGGTCAAGACGATGGACGCCTGGTGCCCGCTGACGCCGAAGTTCAATCCAGACCAGGCCGCCAAGGCGCGCGCGGCGGGCCGGCACGTCTGGTGGTACATCTGCTGCGGGCCGCATCACCCGCACGCCAACATGTTCATCGAGTATCCCGCCATCGAAGCCCGTCTGCTCATGGGCGCCATGACGGCGAAGCAGCGTCCGGACGGTTTCCTTTACTACCAGGTCAGCATCTGGAACTCGCGCAGGCCAATCACCAGCGGCCCGTTCACCGATTGGGACCCGCGCAGTTGGACGACATACCACGGCGATGGCTCGTGGACGTGCGTCGGGCCCGACGGCACCCCGCTGCCGACCATCCGCCTCGAGAACTTCCGCGACGGGCTCGAAGACTACGCCTACGCGGTCATTCTCGAGGAGATCATCCGCCAGCGCGAGGCTGCGGCGGACACACTGTCCCCTGCGCAGAAGGACTGGCTGGCAGAGGCTAAGACCGCCCTTCCCGCGCCCGACACGCTGCTCAAATCCATGACCGAGTACTCGCGCGCACCGGCGCAGGTTTATGCCTGGCGCGATCGCATCGCCGACCTGATCGACGCCTCCGGCCTGGCCGGTGTGAATCCGTGGGGACCAAACTTCGGCGCGCGCGGATTCGCGGCACAGCAACGCCGCCCCTTCGCTCCTTGAAACGGCAGGCCGAGCGCAAACGGGCGGCGAGTAGAAAGGCCCTTTTCCCTTCCCAGCACGGGATCAAGCAACACCGTCAGTGCCATGGTTTTGACACAGCTTATCCTGGCTGCCACCGTGGCGAGTCAACTGGTTCCGGTCATGAGCGGCCAGAACCTCTCCGCAGCACTCGGCGGACCGTTGAAGTCGCTCCCTGTCCCCCACCCCGCCGCGCCGCGAGTCATCGGGCCGAATCCGTGGGTCGCCTCGACGCAGACGGTCACGCTTTACACCGGGGTTGAGCCGCCCGCCACGCCGAAGCTGGAGGCGCTGCCGTTGAAAGAGAGCGTCTCGCAATACGGCATCACCTGGACCTTCGGCCAACCCGCGCGCGTCGGCCAGTTCATCAACGGCGACTGGTACGTGGTTGGCCCTGTCACCATCAAGACCATCACACCTCGACCGCTCTACGGGTCCGAGATTCCCGAGATCGACCTGGATCAGATCGACCTCGAAAGGCCCGTCCCCCAACGGGTCCGTCATGGGTTCATGCTCAATCCGCCGGCGGCGATGCGAGTATCGTACGACAGCGGCGTGCGGAACTGGTTCGATCCCTCGCTGATCCAGCGCCTGCCCGTTGACATGAAGCCCGGCGATGCCCTCGTATCGACCATCAGCATGCCCAAGGGTCTGGTGCTCAAACCGCAGTTGTGGGAAACGGTCGAGCGCGGTGTGGACGACAGCAGCCCGATCCGAACGGCGGCGGTGCTCACATGCGTCGCGAACCCGCTTCCACCTGACGCGTTTCGCCCCGCCTTTTGCGATCGCCAGGCGCGAATCTACCTCTCCCGTAACTTGAAACGAAACCTCCTGCCCAACGTACCCGGCAAGAACCTTCCCGAAGTCGGATTGTTCGTTCGGTTCACCCAGCGTCCGTGGGTGGGGACAGGCTTCTTTGGCTTCGAGAGCCCGGTCGAGAACATGCCCCAGTACGGACGCGACTATGCCCGCGTCGTGGGTCAGGCCGCTCTTCTGCTATGCACGGACCTTAAGCCGGAACAGAAGGAAGCTCTGCTGGTCAACCTGGTTCAGATCGGCATCGACTTAGGCGGCATGATCCGCGCGGGGCATCCCGGTTGGGAAGGATTCGGCGGGCACGGCAGCGGGCGCAAGCTGCCGATCGTCTTCGCAGGCCTGCTCCTGGACGACGCGCAGTTGGCTCACATCAATCGGTCCTTCCCCTCCGCTCACTTTGGCGAGGACGAGCAGACGGCGTACGGCGATGCCTGGACGGGCGCCAAGGTGGTCTTCACCGGACATCGGGCCATCGATCAAGCGACCGGAATCGCGCGCGCCGGGACGGGTCCCTATGAACACACGCCGCCTTCAACCTGGAGGGACGGCCGGGAGAAACTGAGTGAGTCGTATCGGCGCTGCTGCACCAGCGCGGCCTGGGTGGCGCAGGCCCTGGCCTTGCGGCTGATGAAGGCCGAGGAGGCTTGGAACCACGACGCCTTCTTCGACTATTGCGACCGGTGGATGTTCGAGGACGAGACCCAAGCACTCGTCACCTTGAAGCAGGATGCCTCAATGGACCAACCGGACTGGGCCCGCGAAGGAAAAACCTGGGAGGCTTTTGTCAATGACATGTGGGCCGCCTACCGCGCGGCGCCGGGCATGCCCCCGACCGACGGTTGGAAACAGCCACACGACGACACCTACCTCAATTCAGCGATTGAAAAGGCGCAACGGACAGCCAAATGATCCACTGCCTGCACGCCACAGGTTTGGGTCGTGTCGGGCCCCTTCTCGCTCTGGCCGTGGCGCGCCCATCCGCGGCTGTTCGGTTCTATCAGTGTTTCATCCGTGGCTCATCCGTGGCTCTCTCTCGCTCTTGATCCGTGGTCCATCACTGGCTCTGCGTGGCTTCCCTTCGTCGTCACTGCAGCTTAGACAACGGCTTCTCCCAATGCGCCGATCCCCAGCGCCTCCAAGAGTTCTGTGATCAATTGAGCCCCCAGCACATCCAAGCCTTCTTGGACCGTTGGTTCGGACGCCTTGGATACGCCGTCGATCACCTGACGGGCAGCCACATCATCTTGCGGAACAGCGCTGGACCCCGGTTGACGATTCCCAATCACAGGGACTTGGCCAAAGGCACGCTGCGGGCGATTATCCGGGAAGCAAGGATGACGAAAGACGAGTTCGCCGCATTGCTCTGAATGCGAGGTCAAAGTCACCCATCGCTCAGCATCGCCCAACCCCCACCAAGACGACTTCCCCCCCGTAGCCGCTGTCGTGAGAAGCCCTCGTAGCCGCCGTCGTGAGACGGCGCTGATTCCTGCTTTTGACGGAGCGAGTTAGCGCGGACTGACGTCCGCGGCT
>MWFF01000142.1 GCA_002071485.1 Verrucomicrobia bacterium ADurb.Bin006 | reverse complement strand
ATCGATGGCGCGCAAAGGGATGCGAGCCCCTTCGTAGGGGCTGTCCGGACGCCGCAAGGCGACGACCAGTCCGCGCCCCTGATCCGGGCGATCGAGTTGATAGGCCATCCACTGATCGCGGGCCTGCGAGTAGGTGGTCAGCGGATAGGTCACGAGCAACTCAGCACCACACACGGCTACCTCGAAGCTGACGACGTGATGAAGAAACAGGCCCTCGACCATCTCGAAGCGCCAAGATCGGGTTGGCACGCCACGAAGAAGGCGTCATCGCACGTGCTCGCTCTTCTTGAGGCGCTATAATTATGGGAACACCGTCCCGCACACGGCACGGCTTTCCCGCGAGTCCAGGCCGGCACCTGGGACTGGCGTCCCATAATCCCGATGGTCCCATAACCATCATAGGTCAGGCACTTAATGGCGTGGCCACGCCGCGAGCGGAAAACAAAGAGCGCCCCGGTTTGAGGGTCGCTGGCCAGCGCCTGACGGCACAGCGCCGCCAGGCCATCGATGCCGCGGCGCAAGTCCACCGGTTCGACGGCCAGCAAGATGCGCATCTGCGGCGTGATCTGGATCATGCCCGCCTCCAGAACGCTTGGGCGACGCCCACCACCGTCGCTGGATCGCACGGCAGCTCCAGCGTCATCTTGGCCCCCGCCCGGTCGCAGAGCTCAATGCGGCACAGGGTGGCGGCTTGGGCCATGCACTCGGGTGGCTGCACTTCCACAAACGACACTGGCGCCAGGGGCAGTGCCCCAGCGGCAGCAGCCACCTGGCGCTTGAGTTTGTTGTAGTCCAATCGCAGGGTCCGCGCCACCGTCCCCACACCGTGGGTGAGGGCTAAAGTCGCGGCGGATGTCCAGAGGGCCTGCGGCAGTCGAATGGTCCCAGATTGGCACTGGCGCCAACGGTCCAACTGGTGGCGGAGCTGCTTGAGGTCGGTTGCTGAGAATTGCGTTCGTGGCATAGTCGGTTCGTATCTCTTGTCTGCCACGAACCGTAGCCGCCGCCGATTTGCCGCTCACGCACTATTGCCGAAGCAACACGTCATGGCAGAGCATTGACATTCGACGGTCGAATGCGCGCGAGGACCCTGAAGCAGAGACCTTCAGCATTCGATGCGCAACGCGCAACCAGCCGCCGGCTCACCCGAACCGGCGTTTGAGCCTGTCCGCATCGTAGGCGCGGCGCTCTGCGGAGGTCATGGTCGCGAAGTCGGGCGAACCGTCAGGGCGGACCGGCCAGGCGGGTGCGTTGGCCGCGGGGCCGGCTGGTGGCTTCGGAGCGGCTCCGGGCGCGATTGCCGGGGCGAGCGGATTGGCCGCGACGGGGACGCTGACGCGCGTCGGGCTGCCGCCGTAGCTCATGGCCTGATCCGTCAGAAGGAGATCCTTCTCGAGAGGCCGTTTTGGCTGGAGACCCAGCTTGCCCAGAATGTTGTGATAGGCGCGGACGGCTTCGTCGGGCGCAATCCGGCCGTCGGTGATGAGGCGGAGCATCTCGATGAAGGCGAGCTGGTGTTCGGCGTTGTTGATCTTGCGTCCGAACAGGGCGACGCGCGCGCCGTATTTCTGGGCGTCGTGGATGAGCCGGAAGGCGTCGTGGGTGGTGCCGGCGCTGCCCCCAAGGACGCCGACGATCAGGTTGGGATCGTATTGGGCCAACTCCTCCATGAGGCGGGGGCCGTGATAGGCGATTTTGAGAAAGAGCGGGCGTCCGGCGCTTGTGACGCCGGCGAGACTGCGCACGATGTTGTCGTTGATGAACTCGCCGAGCTTTTCGGGTGGAATGCCGTTTGCCACGTTGGGATCGAAGACTTCGAGGAAATAGCGGAATTTCTTGCGCTCCGCCTCGATGCGAAACTCCTTGAACGCCTGGAGTGAAGCCAGATCCTGCTCGAGATTGTTGACGAAGGTGATCGAGTACAAACCCAGGTTGGCGCCCGGAACATCGTCGGCGCTCCGGTCGCACTGGGCCTGGCCGCATTGAATGTGATCGATGGTCGCGCTGCGGAACGGATGCGACGGCTCGTGCAGATACGATCCGTGGCGCACGGCCCACACATCTGTCGCGTCGTTGGCGCGGGCGGCTGGAGTGACGTGCGACTTGCGGAAAAGCCCTTCCTTGATCGCCAGTTGCTCGTTCACGCTGGCGGACATGAGCATGATGTCGACCAGGCCCTGGCCCACGACCTCGCGGATGATGTCGAGAAACTCGGGCAGATTGCGATGCCCGAACTCCTCACGCGTCCAGACTTCGGGAGAGAACCGGGCGGCCTGCGCTCCGTGCGAGGAGAGGTAATGCCGAGGGCCCATGGCCCGCACGCCGAACGCCATGTCGGCGTCCTTGGCATCGGCGAGAATGAAAGCGCGGGAAGCCGGGTTGGCCTTGATCTCCGCGAGTTTGGCGTCCAATGACTTCATCCATCGGTCCTTTTTGTGTGGCTCGGGCTAGCCCGCATAGCAGTCATCTTGCGAAGTCAGACTATCCTCTGCACCGTCGGGGTGTAAGACATGCGGGCTAGTCGTTTTTCAGCCTGGCCACGATCTGGTCCGTGACGGCCTGGACCAGTTCTTCGGCCTCGGGATCGAGTCCCAGCATCGTTTCGCGCGCGGGAATCTGGCACGTGACGCCCGGGCGCCACTCGTCGTTGTTGCAGAGTTCGCACTCCTTGAGGCCGTAGCGAGGGTCGACGAACCCGAGGTTCTGTTTGATCTTGAGCAAGTCCTGGAGTTGGCCGGGGGTGAAGGTGTTGAGCGGTTTGCCCAGTTGCACCGCCACGGTCAGGGTGCGGCAATACGCCTCGATGATTTCGATGCGCCAGTAAGCCTCCTCGACGCTGTTGTGGCTCCAGGCGACCACGCCGTGGTTGGCCATGAGGATCGTGTTGTGTTTGTCGACCAGGTCGGCGACCAGGCGGCCCATCTCGGGCGATCCGGGCGTGCGGTAGGGGGCGATGGCCACGGCGCAGAACACCTCGTACTCGGGAATCATGCAGGTGGGCGGCTCGACGCCGGCCACCGCGAAGGCGGTTGCGTAGGGGGGATGGCAATGCACCGACGCGACATCGAGCGGCTGGCGCTTCATCATCTGGAGATGCATCAGAATCTCGCTGGTGCGCTTCTTGGTCCCGCATAACTGAGCGCCCTCGAAATCCACCAGGCACATGTCCTCCGGTTTGAGCGAGCCTTTGCTGACGAGTGTGGGCGTGCAGAGCGCCAGGTCCTCCCCGACACGAATCGCTATGTTCCCGCCATTGCCGTCGACGTACTCCCGCTGCCAGAGGCGGTGGCCCACTTCGCACATCTGCTGCTTCAGGTCGTGGCAGTACGGAGAATTGAAGAAGGCGTCCAACTCCGCTCGGGGGCTCTTCGAGGTCTGGGGGCGCGCCGGGGGCGACGGACGGACGTCCGTCGGGAGGGGAGCTTGAGCCGACCGCAGGGGCGTCGCGGGGCGGGGATGGTCGATTTGCTCGCGCAGGAGGTCGCGCGCCGAGGGCGTCAGAATGGCGTCGCCGGGAATGGCCTTCAGATCCTCGCCACGCCGGATCATCTCTTCGACATCACGCAGACTGTAGACTTTTTTCATGCCAGGGGAGTGTAGAAAACATCGTCGACGATAGCCACCGTGATGGCGTCCACCGGCGTCGGCTGCGCGAAGGGCATCGCCGCTTCGCGTCCCTCGACGTATCCGACCGTGTCGCCGAGACCGCCGCCCAAATCGTCATAGGCCACCAGAGAGAAATCCTTGCTCAAGCCGGTTGGCGGATTGTGGCGATGCTGGAAGTGATCGCGTGTGAATGGGCTGATCAGAAGCCATCGCGCCCCGCAGAAGGCGGGAATGGTCTGGCTCAACGTGACGCGACCGATGACGCTGCCCACTCTCATGTCAGCCTGCCTCCGAGTCCACAACGCCGATCACCAGCCAGCGCGCAGGGCTTCTCGGATCGCCGACAGCCGACCGAGTGGCGGCGCCGTCGGAGGAAATGATCACCCGCTGATGCAGGCCGGCTCCGTGCGGATCGATGGCCACCTGCGGCGGGCCTTCCGCCCCGCCAGCCGCGTTGATGGGCTGGCAGATCACCATGCGCCAGCCGTCGAAACTCGCGTGTTTGCGCGTGGCGATGAGACTGCCTTCGACCCGGGCGAGGAGCATACAGAGGCGCCCTTCAGAAGATTCTGAGCTTGTCCACCATCACGCATCGCCGCATGCGGGTGAACGTGCGTGGGTTGCAGATGCCTTCGCCAGTGGTCGTCGCGATCGAGAAATTCGGGTATCCCTCGCCTCCGTTGCCCAGGCCGGCCAGGCACGACCCGTTCTTGACGAAGAGGGTCGTTTCGAGCGCTTTGGCCATGGCGGTCATGTTGGCGACGTCGTGCGAGTGGATCATGGCCGAGTGCTTGTAGCCACGCTCGGCGATGCGCGCTCCCTCGATCCCTTCCTCGACGCTTCGCACCCGGACCACGGGCAGGAACGGCATCATCTGCTCTTCCTGGACGAATGGATGATTCGCCTCGGTCTCGGCGAACAAGAGCGGCGCCCCGGCGGGGGCATTGATGCCGGCCGCCTGCGCGAGAACGGGGACATCCTTGCCGATCAGAGCTCTGTTCACGACCGGCTCGGCGCATCCGCCACCATGGCCCGGGAGGAAGGTGAACGCGGCCTGGGTGAGACGTTCGACCTGGGCGCCGGACAGACGGCAGGCGCCGTTCTTTTCGAGCGCAGCGAGGAACGCGTCGAAGACGCGATCGAGCACGAACACCTCCTTCTCCCCAATGCAGAGCACGTTGTTATCGTAGGCCGCTCCGAGGATCACTTGCCGGGCGGCTCGTTCGAGGCAGGACGTGCCGTCCACCAGGACGGGCGGGTTGCCGGGCCCGGCGCAGACTGCGCGCTTGCCGCTGGCCATGGCCGCCTTAACCACGCCTGGGCCGCCGGTGACACAGAGGAGCTTGACGTGCTCGTTTTTGGCGAGCGCCTGGAAGGAATCGAGTGTGGGCGGGTCGATCAGGCACGCCAGGTTCTCGATACCCAACTCGCGGTGGATGGACTCGTTGAATACTCGCACCGCCGCCAGGGCGCACTTCGCGGCTCCGGGATGAGCGTTGAAAACGACGGAGTTGCCCGCGGCCACCATGCTGATGATGTTGCACGCCACCGTAGGAATCGAGTGCGTGGACGGCGTCACGGCGCCGATCACTCCGAACGGGGCGCACTCTTCGAGCGTGATCCCGTGATCCCCGCTCAGGCCGTAAGGTTGCAGGAACTCGACGCCCGGCACGGCGCGCAGTCCTTCGAGCTTCTCGATCTTGTGGTCCAGGCGCCCAATCTTCGTCTCATCGAGTTCGAGCCGGCCCCATTCCTTCGACTTGGCGCAACAGATCTCCTTGATGATGCGGACGACCGTGTTGCGCCCTGCCACCCCCTTTTCGGAAAGCTGCCGATAGGCCGCATGCGCCGCCGCGCACGCCTCATTCGCGTCGCCGAATACGCCGTAACGCCCGGGCCGCGACGCCGGAGCATGGGTGGGGCCGGGACGATCGCACGCTGGAGAAGGCGCAGCGGCCGGTGTGCCGGCCTTGCCCGCACCTGAAGGGGCGCTGCGCCCCAGGCGTCCCAGGACTTCCTGGACGATGTCGCGGATGAGAGGTTCGTTCGCTTGCGAGCTCATAACGGAAAACGTGGTCTATGTTTGGGTCTTTCAGGCGCGGGCCGCCTCGGTTCCGCACCGGGGTGCAGGCCCGGGAACACATTCTGCCTCGATGCGTCGCCTGTTGCCTTTCATGCGGGCTTTGCCGTCGCGCCGCTTCGCGCGGTATAAATCTGGCGTCCCAGCACGTCGACGCTGTCCACGATGCCGATCACAACAGCGTCCACAGGGCAGTCCTTGAGTCCGGGGGCAAGTCGAGCGGAACTCCCCTGGCAGAACAGCACCAGCTCACCCTCGCCGGCCCCCACGCTATCCACCGCGACAATCGTGTTCACACCCGGACGGAACCGGGTCGGATCCTTGTCGTCAACCAGCATCGGACGCAGCATGAGCAGCTTGCGGCCGTTCATGTGCGCGTCCTTCTTGGTGGCGACCACTGAGCCTTCAACGTGAGCAAGGTACATAACGGCTGGGCCAAAGTCTCATGCGCAATCCCCGAGCCGCGAGACGAGGCTGGAACGGTCACCCGCTTCCGGCCTCGTGCCCGGCGGTTCCCGCCTCGAGGATCGGACCGTCATTTCCTCTTCGGCATGACCGCGTCCACATCCGGGTGCGGACGGGCGATGACATGGACGCTGATCAGTTCGCCCTGGATCGATTTCACGGCCTGGGCTCCGGCGTCCACCGCGGCTTTCACGGCCGCGACGTCGCCGACCACGACGGCTGTGACCAGGGCGTTGCCGACCTGTGTCATCGGTCCGGCCAGTTCAACATTCGCGGCCTTGAGCATTGCATCGGTGCCCTCGACAAGGGCGACCAGGCCGCGGGTTTCAAGGAGTCCTATGGCTTGTGGCATGTGGAGTTCTTTCGAGAGTTGAGAGTTGGATGCTGTGTGGGATGAGAGTCGGGTCAGGCTGGAGTTGAAAGATGGGTCTGCGGCACCGGCTTCGTTGTTGACGAACCACGACGATCCAGCCAGCGCTTGACCTCGCGGGCCACGACGAGTTCCTCGTTGGTGGGGATGACCAGCACGCGCACGCGGGATTCCGGCGCGCTGATGACAGCCTCCTGGGCGCGCACCTTCACGTTCGCGTTCGCATCCAGAACGACGCCCAACTGATCCAGGTCGGCGCAGATGGCCGCCCGAAGCTCGGATCGGTTCTCGCCAATACCCGCTGTAAATACCAGGGCGTCCGCCCCGTTGAGTTGGGCGAAATAGCCGCCGATCCATCGGCGGACCTCGTGCACGAACACCTCGAGCGCCAGGCGCGCCTGGGCGTTGCCCCCCTGCGCCGCCGTCCAGACATTGCGCACGTCGTTCGACACGCCGCTCAGGCCCTTGATTCCGCCCTCGTTGCAGAGCTGGCGTTCAGCCTCCTCGACAGTCAACCCAAGCGCCCGAATCGCAAAGGGAAAAGCCATCGCGTCCAGGTCGCCCACCCGGTTGTTGTGCGGCACACCCGATTGCGGGCTCATCCCCAGACTGTTGCCAACCGCCACGCCATTGCGGATGCCGCTGATGCTCGAGCTCCCGCCCAGATGACAGGAAACGACGCGCAAGGCAGGCTCGCGCACCGGCGTGCTGCCGTCGTCGACGTAAAGACGCCGCGCGCGTTCGGCCACATCGTCGCGCCCGAGCAGTTCGGCGCTGCGCTCGGCGATGAACTTGTGGCTGGCGCCATGGAAGCCCCAGCGACGCACTCCCGCATCGCACCACGACGCCGGCACAGCGTAGCGCATCGCCGCCTCGGGCGCCCATTGGTAAAACGCGGTTTCGAACAAGCCCACCAGGGGAACCTCCGGCAGGCGCTGCGCGAACAGGCGGATGCCGCGCACATACGCGGGATTGTGGGCCGGGGCGAGCTGATTGAACGCCTCCATCGCCGCAACCGCCGAATCATCCAGGCGCACACAGCCGCTCACGCCTTTGGCCACAACGGTCTTGAAACCCACCGCGGCGATCTCGCGCTCGGATGTCACGACCCCGGAACGCTCGAGATCCGCCAGACAATCCTCGATGGCCCGTGCGTAATCGCCCACTTGCTCGAAGCCGCCCTTGTGAAGCAGCCGCTCCCCATCCGCAAAGTCAAAGAGCCGCCACTTGAGCGAGGTCGAGCCGATGTTCGCGACAAGGATCTTCATTCGGGAAGAGGTCCGGTCGGCAGCGACCCGCGCTGCCGATTGCGCGTCACCCGAGCTTATTGGAGCCACTTGCCGAGCGCGCTCAGACCCTCATGCGGTCGGGGGATCACTTGCACGCTGACAACCTGGCCGACTTGCGCGGCCGCGGCCGCGCCGGCGTCGGTGGCCGCTTTGACAGCCGCCACGTCGCCGCGGAAGATCGATGTCACATAACCGCTCCCGATCTTCTCCCAGCCCAGGAGGACTACGTTGGCGGCCTTGAGGGCGGCGTCGCTCGCCTCGAGCAAGGCGCAGAGGCCCTTGCACTCGATCATTCCAATCGCTTGTTGTACCATAACAGAGATTCCTTGATGGTTGGTTTAGAGCAATCTTGAGGATTCTACTTGCCTCCGGATTTGGCCGCATCACCCACGAAGGCCCGAAGGAGATCCTCGTGCGGACGCGCGATAATGTGGGAGCTGATCAATTCGCCCACTTTGCTCGCCGCCTTCGAGCCCGCATCCACCGCCGCCTTGACGCTCCCCACGTCCCCACGCGCCAGCACGGTGATCATCCCACCCCCGATCGGGATGGTCTTGACGAGGGTCACGTTTGCGGCCTTGACCATCGCGTCGCTGGCCTCGACGGCGCCAACGTAGCCTTTGGTTTCGATCATTCCGAGTGCTTCGCTCATAATCAGTCTGTCGTTAGTGGTTCTCGTTCGGAAACTCGCCCGGGGCGCCACGCGCCCGCGATCCCGCTGTTCACTTCATCAGTTGACCAACTCACACGGTGTCCCCGGCAACAGGTTGCACGCATTCCCCTCGTCCGTGTCAATGTGCGCCTCGAGCTTGAAACTCGCATCCACCCGGCACAAAAGCCTGTCGAAAATAATCCCGCACGGACCGCCGATCTTCAGCCGTATCTCATCCCCGCTCTTGACCCCATAAAACGCGGCGTCGTCCGGATGCATGTGCACGTGGCGCAACGCGCGAATGACACCCTGCTCCATCTCGAAAAACCCCGCTGGCCCCATCAACATGCAGCCCGGCGTCCCCTTGATGTCCCCTGAAATCCGCAGCGGGATGTCAAATCCCAGCGCGATCGCATCCGTATAGGCCAACTCGACCTGATTCAGATTGCGGCACGGCCCTAGAATCCGCAGGTTCGATATAACACGACTGCGCGGGCCAATCAACGTCACGGTCTCCTTCGCCGCGAAGGCCCCGGGCTGGTAGAGCTCCTTATGCACACGGAGCTGGGCCCCCTTGCCAAACAACGCCTCGACCGCCTCAGGCGTCAAATGGCAATGCCGGGCGCTCACGTTCACAACAAGCGGGTTGGGAGCTAACGCGACTTTCGGCAACGGTTTGCCCAACTTCTGGTAGACCATCTGACGCACCAGATGCTCGACAACCGCACGATGCGTAACTGGCACTGTTGGTGTCATCAACTGACCGAAATCCTTCTTGTCCGCACTCAGATGTCAACTGGAATCTTGCAAAATGTTTCAAAATCTCTCACAAGCAGGGCGCGTGCAGCCTGAAGAACGCCAACATCGCATTGAAGAATATCTTCAGCGCGTCGAATTCGCCTCTCTCGAAGAACTCGCGCGCGAGGTCGGAGCCTCCCTGTCGACCGTCCGTCGCGACCTGGCGGTGCTCGAAGGCGGGGGCGGCATTCGACGCACCCACGGCGGGGCGCGCATCCTGAATCCGCGCACCGACGAGTTCGCGTTCAGTGCGCGCGACACGCATCAACTGGCGGAGAAAGAGGCCATCGGACGGCTGTGCGCGGAGTTGATTCTGCCGGGCCAGAGCGTCATCATCGACGCGGGGACGACGGCCTACCACGCGGCCCGCTATCTTGAATCGAAACGCCCGCTCATCATCACCAACTCGCTCCCGGTCGCGAATCACTACGCATCGAACAACATGGTCGAGATCGTGGTGACAGGCGGGGTGGTCTATCCGCGCCTGGGTGTTCTCGTCGGTCCCCTGGCTATCGAGTCCCTCACGCGCCTGCATGCCGACGTGGCCATCATGGGCGCAGGCGGGATAACATCCGACGGGATCTCGAATTCCCACGTCCTGCTCATCGAAATCCAGCGCGCGATGATGAGAGCCGCGCAAACGGTGGTGTTCTGCATGGACCACACCAAATTCGGGCGCAAGTCTATGGTCCATCTCTGCGGGTTCGAGCGGGTGCGCGCCGTTGTGGCGGACACCAACGCGCCGGCGGATCTGGTGCAGGAACTCAGGTCGAAGGGACTCGATGTGTTGCAGGCCCCGCTACCTCTTCAGGCGTGACGTGCCGCGCAGCGCCCGCATGCACCGGAAAACGCGTCCGGGCGCCGTATTGCACGTTCCCCTCGATCGCCAGGACCCCCTCCGCCAGCAGCGGCATCCGAGAGGTCGCGGCCGGGTCCGACGGACTTGAAGTCATCGGCGAGAGGAGGATCGAGCCTGCGCGTTGGGGAACCAACCAGCCTGTGAACACAACGAATTCTCCAGTCGTGCGATGCACGCCTTTGACCTCGAACGCTAGACTGCGAGCCTGCCGCGTGGCGTCATCCTTGTGCTGAGCTGCCGCCCAATCCACCGTCCCCCGATATTCCGAGCCGTCGGCATCGGTAATCGTCAAGCCCGATTGCGTCAAATCGAGGTCGAAGCTCTCGAGCACCGCCGGCATGGGCGGCGAGTTGAAGTTGCGACGGAACTGGCTGGCCATGTTCGCGCGGATAAACTGCCGCTGGCGCGTCGTCACTTCGCTTGTCGATGTCAACCCTGCCTCGATCCCGATGTCCGTCCGAGCGGACGCGCGGGTTGGCGAGGTCGGTCTATCGACCATCGCGATCAAGACCGATGGCGGGGGCGGCTGTGTGCCCACGTCGGGAGCTGACGAATCCGCCGGCGGCGCAGAGGATGCCAGGGCAAGGATCGGTTCGGGCTGGACTGTCCTTGGCTCCGATGCCGCCGTGAGGTCTTCACGGGTTTCGGCAACGTCCGACACCCGAGGCGATGACTCAGCAACTCCCGACTCCACAACCTCGGCGCGCGCGGAATCCGTCACATCCTCCGTCGCCGGAACGGCGTCCATGATCGGCTCGGGCTGATCGCTGCCCATGACGAGACTCCCTGCCGGGTCTTCGGATTGGATCTGATCCGTTGCGTTTGGAGGCGCAGCTTCCTGCTTTGCCTGTTGTGCAGGGGCAATGCTCCATTGCAGCTCCCCATCGCTTCCGGTGGGACAGGTCAAGTCGGGCTCGGAGTTCGGCAGAAGAACTCGAGGCAGCTCCGACTTGATGGACCAGTAACAGTTCGAAACGCCTGTGCGGCGCGTCCCGGCGGGTGCCCCGCCCCCCTGGCCGTGCAGAAGCGCTATCACCACCACAAGCGCGCCACCGGCAACCGTGGCAGTCAAACGCCAATGCGGCACCAGCAAGGACATCACAGATCGGGGCAGCACCGCGCATGGCTTCCTGAATGCCGACCGCACCGCCGCGAGAACGTCTTCCCGGATCGCCTGCGGAATCGGGAATCGGTGGGTGATGAGGGCGCCCCGCTCCTTCGCATAGACGGCGAGGCGTGTGCCCAGTGGATGCCCGACATCCCGGCGTGCAAAGTCGGGCGGATAGGGCATATCCAGAGACTCCTGCACATCACTTTTCCGGAGCGGTTCGAGCGTCTGCATTCGCTGCAAACACATCCGCAACCGCCGCAACAGCAGGTCCGGACTCACATCGAACGCCGCAGCCACCTCGGCCTCCGGAAGCTCGCTGAAAAACCACAACTCGGCCAACTCGATACATGGCCCGCCAAACCGGTCGAATTGACCGCGGAGCTGCCGCATCAGCGCATTGCCGTCAACGCCGCGGCCATCACTGAGTTCCGACGCCGCCACGCTCGAGCACTGATCGCATGGCCCTTGCCCGAAGCTCTCCAGTCTTTCACGTCCGATCCGCCGCACCTCTTCCGACGCCACACGCAGCAGCCAAACACGGCAGGAGGGCGCGTCCATGACCTCGTTGATCTCGCCAACCGCACGAATAAACGTCCGGCGGCAGATTTCCGGGACCTCGGATTCCGTGACACCCGGGGCGGCAAGAAACACAAAACGCCCAATGCCGTCATAGTGAGATTCCAGCAACTGATCCCAGGCGGATTCTTTCCCCGCACGACAGCGGGCGACCAGACTCCTGTCAGTAGAGATCTTCACTGCATGCTAAGTAACGACGATTGCTTACGTCGAGTATGCAGAGATATTCTCCAGCAATCAACAAGAACTTTCAGAAAAACGCAGTCATGAATTAAGCAAGTTCATGCAAGACGCGCTGAACAGGGACTATGAGTGAATTATTCACATGCAGCACACGTCAGGGGGACTCGGGTGTTGCCTCAATCCGCAAGATTCGACCGCCGCCGAGAACCGCCTGGCCGCGGACCGCCGACTGAGGGACCAGGTCCTTGAACGGGTCAAGGAGGCCATCGGCATGCCGCTCGACCTGGGTGGGAATCGCGATCGAGCGGTTGGTCAAGACGAACTGACCGCTGAAGAGAACGGACTGGTTGAGCGAGCGATTGGTGCCCCTGACTTCAAATGCGAGATTCTTCGGGGTTGAACTCGATCCCACAGATGTCGGTCCGTGGGGGGCGGGCGCTCCCATTTTTGGCTGTCCTGCTCTGAAGCCGTTGCGTGCAGCCCTCGCGCCCGGCGGGGATGATCCCTCCTGTGCAGTCCGGCCGCCCCGAAACGCAAGCCCGACATCGAGGTTCTCAGCGATCGGTTTGGCCGCAGCCAGGAGGGTCCCCTCGTAAATCGAGCCATCGGCGTCGACGATGCGGATTGTCTGTCCGTCGCCTTCGATCCGGAATCGGCGCAAGATGGGCAAAGCCTCGGCAGTCCCGGAGGTTTCCGGATCGCCCGACTTGAACGCCACGCCCCTTTCGGACTGTGACGGGGCGGTGCTTGGCGTGCGCGCCAAGGCAACGGAGGCCGCCGGCGCATCGGGTGTTCCGGCGAGGGGCAATTCCGATGGGGTGGGAGGGGCGGCCATGGGTGGCGGCGGGGCCGTCGCGAGGACTCGCCTGTTCTCGGTGGGCTCGCCTTCGCGGGCCGCTTCGAGTGGCGATTCGAGACGCGGGTTTCTGGCCATCCAGAGCGCGCCGGCGATCACGGCGACCAGAGCCGCGCCCGTCCATGCCCACCGCATCCACCCCCCGATCCAACTCGGGTGCTGCGGACGCGCCTGCGCCGACAATGGCCTATACTGACGGCTAACCGCATCCAGAAGGACGCGTCGCGTGTGCGGCGGCAGCGTGGGCGGCGGGCCCAATCGCCTTCGACGCTCGGTGGCGTAGGCCGTCAGCCGGTCGTGGATCGCTGCTTTGGGTTCCTGGGCCATGTCGTCAGTTCATTGGACGGCAAAAAGGGGTGAGTCCTCCTATCGATCGAGTCGCGGGCGGCTTTCGAGGTTCTGGGCCAGCCGTTCGAGCCGATCGAGGCACTTGCTGAGTCGGGAGCTCACTGTCTTGACGTTCAGTCCGAGTGTTCGCGAGATTTCTTCATAGCTCAGATCGCCGAAATAGCGCAACTCGATGACCTCCCGGCATGGGTCCCCCACCAGTTCGAGGCAGCGTTCGAGCATCTGCATCTGTTCGGTGCGCTCGAGGGCCGCGTCGGGTTGTGGATCGGAGCTGGGAATGGGCGGAGCCGAGCCATGCTCGGGATCCTCGGCATCAAGCGAGACAGACGCGCGCCCGCCGCCCCGCTTGGCGGCCATCTGACGTTCCCGATAATCGCGGCCTTTGTTGGCTGCGATTCGGAAGAGCCAGGTTTGCAATGAGCTTCCGCCGCGAAAAGAGCCGAGCTTTCGAATCGCCGACAAGAAGGTCTCCTGGCAGACTTCCTCGACATCCTCGAGGGAGAAACCGGGACTGAGTTGGAATATGAAGCGACCGACGGCAGGATAGTGTCGCTCGAACACTTCCTCCCATGCGAGCGAGTCGCCCAGCCGACAACGCTCCAGGAGCTGCGCCTCGTCGGATGGACTCTCTCTGGGTGGTTCTAAGGAAAGCCTTTGCAATTGACCCCGGAGTGCTTCACCGTTTTGACATGTCGTCGCCGTTGGCGCTCATCTTTTATGAAAGCCTTCTGATCGGCAACCAATTGATGAACCGGTTGCAGGACCTGGGCTATCGGGTCGTGGTCGTCTCGGATCTCACCATGCTGACCGGGCAGGCTGCCCAGAGCAGGCCGCTGGTCTTCGTGGCCGAATTGGGCGCCATGACCGAGCGCGTCTGCGCCGCCGTGCACAGTCTCCGAGCCGCTCCGGAGACCCGTCACGTTCCGATCCTGGGCCTTCTCAAGACAACTGACACGAAGGAGGGCGAGGCTTTGACTCTGGCCGCGCAGCAGGCCGGCTTCACCCTCCTCGCGCGCGAACACGGCTTTCTAGCCCAATTGCCACAACTGCTCGAACAGGTTCTGGAAATCTGAAGGGAAGAGCGGGCCCCCGCGACTGGGGGGGCGGGTGAGGGGTTCAATGCGACGTCGAGCCGCGCGAGCGTTTTCCGGCCATCAATCGGGACAAAAGCAGAGCCATCTCGAGGGCTTGCTCGTAATTCAAGCGAGGATCAACCTGGCTGCGATAGGCACGCGCCAGGTCGGCCTCCGTGACACCACTCGCCCCTCCGACGCACTCGGTCACGTCGTCCCCCGTCAATTCAAAATGGACTCCACCGAGGTGAGTGCCGCCTTCTTGCAGGATGTGAAAGGCCTTTTCCAGCTCGTCGAGGATCCGATCGAATCGGCGGGTCTTGACTCCGCTGCTGAGCGACTCGGTGTTCCCGTGCATCGGATCGCAGCTCCAGAGCACAACCTTGCCCGCCCGCCGCACCGCATCCACAATCGGCGGCAACAGCGACTCGATTCGGTCCGCACCGAATCGCGTGATCAGGGTGAGCCGCCCCGATTCGTTCCTGGGGTTAAGCCGCTCGCAGAGGGCGATCGCCTCGTCGCTTGAGACTGTGCCGCCCAGCTTGATGGCGATCGGGTTCTGAATGCCGCGAAAATACTCGATGTGCGCCCCGTCCAACGCCCGGGTCCGGTTGCCGATCCAGGGCAAGTGCGTGGCCAGGTTGTACCATCCCTCGCGCCACGGGACCCGACGCGTCTGGGCCTGTTCATAGAGCAGATGCAGGCCCTCGTGGCTCGTAAAAAAATCGACCTGGCTGCTGTCGCCCAGGGTCCCTCCAGTGAGGGTTTCCATGAACCGCAACGATTCGCCGATGGATTCAACCATCCGGGTGTACTCGGCGGCCAGGGGTGATCGGCGCACAAATCCCAATTCCCAATACTCGGGGTGGTGCAAGTCCGCGAACCCGCCGTCGATCAGGGCGCGGATGAAATTGATGGTCAAGGCCGAGCGCTCATAGCCTCGCAGCAGCAATTCCGGATCCGGCGTGCGGTCCGCAAGGCTGAAATTCGCCCGATTGATCATGTCGCCCCGGTAGACCGGCAGCGTCACCCCGCCTCGAGTCTCAGTGTCAGCCGACCGCGGCTTGGCGTATTGGCCCGCAAACCGCCCCAGCCGGATCACGCGCTTCTTGCCCCCTTGCACCAGGACCAGGCTCATCTGCAGCAGAATCTTGAGTTTCGCCGCAATCGAGTCCGATTCGCAGTCCTCGAAGCTCTCGGAGCAATCGCCTCCCTGGAGCAGAAACCGCTCGCCCAGGGTCGCCTCAGCCAACTGACGGCGCAGGCTCTCGATCTCCCAACTGGTCACCAGCGGCGGCAGCCGGGAGAGCCGCGCCAGGGCCGAATCAAGCGCCTTCGCATCCGGATAAACGGGTTGCTGGGTCACCGGCTTGCGTTGCCACGAATCGGGCGCCCAATCGTCTCCCAGCCCCGAGGTCTGCATGTCTGTTGTCAATCGTTCTTCCACAAATCACTGGAGTATCGAGTATCCCTATTCCCGGGGCGAATGTAAAGCCGCCGCCGCCTTCCGATGACATCGGCTCCGCGTTCTTCAGAAGTTGGTGAGAAATGCGCGCTAGCCATCATGGCATCGACTCGATCCGGTACACCGCCGTCTTGGTTCGGACGATGAGGGCCTTGCCCGCCACGGCGGGCGACGCCATGAAACCGTCGGCCAGGAGGTTCTCCGCGAGTTTCCGGTACGTGCGTCCCGCTTCGAGCACCGTGGTCTTGCCCTCCTCGCTGAAGCAGTAGATGCGCCTCTCGGCGCCCAACACGGACGCGGAGTAATTGCCGCCCACGCGCTCGTTCCAAATGGCCTTTCCGGTCAGCGCTTCCCAACAGGTGGCGACACCGCTGTCGTCGATCCCATAGAGCAGGTCGTCGAGCAGCAGGAGGGATGGCTTCTTGGGCACGTTTCTCTTGGCTCTCCAAAGCACCTGCAAAGCCGTCCCGGGGTCGGCGTCCGCATTCGCATCGAGGACCTCGCCCGGCTTGCCGGGGCGGATCGCCAGCACCTGTCCGGTCGACCAACCGGTGGCGACAAAAACCAGCCCGAGGCCCACCACGGGCCGCGTGCTGGCGGAGTGACTTGTCCGCTCCTCGACGCGCCACAGCTCCTGCCCGTTTGCCGGATCATACGCATACACGGCCTTCGCGCCCTGGCTGAGCAGAGTCGCGCGTCCGTCGAGAACCGCCGCGTGGCATGTGCCGAAAGCCTTGCGCAGGTCGCCTTCGAGTTCGGGTTTGCCCGTCGAGTCAAGATCCCGAAAGTCAATCGAGCGCTCGCGTCGCCATGCGGTCTGGCCGGTCCGCTTGTCCAACGCGACGACGAACTGGTGATCGCTGCCGTCGAAGTTCATGATCAAGAGGTCGCCATCGAGAATGGGCGAGGATCCGGCGCCCCGGAAATGATTGCACACAAAATCACGGCGCCCCCACAGCACTCGACCGGTCGCGGTGTCCAGGCACGCGGTGCCCGGCGAACCGAACGTGATGTACACCCGCCCCTCCTCGATTACGGGCGTCGGCGAGGCGTATGTGTTGAACCGGTGCGCGAATTGCGGGGCCTCGACATCGAACAGCTTCAAGTCGTGGATGATCCGTCCGGAATCGAGATCGAGACAGACCGCAGACAACCGATCGCCCTCTTCGGTCGCCGTGCTCACCCAGACTTGCCCGCCCCACACGACTGGCGATGACCACGCGCGTCCGTGAATCGGCGTCTTCCATCGGACGTTTCGTTGTTCGCTCCACTCGATCGGCAATCCGGCGGACATCGAGGTTCCGTCGCCGCGCGGCCCCCGGAACTGGGGCCAAGGCTCGGCGGCGACCAAAGCCAGCCAGGCGGATCCAACCCAAGCGATGAACAGAATGCGACCAAGAGTCATGCGGGCCGACCGTACCAACAGACGTCCGATCGGCCCAGCGAATTTGTCCCAGGGTCTTGTGTCTTGTGTTCAGGCGCAGTCTCACCTAGGCTTGGCGGCTGCCATGAAACTCAAGCCGCTTCTGACACTGGGCGTGATCCTTTTCGTCGTCGGGTGGGCTTGCGCTCCCAGCTATGCGCAGCAGCACCGGGCCACGCACCTGGGCAACCCCAATACGCGATTCGCCCCGCCGCTGAAGACGCCCGAGGACCTCCGCGCCTTGTTTCAGAATCCTCAGTTGCAGGCCGACATCGGCGCGATTCTAGCCCAATCGGACTGGCAGGGGAATCAGGAGGACCTTCGCAGCGCCGCCGCCACAGCCGACATCCGCGAACTGCGCATCCCTCCCGGCACTCGGCTCCCCGCCATGTCCACGCGCAAGAAGGGCCAGCCCGTGCTTCTCAAGGACATTCTCTGGGCCGGGAAGAAGCCGTTCGAGGCCTACGAGTTCAAGTTCATCTCGAACGATCGCCGCTACCGCGTTGTCACTCCCAAGGCGTGCAGCAATTTCTGGGTCGAGCGCCTCGAACGCGAATTGTATCCGGGCCTCGAGGCGATCAAGACCTTCACCGAGGCCACCGTCTGCACCCCGTTCGAGACCCGCATCGTCGTGCGCAACACCGGCAAGCGCGAGATTCTCCGAATTCGCGTGGCCGACACGCTCCCGCCCGGTCTGAAACTGGTCGAGGAACAGACTCCGCTGGCCTGGGAGATCGCCAGCCTCGATCCGTCGGAGGGCAGGGAATATCGGTTCAAAGTCGTGGCGGCGGCTCCGGGCTCCTACACCAACACGGTCCAAGTCACATCCTTCAACGGCGGCAACCTCGAAGCCAAGGCCGTGGCCACGGTCGGCGCGCCGGCCCTCGGACTGGCCTGCGACGCCCCGCGCGAAGTGTTCGCCGGCCGCCCCGCCGAGGTCTGTTTGACTCTCACCAACACCGGCAACGCCCCGGAACCAACGGCCACCCTGGAATTGCCCGTTCCCCAAGGCGCCATGTTCGTCGGCGCGACCGAAGGCGGAGTGCAGACGGCTGACCGGATCGTCTGGGAGATCGGGAATCTGGCCCCGCAGGCGTCGCGCAAGGCCTGTGCGACATTCACGCTGGCCCAACCCGGTTCGCTTTCCTTCAGCGCGTCTGCACGGGGTGGATGCGCCCAGCCTGTGCAGACGCAATGCGCCACCCGCATCAGCGGCATCCCGGCGATCCTCGTCGAGGTGATCGATCTCGAAGACCCCATCCTGGTGGGTAATTCCGTCACCTACGACATTCAGGTGACCAACCAGGGATCGGCCACTCTGACCCAACTCAAGATCGTCTGCACCCTCGCCGAGGGGCAGGAGTTCGTCGAGGCGTCCGGTGTCACGCCGGCTCAGGCCCAGGGCCAGACGGTCACGATGCAGACGCTGGCCGTGCTCGAGCCGAAGGCCGTGGCCTCGTGGCGTGTCGTGGCCAAAGCCACCCAGGCCTGCGACGCGCGGTTCAAGACCGAGGTTCTCGCCGATCAATTCCAGCGGCCCGTCGAGGAGTTCGAGGCGACTCAGCAGTACTGATCGCGCGCGGCATTTCACCTGCCAACGCGGATGCCACCATCCGGGCCAGGCCGGCCATGAATGGGCGGATTGCAGCCTGGCGGCGGCTCCAGGCCAGGCGCAGTGGCGTCTCGAGCGGGTGCAACGCAGGCAGACTGAGCCGAGTCACTTGATGTTCGCTGGTCTCCGACTGCAGATTGTGCAATGTCAGGACCAGCATGGAATCGGCGGCGAGCAAAGGCTTCAACTTCGGCGTCAACAGCCAGACGAGCACGCTCTCGCCCGCGCCGATGTGCACCTCGGTCGACTGCCCTCCGCAACGCCGCTCGAAGTCCTCGAGTTGGATCAGACTCGGACGCGCAATATCGATGAGTGTCCGTCCGGCGGCAGTCAGCCGGAACACGCCGCGCCTTCGTTCGATCAGTGTCGCGCCGAAGAACTCCTCGAGTTCCTTGAGTTGGCGGCTCAACAGGCTCTGTCGCACCGGATCGCCTTGGGTGGCCACGCTCAGCCCGCCGACCTCGGCGATGGCGATGTAACTCGCCAGCCGAGCCAACGACAGACCACTCCGCGCCAGCAACGGACTGCTCATCCGCGCCTTATCCATGACCGGAAAGTCAAGTCACTTGCGGAATTTGCCATCGACCGTTTGCCGCCCCTCGATTACGGTACCCACCACGAACGACATCAAGACGAAGCGGTTTATGTTCACTTCGCTCGCCATTACCAACTTCAAAGCATTCGCGGACACCCAGGCCATTCCGCTGCGACCGATCACGCTGGTTTTCGGCGCGAACAGTTCTGGGAAGTCGAGCATCATCCACTCACTGCTGTATGCGCGCCATGTCTGGGGGCATGGAGACTGCGACGCCCACGTGCTGGCGGAGGGCGGCGAGGGGGTGGACCTCGGTGGTTTCTGGAACCTCGTTCACGCCCA
Organism: Verrucomicrobia bacterium ADurb.Bin006; assembly: GCA_002071485.1. Classification (GTDB taxonomy): domain Bacteria; phylum Verrucomicrobiota; class Verrucomicrobiia; order Limisphaerales; family J093; genus MWFF01. Next base: position 805 of record MWFF01000142.1, on the reverse strand, counting down.
CGAGACAGACCGACCTGTTGGAATCACCGTTGAATTCAGAGTACCCCAAGACGCCGACGAGGGGCTTCGGATGCTAGCAGCCTGTCGGACTTTTCCCCAACAATTTTGCCCGGCGTTTGAACAAGAGGGCGAGGTTTAGAGTCCAGCAGATAACTATGGGCCCACGCTTCGTGAACGTCGACCGTGACACCCCCCTACTGCTGCCTGTGGACCTGCGCGACTGGGTGCCCGCTAACCACCTGGCGCACTTCATCCTGGACGCGGTGGAGGCTTTGGATTTGCGCCGAATCAAGGTCAACGTGCGGGGAAGCGGGGACGCGCAGTATCCGCCGGCGATGATGCTGGCTTTGGCGATCTACAGCTACGCGACGGGCACTTTCGGCTCGCGGCGCATCGAGCAGTCGACCTACGACAACGTGGCGGTGCGGTTGATCACCGGCGACACGCATCCGGACCATGACACGATCTGTAGGTTCCGGCGGGAGAACCGCGCCTTGTTGAGCGAGTGCTTCGTGAAGGTGCTGGAGATGGCGCAGGAACTGAAGGTGGTGCAGTTCGGGCAAATGACCATCAGCGTGGACGGGAGCAAGGTGGCGGCCAACGCCAGCAAGCATGCGGCGGTGAGTTACCAGCGGGCCGGGGAGATGATGGCCCAACTGGACTTGGAGGTGGAGCAACTGCTGGCCAAAGCCGAGAGTGCGGACGCCACGCCGTTGGAGGAGGGGTTGAGGATTCCCGATGAGATCGTGCGGCGACAGGAGCGCAAAGCGGCGTTGGCGAAGGCGCGGGCGCAGATTGAGGCGCG
>MWFF01000141.1 GCA_002071485.1 Verrucomicrobia bacterium ADurb.Bin006 | reverse complement strand
AGCGCATCCAAAGAGCCACAGATGAAATTCTGTGGATTAAGGTCTTCTCTGTGTTCTCTGCGTCTCTGTGGTGAAATCCCGTCGATGACTGTCAGCGTGCCGAACAGTTGGTGAGAAATGCGGGCTACAGCGAGCGACCGTGGTCAGTTGTCGGACCGGGCTTTGACCTCGAGTTTGCCGTCTTTGATGGCGATGGATTCGAGTTTGCGGAGCGTCGCCATGCTGTTGGCGTCCTTGTAGACGTTCTGCGCCAGGTTCTGCTGGCGCAGCCCAGCCATGAATTGCTCGGGCACGGCCTCGCCCTTGACTTCGAGACTCTGGATCGTCACGAGGAGGGCGCCATTAGTCATCGATACGCTCAAGCCGGCCGAGCCGTTGAGGTAGCGGCCCCGGGCGATCCGGGCAAACCAGGGCAGCGGCAGTTCATCGAGCGGGTAACTGATCTGGCCCTTGATCTGGTCGCCGTCTATCGCGATGTGGACTCGGTCCTTGAGCATGGCGAAGTCGGGCGAGGCGGCAATCAAGGCGTTGATTTCCTTCTCGCCGAGCACCAGCGGTTCGGCGGGCGTCCCGGCATCGAGGGCGGACTGAAAGGCTTTCAACTGTTGCTGGGCGGCGGCGGCCTCCTCGGCCGAAATCTCGACCGCCGGCAGTGTTATCGGGCTCGAATCGCTGTACCTCTGGATCACCTGTTTGGCGACGGAGCGGACGCCCAGGTAGAGGCCGGCCAGGCCGAGGATCACAACCACCACGAGGGTCAAACACCCGTAGAAGAAACAACCGCGGCCTTTGCGGGGGGGAACAGCTTGGTTCATAGAACTCGGGATTGTTTGTGCGCACCGCACCATGCCGCAGTGCCGGGTGGAAGACAACGCGAAAATCGGCTCATTGAAGAGGCGAAAACGCCGGCTCGCCCCGGCGCAGGACGAAGTCGTGTCCGCGCATCAGGATGTCGTGTCCGTACTGATGGCGCAACGCGTCCACGATGCCCGCCAAGCGGCGGCGGGCGCCGCGTTGGACCGTCGCGCGATCCAGCGGGAGTTCGGGATGGGCGAGGCCGTCGTAAAGGTTCGACAGCTTCAACGAGACCAGGCGGATGCTGACGCGCCGGCGCCAGGCGCGTCGCAACATCCGGTTGAGCCGCGTGTAGACATCGGTCTCGAGGTCCGTCGGCTCGACCAGGCTTTCGCTGACCTGGTCTTCGGCAAAGTCATTGTAGCGCACCTTGACCGTGAGTGTGCGAATGCTCTTGGCGTCCGCGCGGACCTTGGCAAACAGGTTGTCTGCCATCCGTTGCAGGACGGCGTCCAGATACGCTTCGTCGGTCTGATCCTGGGCGAAGGTTTCTTGCTGGCTGTAACTCTTGGCCGGTTGGCTGGCGGGGACGACGGGGCGGTCATCGATGCCGTTGGCGAACCGATGCAACTGGGGCGCCGCCCCGCCGACCAACAGGCCCAGCCAATCGACTGGCGTGGCGGCGACCTGGCGGATGAGGGCGAGTCCGGCCGCGTCGAGGCGCTCGGCTGTCTTGGGCCCCACGCCCGGCAGCCAGCGGTTGGGCAGAGGATGCAAAAACGATACCTCGCTTCCCGGCGACACAAACTCGAAGGCCGCCGGCTTGCGGAGTTTCGAGGCGATTTGGCTGACGAGTTTGCTGGTGCCGATGCCTTCGCTGACGCTGATCTTGAGCGATTGGCGAATGGCGTCACGGATGGTGGCGGCGACTTCGAGCGGCGGACGCCGCACAGCCGTGAGATCGAAATACCCCTCGTCGATCGAGCAGATTTCGACGTCGGGCGTGAAATCGTAGGCGTAGCTGAACATCCAGCGCGAAAAACGCTCGTATTTGTCGAAGTCGCCCGGCAGCACGATGAGTTGCGGACAGAGCTTGCGCGCCCGCACGGTGGGCATCGGCGTCTCAATCCCGAAACGCCGCGCCTCGTAGGACGCGCTGGCCACAATGCCGCGTTTCTCGCCGCCGACGGCGACGGGTTTGCCGCGCAACCGCGAATCCGCCGCCTGCTCGACCGCCGCGAAGAAGGCGTCGGCATCCAGATGCACCAGGCTATGAAACCACGGATTCACCCCTTTTCGGTGGTTACACCTTCACTTTCCGGATCAGCCCCACCATCACCCCCTGGATCACCAGTTCGCCGACCGGATGGAGTTTGGGGTAGCGCGGATTCTCAGCCTTCAAACACGGCGGACGCCCCCGTTCCTGCACGAATGTCTTGAGTGTCGATTCGTTGTCGATCAGTGCCGCCACAACATCGCCGTGACGCGGCATCTTGCCATGCTCGAGCACCACCAGATCGCCGTCGACAATGTGGCGTCCAATCATCGAATCGCCCCGCACTTCGAGCGCGAAGGTGCGCGGGGTGGGGCGGATTCCCAGTGTGTCCAGATCGACCGCCACGCATCCGCGGGCTTCCTGCCGGCGATCCTCGGCAAGACCGGCGGGGATGGTTCCGTAGACGGGCAATCGCGCCAGGCGCCGCCCCAACGCCCGCGCCGTCGCCCAATCGCCGACGGCGTCCACGATCCTCAGGGCTCGGGCGCGTCGGGGCGGGCCGGCCAAGACGCCTTTGCGACGCAAGGCGGCGACGTGATCGGCGGCGGCCTTGACACTGCGGAAGCGGAAATGCGCGGCGATTTCCCGCAAGGTGGGCGCCGCGCCGGCGTTGTCGATGGTCTGTCCAATGAACTCGATCACGTCCTGCTGCCGATGAGTCAGAGTTTTCATGGTTACTATACAGATGTATAGTGTATAGTAATTGGAGGCGATGGTTTGGCAAGGGCAGAATTGTTGCCGTTCTCATGGTCTGCAAACCGCTGGCCGCCTCCGAAGTGATTTTATCCAGCAATCGAGAGCTATTAAGCCGCATTTCTCACCAACTGTCGATGTCATCTGACCGGACACCGTCACATTTCACCTGAAATGCGGGTTAAGCCACACTTAAACGAAAGCTCCGGCCAGGGCCGTGCGGCTGGGCAGCATTGGCCGGGGCGCTTGCGGCGGTCGGTGCAGGGGCCGTGGAAGGCTGTCAGATAAAGGTGCGGCGCCGAAGGTGGCCCACCCGGAACCGCTGCTACGTTCAAGGGCGGCGCACGCCTCGCGCAGCATCGGCGGTTTGGCTAAGCTTCGAGCCTCACGGCGTCAAGCGAATGCGCGGGCCGGTTGCGGGCGACAACGGCGCGAGGTCGAGCGAGCCAGAGAATTCCCACACCGATTCAGGGCGGAACACAGATTCCCGAAGAGGACAAGACCGGCTCTCCGCTCGTTCAATCTGTGTTCCGACCCGAATCTGTGTGGAGTCCCTCACCGATTCGGTGCACGGCACGGGTCGACCGGGCCAAAGGGTCCCCACACCGATTCAGGGCGGAACACAGATTCCCGAAGGGGACAAAATCGGCTCTCCGCTCCTCCAATCTGTGTTCCGACCCGAATCTGCGTGGAGTCCCCCACCGATTCGGTGCACGACACAGGTCGAGCGAGCCAGAGAATCCCCACACCGATTCAGGGCGGAACACGGATTCCCGAAGGGGACAAGACCGGCTCTCCGCTCGTTCAATCTGTGTTCCGACCCGAATCTGTGTGGAGTTCCCCACCGATTCGGTGCACGGCACGTGTCGAGCGAGCCAGAGAATCCCCACACCGATTCAGGGCGGAACACAGATTCC
>MWFF01000140.1 GCA_002071485.1 Verrucomicrobia bacterium ADurb.Bin006 | reverse complement strand
GCTGCGCACCAAGCTGGCCACCGGCAGAGCGTGGATGCTCAAGGAGACCTTCGAGGACTTCTGGCACTATCGCTCCCTGACCTGGGCCAGGGCGTTCCTGAGTGTCTGGACCGAGCGCGCCCTGCGCAGCCGCATTGAACCCATGCGCAAAGTCGCGCGCATGCTTCGCGCGCACGAACAACTCATCCTCAACTGGTTTCGGGCCAAGGGAGAAATCTCCAACGGCCCCGTCGAGGGTCTGAACAACAAGATCCGAGTGGTGACCAGAAGATCCTATGGATTCCGCACGTATCATGCGATGGAAACCGCTCTCTACCACAATCTTGGACGACTACCCGAACCGCCACTCACCCACAGATTCTGCTGACGAGACCGAAAGAGAAGCATGTGCGGCTGTATTGTGTGGCCTTTGGCACGTTGATCGACACGAACACGCTGGGGCAACTCACAGCGCAGACGGGCGGGCGCTATTTCCGGGCGCAGGACCCGGCCAGTCTGGCGAGCGCGTTCGCCCTGCTCGGGAAAGACCTGGACGGGCAATACATGCTACGCTGGGCGACGCTGCGGCGGAATGCGACTCCGTTCACGCCGTCGTTCCAAATCAGCCTGGAAGGGCGCACGCATCAGTTCACGTCGCCCGTGGATTATGTGGCGACGAGCTATGGCACCAATCGGGAGGTGTTCTTCGGGATGTGGCGCCTGGTGGCGGACGCGGAAGAGGGGGCGGACGCCCTGCTCTTGCGAACGACTTACGCGCCGCGTAACGTCCGCACGCTGCGGCTGCACTACTGGCCGAATTACCCCTGTGAGCCGGTATTGCTCTCGACCAACGCCGGCGAAATCCTGCGCGGCTGGACGATGACCGAGACGCCGGACGGCTCGGGTGGGCGCTGGCTGGAATTGAACTCGCCCGATCCGTCCTTCAACACGAATGACATCCCGTACGGCGCTCTCGGTAATCTGGTGCAATTCCAGTTCACGGGGCTGCCGTCAGCGGCGGAGGCATTCAGCGTGTTCGAGGTCGACAACATGGTGTATCCGAACTTGCCTGGCCCGCCGAGCTTCACGCTGCAGGGAGCAGAAGCGTTCATCTCGACGAACATGACGCCCCTGATCGTCACCGCGCCAGAACTGCCGCCAGCGATGGTCAGCGTGGTGTACAGCAACCCGTTCTCAGCTGCAGGCGGCACGAGGCCGTACACGTGGAGTCTGACGGCGGGCGCGCTGCCAGCGGGAATCAGCCTGGATGCGGCCGCGGGGGTAATCCACGGCGTGCCGCTGGCCAGCGGAACGAACGAATTCGTGTTGCGTGTGACCGGAGGGAATGATTTGTGGTCGGCCTTGTCGGCACGGTTAGTGGTAGCGGAGGCGCCGCGGCCTCTGATTGGCGGGCTGGGCGGTGTGCTGGGGTTCGAGCAGGGGCACTTTACTTTCCGCGTGGGCGGAGTGCCTGGGCAGGTGGTGGTTTTAGAGGCGTCGGACAATCTCATTGATTGGAAGGCACTTGGGACAAATGTTTTGGAGAGCGCCCCTTGGGAATTCATGGACCCCGAATCGGGCAGCCTGCCACGCCGATTCTATCGGGCGCGGTTGCCGTAGTTTCTCCAGGTTCATCGCGCATGACGAAGCGAGAGAACGCATCGAGGTTTCCCAATACGAGTCGAAGGAACAGGAGGAACTGGTCAGGTTTGTCGGCGGACCGTATGAGCCACCGTTTGTTCCGATCGGCGGATGGCTAAAGTGCAAGGTGCGCGGGAACCTCAAGGTGGGCGGATACACCAACGCCCTGATCCCCTGGCCAACGGCTTCAGGCCATTTCAAGCGGTTGATCGTGTGCGGCGACCTCGTAAAAGCGGCGAAGACGCGGTCGTGCCGGGCTGAGAGTTACCATTTCAAGAACTCTGGCCGGCCGACCTCCTGCAGGGCCGGACCCGTTGCTGGGGAAGTCGACGGTGGTGTGCAATGTCGGTATTGCAGGGAATCCAGAGCACGTCGCCTGACGATGCGGCGGCTCGAAAGCCACGCCCTCGGCGCACCTGAATCAGTCCGGACACCCAATCCATAGCGTTGGAGGAAAGCAGGATACCCGGTATTACCGTGTCACCAGGTGCTGGAATCAAGGTCGCCAGATTCCGGCTTGGAAGCAATCTCGTTCCTGGCATTCTGATGCCGTGACTAGAGTCAAGCCATACCATCGACGCGGCGGTGCGAAAACTGGCTCACAGCCGCCACCAGATTCCTGGCTCTTGGCACGGCGGGCTGACCTACCCGAATCGTGCGGCCCAAGCCCGGCAATTTGCGCCGGTCTCTCCCCTGCCCGGACCCAGTTCTGCTTGTTCGGGCTTCTGCCGATACCAACCTTATGGTTGACCATCCTGGTCTGGTGCGGGATCCCGATTGTCCACAGCCAAACACCGCCCGCCGACAACTTCAATCCGGGAGCGGACGGCACTGTGTATGCTCTGGCGGTGCAGCCGGACGGCAAAGTCTTAGTGGGGGGTGCGTTTGCCACGTTGGGCGGGCAGCCACGCAACTGTCTTGGGCGGCTGCATCCCGACGGAACGCTGCAATGGTTTTATCCCAGGGGCCGGGTTCGTTGATGACTACGATCCGTCTGTCTTTTCCCTGGTGGTGCAGGCGGACGGCAAGGTTCTGGTCGGTGGCTACTTCAGCACCCTGGGTCGGCAGCCGCACGACCACATTGGTCGACTGAATCCAGACGGGACGCTGGACAGCGGGTTCGAGTCGGAAGCTAACGCCCGCGTGTATTCTCTGGTCGTGCAGGCCGACGGCAAGATTCTGGTCGGCGGTAGCTTCACCACGCTGTGCGGGCAGCCGCGCGACCACATTGGCCGGCTGAATCCGGACGGGACGCTGGACAACGGATTCGACTCTGGAGCTAACGCCGACGTGTATTCGCTGGCGGTGCAGACGGACGGCAGGATCCTGGTGGGGGGCCGCTTCAGCACGCTTGGGGGGCAGCCGCGCAGGTGCATTGGACGGTTGAATGCAGACGGGACTCTGGACAACGGCTTCAATCCAGAAGCCAACGACATTGTGGTCCCGCTGGCGGTGCAGGGAGACGGGAAGATTCTTGTGGGTGGCTTTTTCACCACGCTGTGCGGGCAGCCGCGCGACCACATTGGCCGGCTGAATCCGGACGGGACGCTGGACAACGGATTCGACTCTGGAGCTAACGCCGACGTGTATTCGCTGGCGGTGCAGACGGACGGCAGGATTCTGGTCGGAGGACTCTACATCACGCTGGGTGGGCAACCGCGCAAGTACATCGGGCGGCTGAACGCGGACGGGACGCTCGACAATGAGTTCGATCCCGCAGCAAGCAGTAGTGTGCGTTCGGTAGCGGTGCAAGCGGATGGAATGATCTTGGTGGGGGGCGCTTTCGACACAATAGGTGGCCAAGCCCGCAAGCACATTGGGCGGGTGAACAACACCATTCCGGCCACGCAAAGCCTCTCATACGACGGCGCGACCATCACCTGGCTGCGGGGCGGAAGCAACCCGGAAGTGTGGCGTGCTACCTTTGAAGGCTCGGACGATGGTCTGACCTGGACGCCTCTCGGCGTGGGCGAGCGCATTCCCGGCGCGCCCGATGGTCAATCAGGCGGCTGGGAATTGAAGGCCGTTTCCGTCTCTGCCGACGCCACCGTGAGAGCCCGCGGCGCTGTAACCGGAGGCTATATGAACTCCTCCGGTTGGTTCGTAGAGGACTATCTGGGAACTAGGGTCTGGGTGTCGCGGCCGATCAGCCAGACGATCCGGGCCGGTGACACAGCCCGCTTCGACGTTGTGGCGGGTGGCATGGGGCCACTGAGCTACCAATGGCATAAGGACGGCCTTGTCGTGCCGGATGAGAGCCGTGTGACGGGGGCGGCCACGCCGACCCTGACCTTGCGGAACGTACTGCGGGCGGATGAAGCGAACTACAGCGTCGTCGTGGCCAACGCCTCGGGCAGCCGCAGCAGCCTCGTCGCGCGCCTAACCGTGATTGAACCGATCATCTCGATTCAGCCGGTGAGTCAAGTCCGGATGCCAGGCCAGTCGGCCACCTTGAGTGTGAAAGCACTAGCAGCCTGTCGGACTTAGATCGAGAAGCAAGTGAGGGTGATGGTGGTAGGAGTCGTGGTAGCTGAGATCACG
>MWFF01000139.1 GCA_002071485.1 Verrucomicrobia bacterium ADurb.Bin006 | reverse complement strand
CGAGCGGCTCTGGCGCAGCGTCAAATACGAAGACATCTACCTGCAAGATTACGGGGACGGCCTGGCGGCCGGACGGGGCTTGGCCCGTTGGTTTGCGGAGTACAACAACCAACGCCCGCATCAGGCGCTCAACTATGCAACGCCGGCGCAGTACTACCTGGACCCCGACGGCCATGGAGCACGGCCAGCCGTTTGGGCTTGAACGAAGCGGGCACCATGAGTTATAGAGAGTGTGCCCGAAGAGACGGAGAGGGGAAAGGGATGACGTTGGGTTATCACTTTCTCTTCTCCAACTGGATCGAAAAGAACGGAACAGAAGACAACAACAACGATCTCAGCGACTCCGGAAAGCCTAACTTAAACTCTCGATTCCGTGGTCCAACACTTGGGGTCCACCTCAGAGTGCTTCCTACGACAGTTATCTGCGGGCATCGAAGGCTGGCCTGCCGAGAAAAGCGCTCAGAAGCTCATCGCGATAGATTTGGCCGACGCCGCGAAACTCGTCGTGAAGCCGTAGCGGTCTTGGCGGCAAACCGGATCGTCGAGTACCTGCAACAGGCTCGGCAGAACCGGGACACTTTGCTTGCCGTCATCACGCATCTATTGGCATGAAAACGACGTTTACACCGTCCTCCGGTACGTCTACGACATCGCGACCCGCGGAGAAAATGGGTCAGTTCTCACAAGCGATAATCAAGAGTCCAATCGGGCGCTGGCCGTTGCGGTCGAGCTGCGCCTGGCGACCTTCCGTCACGGCGTAGCGATCGCATCTCGAAGGGCTGGTTTCATGAATTCCGGGACCGACCCCTTTACGGGACCCCTTTACTTAAGAATGCGGTACGTTCCGGGTTTCCCTCCGCAACCATTTCGCGGCGCCGAGCGCCATCAGACCGACCAGCAACAGCGCCGCGGTCGTCGGCTCGGGCACTACGATCCCCTCCTGGAACCAGAAGTCCACGCTAGGCCGCGCGGTGGCTCCACTCCAGGCCATGCCGCCCGGGTACCCGAGCCGGAGATCCGCGAGCCAGAAGGCGCCTTGTTCGCCTTGGCAGACTGCCTCGATGAAATACGTGGCCCCAGGGGTGAGCGCGACCTGAGTCTGGAAACGAAACACTGCATATCCAAGGAAGCCATACGGGATCTCCTCCAGCTCCGACATGGCGAGCTGTCGGCCAGACGGCCAACCAGACCAGAGACGGACATCGACGTACGCAGGGAGACCCAGACCTCCCCTGGCGGTCATCAGTTTCAGTCGCACGAAATCAATGGAAGAGAACACTGGAGTGAACGACTGGGCGACCGGGAAACTAGGGGGCTGCAGCGGCGAACCGAACTCTGTGGGACTGTCTTCGCCAGCAGATTGCTGGTCGATGACGAAGTAACCCTGTGACCGTGCACTACGGGTGACTGCCGCCACCATGATCAGAATCAGAAACAATCGTGTTCTCATAGGTTACGGAGATAGTGCCTGCAGGCTGATGGGGGCGAAGCAGACGTGCTCGAAGATACCGGTTCCGAGCCCAGCCGGGTGGAAGATCGTCTTCCTCAGAAAGGCGACATTGGTGGCATCCCAGTGGAAAACGACCAACTTCGCTCCGCCGACCACCTCGCCGGCATCAGTGATCAGAATGTCCCCGCCGCAAGCAGCAAGTGCTTCTTTGGGGAGCCGATAGATGCAGTCATCCACCGTTGCCGAGCAGTAGAGGTCCTGCGAGCAGTTCCCGTTGGCGTCCGTCGGGATGATGTCAAGGTCCTCAGGATAAATGATGTCCACGGGCAATGATGTGATGTCGTGGTTGGGGTCAATTGCATACAGAAGCGGCGGTTCCACCCATTTGGAGCTGGTGATCATCCTCCCTGCCAGCGGGCCATATTTCTGGAAGTTGTCAGGCAGAGTGATCACGCCCTCCAAGCTGGGAGCCCCCGGGATGCTGGCAAATAGGGTCTTGCTGCCCGAAGCGCCGCCCGGCTGAGCCTTGACGCGCCACACATGGCCGCCATTGTCAAGGCCATTGCCAGTCACTACAATTAAATCATGCTCAAAGATGCCGGTCTGGTCAACGTAGAGCGCGCCGGTGACCGGACATGTCTCCTGGTCGGTGGCATCGGTCAGTGTCGCCCACGACAGGTTGGTCGTGGTGCCGTTCGCTGAGACCCAGGCAACGCGTGTGAAAGCATTGGTGGTGGTGCTGTTTGTAATGGGGCCGATCCCGAAGTACATGTCCCCGGCGACGAAGTTGCTGAGGGAAGCCTTGACGGTGGCAAAGTGCAACTCGGGACAGACGTCGGTCCCCAGGCCTTGGATGCCCGTCCAGGGTGTTCCGTTTCCGTTGACCGTATAGTTGGTGAAATTGCGCGGGATGCCGCCACTCCAAAAGTTGTATGAGACGATCAGCGAGTTGGTGTAGGGGTTATGCTCCACGCTGACCGGCCCGGGGCACTGCACCACCTGCGTGAACTGCTGGGTCACACTGGCGGTGTCGAACAGCCAGAGGGTTGCTGCCGGATGATCCGGGTCGAGGAAATAGCTGTTGGTCGGGTGCAGGGTGAGGGCGACGGTTTCGTCCCACTCGAGCAAAGCGTCCTGATACGGGCTGACCTCGATATCGGCCGTGGTAAAGCCCTCAGGAATGGTGGCCGCGCCGGAGAGCGTGATGTAGTCCACCCCATTCGATGCGGTGCCGCCGATGGCGTAGCAGACCGTCAGGGCAGGCAGAGGGGCCCCTCGGGAGCCGACCTGCTCAGTTGGAACCAGCCGCCAGGTCCGGGGGGCTCCACGGCGTCGGCCACTCGCTGTATCGACACGATCGCGTTTGTGTTCGCGAGTTCGACGGCTTCGAGGAACTTCATCGGCAGCGTGGTCGGCACCGCGAATGTCCTCACCCCTTCCCATGGACCAGTGAAGAGGAACTCCGAATTCCAGTAGGAATCGCTGAGGTTCGTCTTGCTCAGGACCAGGTGCTGGTGGCCGTACACGCAGTTGGTCACGGTCAAGGTGGCGAAGGTGTTCGTCGGTTCCTTGGCGATGAGCACGGAGAGGTATGGACCGCCGAGGAGCAGCGTCTGCTGGCTCGGCTCCTGGAGCAGGGCCGCTTCCGCCGCGAGGGCCTCGGCCCACGCCTGCGCCTCGCGCGCGAGTTGCTCGTAATCCACGGCGCGGTCATCATAGATCCAGGAGTTGTCGCCGATCCAGTAAACGGGCAATTCCGGGAACGGATTCACCGGGAAAGGCGGATACTTGGGACGCTGGAGCGAATAGAAGGCGCCTGTTCGCCGAGTGTCATTGGGGACAGCCGCTGGCGATATCGGGCTCAAAGGAGTCGAGCCGTCCGCGGGACCGGCCAGCATAGCCGAACCAGCGGGTCCCGTGGGATCAGTCGCGACCTGATCGGATGTTTGTGCCTTTGGGCTGCCGGTCCACAGCAAAGCAAGCCCCACCAAGCCCAGACACAGGCTCCAGCTCCGTCCAGTACGGCTCAGGCGCCTGAGTATCTTGTGATGTGCACCGTTCTGTCGCAGTGCAGACGCGTCTGACATCTTGTCCTCCTTCCGAAGCATCCGCTGTTCGGCCCGCGCCACTTCTCTTTCTCTCTTTTCCACGCTCTGTAGCGCACACGCAAACACGCAGAGGGAGGCATGTCAAGCTGAATCAAGTTGCCTGAATCAACCACTGTCTCCTTACCGGCAACTCGGCGGGGGAGGGCGGCGGTGCAGCCACCTGTGATTTGAACATTTGCACGGTCGTCGGTAACTCAGCTTCTGGTGGCGGCGGTGGCGTAGCGGTCGCGGGCTTCGGCTGGCCCTGGACGCTGAACAACTGTGTTGCTTCGGCAAGGCTGCGTGACGCGGTTTGGCGTAGGAGTTGTCAAACTACAACAATGACTGTGCGCCCTGCTGCTCTCGTTTCTGTTTCAGGCTGTGCAGCCGGGTGGTGGCACTCTTCCAACTGCCCGGGTGCAGCCGCCGCGCAATTCGGACTTCAATTTTCCCTTTGCATAGAGGATGAATGCGGCGTCTTTGGCCAGGTAAAGCAGGGTATTCACAGCGGTGGCGATGAGCGGAAACCAGAGCATCATCGCACCGGGTGTCAGTTGGGCTCCCGCGATGGCCTGTGGCAGCCAGAGCAGCGGGATTGCCAGCGCCGAGGCGAAGGCAATGACGAACCAGGGGATGACCTGGACGAACACAATCGTCTTCAAGGTGGCGAGATTCGCGCTCTTCGAGGTGAGTCCCATATAGAGGCCGAACCAGCCGAGGGCGGCCAGGTTGGCGGCCACAGTCAGGATCGAGGCCGAGGCCATGGCCAAGGCCACCGCGATCCCCGGCGGGTTGAAGCCCCCGAGCGCCGCGGCCACGGCCGCCGGCCTGGAGCCACCCATGGGCGTGGTTGCGACGCCGGAGGTCTGGTTGGTCGCCGTCACCACATTCGTGGCTCCGCCGGGGATCGGGGCGGCTCGCGCGGCGATCGCCATCTGGCTCCAGGTCATGTGCTGAACCAGAGCCATCCCGACCCAGAGGGTTGCCAGGCACAGCCCCAGCGGCACTCCAAACAGGCGCAGCCAGGCGCGCCACTGCCCCTCGAGAATCCGGCGAGCCGAGAGCGGCGTGGACAACATCAACTCGAGGAGACCGCTGCGGCGCGCTTCAACAAACAGGCGGGTGGCTTCCGAGGCCGTTCCCAGGTAGAGCAGCAGGATCACCGGGATGGCCAGGAAATGCCACGCAATCTCCAGCACCCCCCCGCTCGAATCGATGAAGAGAGCCGCGAATGCCCCAACCAGCAGGAGAGCCAGGACCCAGAGCGACACGGCCTGCCAGCGCTCCCGACAGGCCAGCCAAAGGACTGGATTCACATCGAGCAAACGCTGGCGCAGCGCCATGCGCCGTTCAGTCCCGCCAAACCGCCACCACTGCATCCAGGTCTGTACCCGGCGCGGACGCGCCGGGGCGCGCTGCTGCCACGTGTGCCGGATGAGGACCGCGGTCAGACCCAGGAGAAGTCCGGCCACGATGGCGTTGCCGAGCAGTCCGCTCCAAAACGGCGCCCGGCCCGAATCCCCCGCCATGACGAACAAGGAAACCGGGCTTGTCAGACCCAGCATCGGCTCGGACGGACGCTGCCGGACCGCGGCGATGATTTCATCGGCGGCGGGCCCGCCGCCCGCCAACACGAGAATCAGGACCAGTGTGGCGATCATCGACTTCTGCGAATCCCGGCTGAGCGCGGACACGAACAGTCCAACCGCCAGCGAGGCGAGAAACGCGGCCACGAGAGCGACGGATGTCTTGGCGAATCGCAGTCCGGTGATGCCTCCCATGAGCAGGGTGATCGCAAGGACCGGCACGATCGCCAGCAGCGCGTGGAACCCCCGGATCGAAGTGGCCAGCAGTTTCCCCGCCACGATGTCGTACCCACGGAGGCTCGTCAGAAACAGCAAACCGAGCGTGCCCTCGCGTTTCTCCTCGCTGACGCAATCCGAGGTGAGAAACAAACCCGCCGACAACGCGGCGGCCAGGCTCAGCCACGTCAGGACTCCAAACAGGGCATTCCCGGGCATCGCGGGCCCCGAGACTGGCAGGTCGATTGCCGTCAGGAGGAGAAACCCGGTCCCGATGACAAAGGCGACCAGAGCGGCGTAGACACGCACCCGGAACGTGGTGCGCTTCCGCGACGCCACCTGGAGTTCGCGGTGGGCTACGGGCAGCGGAGTCAGGGTGGTTGTCGGTTTCTGGAACGTGGCGCGAAGCTACCCGATGGGCCTGGTGACGGCAAGTCCCAAGCCCGACTCGATAATTGTCAAACGGGCGGCTTCCGTGTACGAACGGTGTCAACCATGAATGCCGTCCTCTCTCTCTCGCTTGTTGTTCCCGCCCTGCTGCTGGGGTCGCACGCGGCTCGCGCGGTGGAACTTCACGTCGCCATGCACGGCCACGACGCCAATCCCGGCACGAAGTCCTCGCCGCTCCGGTCGATCCAGCGTGCCGCCAATCTGGCGCAGCCGGGCGATGTGATCACGGTGCACGAAGGCGTGTATCGCGAGCGGGTCAATCCGCCCCGGGGCGGCGCATCGGACGAAGAGCGCATCGTCTATCGGGCGGCGCCGGGCGAACGGGTCGAGATCAAAGGCTCGGAGATCGTGAAGAACTGGGTGCGGGTTCAGGACGATGTGTGGAAAGTGAGTCTGACTAATGCGTATTTCGGCGGATTCAATCCCTACGACGATCCAATTCGTGGAGACTGGTTCGATCCCCGAGGCCGCCCCCATCACACCGGCGCGGTCTATCTCGACGGCGAGTGGCTGACCGAGGCCGCCCAATTCGAGGACCTCATGCTCCCCGCCGGCACGGCTCCCGCGTGGATGAGCGGGGGCGATCCGGACTACCTCCTGAATGTGGCCTGGCTGCGCCCGGGCAAGGGCTCCGGCAGCGAAGGGCGCATTCCCGCGACGCGTTTTGCGGCGAAGCAAGGGACGCAGAACGCCGCGTGCGAGGAAGGCGGCGACTGTATCGGGTGGATTGCGCATGGACACTGGGTGCGCTACGACGCGATCGATTTCGGGTCGCGCACCGAACAACTCGAACTGCGCGCCGCGTCGGCAACGGACGGCGGGCTCATCGAAATCCGACTTGGCGCGCCCGATGGCGAGGTGCTGGGCGTTTGTCCGATCCCGAACACGGGCGGCTGGCAGGCGTGGTCCTCCTTCAATGCCGCCATCAAGCCGATCAGCGGGGTCAGATCGGTCTGCCTCGTCTTCAAGAGCCGCAAACCGGGCGCCTCGATGCCCCGTCCGATCAACCCGCAGCTCTGGTTCGCCCGGGTCAGCGAGACCGAGACGACTCTCTGGGCGCAGTTCAAGGGCGTGAACCCGAACGAGCGGTGCGTCGAGATCAACGTCCGCCGCACGGTGTTCTACCCGGACAAGCCGGGTCGGAACTTCATCACCGTGCGCGGGTTCGCGCTGCGGCAGGCGGCTACGCCGTGGGCGCCGCCGACCGCCGAGCAGGTGGGATTGATCGGCACGCATTGGAGCAAGGGCTGGGTGATCGAGGACAACACGGTCAGCCATTCGACCTGTTCGGGCATAGCCCTGGGCAAGTACGGGGATCAGTACGACAACACTTCGGCCAACACGGCCGAGGGATACGTCAAGACCATCGAGCGCGCCCTGGCCAACGGCTGGAACAAGGCGACGATCGGACACCACGTCGTCCGGCGGAACACGATCTCTCATTGCGAACAGGCGGGCATCGTCGGCAGCCTGGGAGCGGCGTTCAGCACCGTGTCGGACAACACCATCCACGACATTCATGTGCGGCGGCTATTCTCGGGCGCCGAGATGGCCGGGATCAAGTTCCACGCGGCCATCGACTGCGTCATTCAGCGCAACCACATTCATCGGACGTGTCTGGGCCTCTGGCTCGATTGGATGGCGCAGGGGACGCGGGTCTCGGGAAACCTCTTTCACGAGAACGCAGGCCAGGATTTGTTTGTCGAGGTGAATCACGGCCCGTTCCTGGTCGATAACAACCTGTTCCTCTCGGCGGTGAGTCTGCTCGACATGTCGGAGGGGGGGGCCTATGCGCACAATCTCTTTGGAGGCAAAATCGTCAGCCGGCCCGAGCCGAGCCGCGAAACACCGTATCATCCGGCCCACACGACCGAGGTCGCCAGCCTGGCCAATATCAAGGGCGGCGACAATCGTTTCTATAACAACATCCTCGTCGGCAACGGCCCGGCCTCGGCAAGCGAGGGCATCTCGCCCCGCAAAGACCCCGAGTGGCGGGGTGGCTATGGGCTCTGGGTGTACGATAGCCGCGAGTTTCCGCTCCGAACCGGCGGCAACGTTTACTACCACGGGGCGCGTCCGTACGCCCAAGAGGCCAATCCCGTTGTGCGCGAGAAGCACAACCCGCAGGTCAGCCTCGCTCAGCGGGACGGACACTACTTTCTCGATCTCACCGTTGGTCGCGAATTGCGGGACGCCAACACTGCGCCGGTGAGCACTGCGCTGCTGGGACGAGCGAAGATTCCCGGGCTGGCATACGAAAACCCGGACAGCTCGCCTCTCGAAGTGGACAAGGACTACTTCGGCAAAGCGCGCAATCGGAGGAATCCGACGCCCGGGCCTTTCGAGCGGCCCGGCGTGGGGACGCTCACATTGCAGGTCCGGTGACGTGGGCATTCCGCGCACGCACGACGGAGTCGCTCGGGCACGCGCGCCCTCGAGAACGCACAGCGAGCGCCGGCTTGCAGCCGGCTCTGGAGTTTGGACATTTTTTTGCTGAACTCGAAACGGCCACTGGGGTAAATCGTTGGCGCAGTGGAACCGATCCGCGTCCAGGGCCGCACGCTCACGGGCGATGATCTGGCGTGGTTGCAGGCTCTGATCGAGCAGCATCCGGCCTGGCATCGCACGGCCCTCTCGCAGTACCTGTGTGAAGTGTGGAACTGGCGCAACGCGGCCGGACGTCTCAAGGACATGGCGGCGCGCACGTTGCTGCTCAAGCTGCAGGCTCGTGGGCTCATCGGGCTACCGCCAGCGCAGAAGCGCACCCGCCGACCCTGCGCGCAAGCTCCTGCTGCTCTCCAGAGCCAGCTCCCGCTCTGGGC